>NZ_CP095187.1:0-307500 GCF_022965755.1 Pseudoxanthomonas sp. F37 | reverse complement strand
ACCATGCCCCTGGTCACGCTCACTGTCCGCAAACCGAAGGACGCGGCCTTCAAGTCGTCCGTGCTCGACGCGGTGCATGCCGCGCTGGTCGCGTCCGGCGTGCCCCCCACCGACCGCTTCCAGCGTGTGCTGGAACTGTCGGACGAAGACTTCCGCTACGACCCGGGATACCCGGATGTCGCCGGCGTGCGTGGCGAGGACTTCGTCCTGATCGAGATCCTGTGGTCGGCCGGGCGCAGCGTGAAGGTGAAGAAGGCGCTGCTGGCCGACCTGATGCAGCGGTTGCAGGCCGCGGGACGGGATCCGGAGAATGTCATGGTCTGCTTCAAGGAGACGACGTGGGAGAACTGGGCGTTCGCCGGTGGCCGCCTGATCCACACCTGAGGCGATCTACTGCGGCGGCGCCGCCAGTTCCCGTTCGCTGAGAAAGCCATTGCGGTCCACGTCCTGGCGGCGGAAGCGCTCGGCCAGCTGGGCCAGATGCGCCTCGCGGGTGATGGGCCTGCCGCGCCCCCCAGGCAGCTCATCCACCGACAACGTGCCGTCGCGGTTGCGGTCCATGCCCTCGAAGGCATAGCTCATCCAGGCCTGGTACTCGGCCAGGCTGACGCGCCCGTCGCGGTCGGCGTCCATCCGCGCCAGGTAATCGCCGGTGGCCGTGACCTGGGCCCGCGCGGCGTACGGCAGACAGGCGATGGCGATGGCGATGGCGAGGACGAGCAGGCGGGCACGCATGGCCGCATTGTAGGGCGATGATGCGCACGGCGGACGTGGCGCGGATTCGGGTACGCTGCACCGGCTCGCTCCCGCCCCCGCGCCGATGAACCTGCCCGCCTCTCCCGCCGCGACGACACCGCTCGCGCCCCTGTTCGAACTGGACCGCGCCACCGTGGTGCGCGGCGCCACCCGCGTACTGCACGACCTGTCGCTGCGCATCCCGCTGGGCCAGCACACGGCCATCCTGGGGCCCAACGGCTGCGGGAAGTCCACCTTCATCAAGCTGATCAGCCGCGAGCTGTATCCGCTGGCCCGCGAAGGCGACGCGCCGGTGAAGGTGTTCGGCCTGCGCCGCTGGAACGTGAACGAACTGCGCAACCGCCTGGGCCTGGTGACCAGCGACCTGACCCGCGACCTGCAGCAGATGCCCTACCTGCGGGTGGAAGATGCGGTGGTCACCGGGTTCTTTTCCAGCTTCGTCGTGCCGCCGCACCGGCAGGTCGACGCCGACATGCGCCTGCGGGCGCGGCGCGCGCTGGAGCAGGTGCGCGCGACCCCACTGGCCGACCGCCAGGTGGCCGAACTGTCCACCGGCGAGATGCGCCGCGTGCTGATCGCGCGCGCGCTGGTGCACGAACCCCAGGCCCTGCTGCTGGACGAACCCACCGCCGGCCTGGACCTGGTGGCGCGCCGGCATTTCCTGGGCCTGATGCGCAGCCTGGCGCAGCGCGGGATCACCCTGGTGCTGGTCACGCACCACATCGAGGAGATCATCCCGGAGATCGACCGTGTGCTGCTGTTGCGCGATGGCGCGCTGTACGCCGATGGCGACCGCGCCGGCACGCTGACCGGGACCCACCTGAGCCATGCCTTCGGCGGCCCGGTGCAGGTGCGCCGGGAAGGCGAGTACTACGGAGCCGTGCCCGGCCATGCCTGAACTGCCCGAGGTCGAGACCACCCGCCGCGGGCTGGCCCCGCACGTCGAAGGGCGGCGCATCCAGGCGGTGACCCTGCGACGGCCGGACCTGCGCTGGCCCATCCCCCCGGAAGTGGCGCGCGACCTGCCCGGCCAGCGCATCCAGGCCGTGCGGCGCCGTGCGAAGTACCTGCTGATAGATACCGAGGCCGGCAGCGCGCTGCTGCACCTGGGCATGTCCGGCAGCCTGCGCGTGCTGCCGGCGACCACGCCGGCGACGGCGCACGACCACGTCGACATCGCCCTGGCCGGCGCGCGTGGCGGCGCGGGCCGCGTGCTGCGCTTCAACGATCCGCGCCGCTTCGGCTGCCTGCTGTGGCAGACCCCGGGCGAGATCCATCCCCTGCTGCAGGGACTGGGGCCGGAACCGCTGTCGGATGCGTTCGACGGCGACTACCTGTTCGCGATGAGCCGGGGACGCAAGGCGCCGGTGAAGACCTTCCTGATGGACCAGGCGGTGGTGGTGGGCGTGGGCAACATCTATGCGGCGGAGAGCCTGTTCCGCGCGGGCATCTCGCCGCTGCGGGCCGCCGGCAAGGTCTCCCGCGAGCGCTACGCGGCCCTGGCCGAGGCCGTGAAGGCGATCCTGGCCTACGCCATCACCCGCGGCGGCACCACCTTGCGGGATTTCCTCAGCCCGGACGGGGCGCCCGGCTACTTCGAACAGGAACTCTCCGCCTATGGGCGGGGCGGCGAATCCTGCCCGCGCTGCGGCCGGCCGATGAAGCAGGCCCTGGTCGGCCAGCGGGCCACCGTGTGGTGCGGCCACTGCCAGCGCTGACGCGCCTGCCCGTGCCATGGGGCAGGTGCCCGGTGATTGTGAAATAACGTTATATTCGCGCCCTTGGCTCCGCAGGGGAGAAGGATGGCCGACGCACCCGACATCACGCTGTGGCTGGACTCTGCCCGGGGCGGCGACCGCGCCGCGCTGGACCGCGTGCTGGCCACCCTGTACCAGGAACTGCACACCATGGCCCGCCGGCAGCTGTCCGGCCAGCACGGCTATACGCTGGACGCCACCGCGCTGGTGCACGAGTCCTACCTGAAGCTGCTCGGCTCCACCGGCACGGCCAAGTTCGAGGACCGCGCGCATTTCTTCGCCTATGCCGCCTCCTCGATGCGCAGCGTGGTGGTCGACTACGCGCGCAGCCGGCTGGCGCGCAAGCGCGGCGGCGACCTCAAGCGCGTGGCCGACATCCCGGAAGAGGTGGAGGGCAACCTGCGCCTGGACGAGGACATGCTGGCGCTGAACGATGCGCTGGAGAAACTCGCCGCCGCCGACGAGCGCCTGGCCCAGGTGGTGGAGATGCGCTACTTCGCCGGCCTGTCGGAGCTGGAGATCGCCGAACTGCTGCAGCGCTCCGAGCGCAGCATCCGCCGGGACTGGCAGAAGGCGCGCATGTTCCTGCTGTCGGCCATGCAGGACAGCTGAGGCCGGCGCGCAGCGCACCGCGATGGACGCCGAACGCTGGCAACGCCTGTCGCCGCTGCTGGACGTCCTGCTGGAGCTTGACCCGGAGGCACGCGCGCAGCAGCTGGAGATCCTGCGCGCGGACGATCCGGAGACCGCACGCGAACTCGAGAAGCTGCTCGCGCTGGAAGAGGAAGGCGACGATTTCATCGACCAGCCGCTGGTCGACAAGCCCGACCAGCTGAAGCCCGGCATCCGCATCGGTCCGTACCAGCTGGAATCCATGCTGGGCGAGGGCGGCATGGGCATGGTGTGGCTGGCCTCGCGGGCCGACGGCCTGTACCAGCGCCGCGTCGCCCTGAAGCTGCTGCGTCCCGGCCTGGCCGACCCCAACCTGCGCCTGCGCTTCACCCGCGAACGGGAGATCCTGGCGCGGCTGGAGCACCCCAACATCGCACGCCTGCTGGACGCCGGCATCGGCGGCGAGGGACAGCCCTACCTTGCGCTGGAATACGTCGAGGGCGTGTCCATCACCGACTACTGCCAGGCCAACAACATCGGCCTGGAAGAGCGGCTGAAGCTGTTCCTGCAGATCTGCGAGGCGGTCAGCCACGCGCACGCCAACCTGATCGTCCACCGCGACCTCAAGCCGTCCAACATCCTGGTGACCCCCGGCGGCGATGTGCGGCTGCTGGATTTCGGCATCGCCAAGCTGCTCGACGACCCGGAGCCGGCGCCCGTGCATCCGCGCACCGAGGTGCGCGCCTTCACCCTGCACTACGCCGCACCGGAACAGGTGCGCGGCGAACTGGTCACCACCATGACCGATGTCTATTCGCTGGGCGTGGTGCTGTACGAACTGATCGCCGACACCAAACCTTACCGCCTGCGCCGGCAGACCGATGCCGAATGGGAGCAGGCCATCCTCGCGGTCGAGCCGCTCAAGCCTTCGGTGGCCACGCTGCGTACCACGGACGGCAGTCGCAGCCGCTGTCCGGATGCGCGACGCAACGCGCGACGCCTGGCCGGCGACCTGGACAACATCGCCCTGAAGGCCCTGCGGAAGGCGCCGGAGCAGCGCTATCCCTCGGTGGAGGCACTGTCGCGCGACCTGCAGCGCCACCTGGAAGGCCGGCCCGTGCTGGCCCGCCCGCAGAGCCTGGGCTATCGCTTGCAGAAGTACCTGGTGCGCCAGCGCTGGACGCTGGCCATCGGCGGACTGACCACGGCGCTGCTGGTGGCGGCGCTGGCGGCAAGCCTGTGGCAGGGTCGCCAGGCCATGCGCGAAGCCGCCCGCGCACAAGCCATGCAGGACTTCGTGATCGGCCTGTTCGACAACGCCAGCGCTTCACAGCAGGGCAGCACCTTCGATGCGCGTGAACTGCTGGCCGCGGGCGAACGCCGCGGCATGCGCGAGCTCGCCAGCCAGCCGCTGGCGCAGGCCGAGTTGCTGGGCGTGATAGCGCGCCTGAGGTTGGGCCTGGGGGACTACCGTGAATCGCTCGCGCTGCTGGAAAAGCAGGCACGCGTGCTGGACGCCACGCCCGATGCCCCGGACAGCCTGCGCCTGCAGGCCGCCACCCAGCACGGGCGCGTGCTGCGCCTGCTCGGGCGTTCGCGCCAGTGCGCGCAGGCGATGGCGCACATGGAGCCCCGGTTGCCGCGCCTGTCTTCCCGGCTGCCGCTGGCGGTGGCGGAGTTCCAGTCGCAGAACGGCCGCTGCCGTGCCGATGCGGGCGAGAAGCAGGTGGCGCGACAGATGTTCGAGCGCTCACTGGACACCCGCCGTTCGTTGCAGGACGAAGCCGGTGTCGCGGAGAATCTGCGCGACCTCGCCCAGTTGGATGTGGAGTTGGGCAACGCCGAGGCGGGCGTGCGCGGCTACCGCGCCGCCCTGGCCCACCTGCAGGCGCACGGTCATGCGCGGCATCCGCTGGCCATCGAAATCCAGCGCAGCCTGGCACTGCTGTACCGCAACCGCGGCGAGACCGATGCGGCCCTGGCCTCGTTCCAGCGCGCGCGCGATCTGTCCGAGGAGATCCACGGGCCCCGCCATCCGTTGACCCAAGCGTTGCGGCGGCACATCGCGGCCGTGCACGTGGACCAGGGCCGGCTGCTGCAGGCGGACGAGGAACTGCGGCGACTGCATGCGATGACGCTGGAAACCCTGGGCCCGCGCCACCGCGATGCCGCCTCGAGCTGGAACTCGATGGGCATCGTCGCGTGGGAGCGGGGCGACGCCGCCACCGCGGTGCGCGACGTCGGCCAGGCCATCGACATCTGGCGCGAGAGCGAGAGCCTGCAGATCCTGCCCGGCGGCCTGTTCAACTACGGCATGGTGCTGCACAGCGCCGGCCGCTACGACGAGGCGCTGGCCGCACTGGAGGAGTCCCGGCGCATGCGCGTGGCCACCATCGGCGCCAGCCATGCGCTGATAGGCGAGACCGACCGCATGATCGGCGAGGTGCTGGCCGACAAGGGCGACCTGGACGGCGCCACCGAGCGCTTCGACCGCGCGGTACGACTTACCCGGGTGGGCTTCGGGCCGGAGCATCCCCGTACCTGGTTCGCGGAACTGTCGCTGGCACGGCACCAGATCCGGCTGGGACGTCCGCAGCAGGCCCTCGCGCCCCTGGAGACGCTCGCCCGCCATGAGGGTGGCGGCAGCGAAGCGCCCAAGCTGCGCTGGCTGGCGCGCGGCTATCTGGCCCAGGCGCGGTGCCGGATGGGCGAACGCGAACGCGCGCAGCGCGACCTCGACGCCCTGGGCGCCGAACTGCGCAGCGCCCAGCCCGACGGCGGCGTCATCCCGCGCGAGATCGCCGCCTTGCGTGCGGCCTGCCGCTGAGGCGGCTCACGCCAGGGGCAGGCCGGGCTGCAGGGGATCGATGCGTCCCTCGCCGCGCGCGATCTTCTTGAACTCGGCGCGACTGACCGACACGTAGCGCTCGTTGCCGCCGATCTCCACCTGCGGTCCATCCTGCACGGCGAGGCCTTGTTCGTTGACGCGCACCGTCATGGTCGCCTTCTTGCCGGTGTGGCAGATGGTCTTGATCTCGCTGATCTCGTCGGCCCAGGCCAGCAGGTACTGGCTGCCCTCGAAGAGCTCACCCCGGAAGTCGGTGCGCAGGCCATAGCAGAGCACCGGGATGCGCAAGGCATCCACCACCTCGCTGAGTTGCCAGACCTGCGCGCGGGACAGGAACTGCGCCTCGTCCACCAGCACGCAGTCCAGCTTGCCGTGAGCGGCGATGTCGTCGCGGATCCAGTGTTCCAGGTCGTCGCCGCGCTCGAACGCGACCGCCTCCGATCGCAGGCCGATCCGCGACGCCACCACCCCGGCCCCGGCACGGTCGTCCAGCCGCGGGGTGAGGATCGCCACCCGCATCCCGCGCTCGCGATAGTTGTGCGCGGACTGCAGCAGCGTGGTGGTCTTCCCGGCATTCATCGCCGAGTAGTAGAAGTAGAGCTTGGCCATGGCGCCATTGTAAGGGGCCGACCCATCCGCTACTCGCCTTCGGGCGGCCTGACCTGCTCGACACCGCCCACCTCCACGCTGCCTTCCGGGGGCGCTCGCCATTGAGCATCCTGCCAGGCCTGGTATTGGGCCGGGTCCCAGAAAGTGGGCGAGTAGAAGCGGCTTCCATCGATCCGCTTGGGAACGCCGTGATCGTCGTACACGGTCACCGTCCTTGGCGGCGCCACCGTCCTCGACGACCACTGGATGTCGCGCAGATGCCGGCGCAGGTGCCGCTCCAGACGGCCACGGGCGACACCATCACCGTACTCGGCCAGGCGCACCGGACCGTCCTGCGCCACGCGCGCCTTTTCGGCATTGTCCAGCGCGCGCCAGTAGCGTTCGCGTACCCCGACGAACACGGCATAGCCGCGCTCGGCCGCGATGTCGGCCCATACGTAGGCCGAGGCGCGATCCACGGCCGCGCCCAGGCCTTTCCAGTCCATCTCCGCCAGCATGGCCTGCGAGGGCTTGTCGCCGTACCAGGCGGCCTTCAGGAATTGCGCGCGCGCCAGCGCGAAATCCCCCTCGGCATAGGCATCCCATCCCTGCTTGCGGTGTTTCATGTCCGGGTGCGCGTTCAGGAACACCGCACTGCTCAGGGTGGCCTGCTGCTTCCGCGAGATCGGCTTGGCCCCCTCCTGCGCCGCCGCGGCCTGCAGGGCCGCCAGACAAGCCAAGACAATGGCGCCCATCCACCTACGCCGCTTGCGGTTCACGTCCATGCGCGACCTCCCCGATCCTAGGGCTTGCCGGGCCCCGCCTCGGACTCCACCGACTCCAGCTCGCCCACGCGCACACGCCCTTTCAGCGGCGCCTTCCACAGCGCATCCTGCAACTGCCAGTATTCCCTGGGCTGCCAGTACTTCTTTGCATAGTATTCGTCGCCACGCAGGGTCATGCCCGTCCCCGCCAGCGGGCCGGTGTTGGGAATGATGGTGAGGTTGCCGACAAACCCCACCCGACTTCCCGTGACGCGACGCATCTCACGCTTGAGGATCCTCTCCAGCCTCGGCTTGGCCACATCATCGCCATACTCGGCCAGCACCGCCTGGCCGCGCTCCAGCGCATCGCGACGCTGCGCTTCGTCCAGCGCCCTCCAGTACCCTTCCCGGCGCACCAGAAAATCGTGATAGGCCCGCTCCGCGGCGATATCCATCCAGGCGTAGGCGAGCGCCCGGTCCTCCGGCACTCCGATGCCGCCCCAGTACATCTCGGCGATGATCGCCTGCGCCGGCTTGTCGCCATAGTAGGCGGCACGCTTGAGTTCGGTCATCGCGGCGGCGTAGTCCTTGCGCTCATAGGAGCGCACGCCTTCGGCACGCCATCGCAGGTCCGGATGGGCTGCCAGGAATCCCTCCGTCAGAACCGCCGGATCGATCCTCTCTTCCTGGGCGGCGGCGTGCGCCGACGGCAGGGCAGAGGCGATGACAAGCAGACAGCAGCCGAGAATGCGCATCCAGGTAACCTCCATGTGGGCCAGCCCGGCCATGCTATAGGGAGCAGGGCGCCGTTGTCTGTAAACTGACGACCTACGCAGAAGTACGCCCCATGCACGGTCTCAACCCCCCCCAACGCGCCGCCGTCCTTCACAGCAGGGGCCCCCTGCTGGTGCTCGCGGGTGCGGGCAGCGGCAAGACGCGCGTGATCGTGGAGAAGATCGCGCACCTGATCGCCGGCAACCACTTTCCGGCGCGCCGGATCGCGGCGATCACCTTCACCAACAAGTCCGCCAAGGAAATGCGCGAACGCGTGTCCAAGCGCATCAAGGGCGACGCGGCCGAGGGCCTGACGATCTGCACCTTCCATGCGCTGGGGCTGAAGTTCCTGCAGATCGAACACGCCGCCGTGGGCCTGAAGCGCGGCTTCTCCATCTTCGACGCCGACGACGCCAGCGCGCAGGTCAAGGACCTGATGTACGGCGCCAAGCCCGACGAGGTGGAGATGGCGAAGAACCTGATCTCGCGCGCGAAGAACGCCGGTCTCTCGCCGGAAGAGGCGCTGGCCCACGCGCGCACGAACCGCGAGAAGGAAGCCGCGCTGCTGTACCAGCGTTACCAGGACCGGCTGACCACGTTCAACGCCGTCGATTTCGACGACCTGATCCGCCTGCCGGTGCAGGTGCTCGAGAGCGACCCGGAAATCACAGCGGCGTGGCGCGAGCGCATCGGCTACCTGCTGGTCGACGAATGCCAGGACACCAACGACGCCCAGTACCGCCTGCTGAAGGCCATCGCCGGCGAGCGCGGCGACTTCACCTGCGTGGGCGACGACGACCAGAGCATCTACGCCTGGCGCGGCGCCAATCCCGACAACCTGCTGCAGATGGCGAAGGATTATCCGGCCCTGCAGATCATCAAGCTGGAGCAGAACTACCGCTGCAGCAACCGCGTGCTGCGCGCCGCCAACGCGCTGATCGCCAACAACCCGCACGAACACCCGAAGAAGCTGTGGAGCGACCAGGCCGACGGCGAGCGCATCCGCGTATGGGAATGCCGCGACAGCGAACACGAGGCCGAAAAGGTCGCGGCCGAGATCTCCTTCGTGCATGCGTCCAGGAGCGCGGCCTGGAGCGACTTCTGCATCCTGTTCCGCGGCAATCATCAGTCGCGCGCGCTGGAGAAGGCGCTGCAGCTGCTGCGCATCCCCTACCACCTGACCGGCGGCACCGCCTTCCTGGAGCGCCAGGAAGTGAAGGACGCCCTGTCGTGGCTGCGCCTGCTGGTGAACCCCGACGACGACGCCGCTTTCCTGCGCGCGGTGCAGTCGCCCAAGCGCGAAGTCGGCGCCACCTCGCTTGCCAAGCTCGCCGAGATGGCGCAACACGCGCACCTGCCGCTGTCGCGCGCCGCCGAATCGATGGGGGCGCTGAAGGCGCTGCCGCCGCGCGCGGCCAATGGCCTGAGCGCCTTCGTCGACATCCTGCGCGACCTGCGCCGCCACGCCGAGGAACTGCCCCCCGCGGACCTGGTGCGGCGGCTCAGCGAGCGCTCCGGCCTGCTGGCCGACCTGCGCGCGCAGTGCAAGGACGAAGCCTCGTTCCAGCGCCGCCGCGCCAACCTGGATGAACTGGCGGACTGGTTCGAGGGCGGCCCGCGCGGCAGTTCGGCCGGCGACCTGGCCGCGCAGCTGGCGCTGCTGTCGCGCAACGACAAGGACGATGGCGGCAACCAGGTGCGCCTGATGAGCCTGCACGCCGCCAAGGGCCTGGAGTTCCCGTACGTGTTCATCGTCGGCTGCGAGGACGGCACGCTGCCGCACGAGACCAGCGTGGAGGAAGGCAACCTGCAGGAAGAGCGGCGCCTGATGTACGTGGGCATCACCCGCGCCAAGATCCAGTTGTGGCTCAGCCACAGCCGCGAGACCCGCCGCTTCGGCGAACGCCTGCGCCTGCAACCCAGCCGATTCATCGACGAACTGCCAGCCGATGAGCTGCAGCGCGACGGCGCGGATCCGGTGGCCGATGCGGAACGCAAGAAGGAACGCGCCAGCGCCGGCCTGGCCGCGATCCAGGCGATGTTCGACTGACGCGCGCCGGCGGCGGTTGCGCTACGCTGCGCGGCATCCACACGTAGGGAGCGGGGCATGACGCGCGACAGCAGGGCTTGGCGGTGGATCGGCTTCCTGATCGCCCTGGTCGGCGTGGGCTTTCCCTACTGGCAGCTGGCGCCGGAACAGGCCGGCCTGCCGCGCGCCCTGTATGGTCCCGGCCTGGTGGCGGTGGGCGTGATCGCCATGCTGCTGCGCGCCTTCGGTACTGGCCGCTTCCTCAGCTTGTGGCTGCTGATCGGCGCGGCCGTGCCGGTCGCGGTGCTGGTGCGCATCGCGGTGGACGCAGCGCGCGGCGTGACCGGCCCCGGCGCGCCGGTGGCCGATGTGGTGGTGGCCTTGGGCCTGGGCCTGGCCGCGTCGCTGCTCGGCATGCTGGTCGGCAGCCTGTTCCTGCTGCGCAGCAGCCGGCGCCCGAAGTGATGACCGAAGGGGGCACCGCAATGGAACCCCGACTTTCCGGCATTCGCCAGATCGCCATCACCGTCAGCGATGTCGAAGCGGCGCTGGCGTTCTATCGCGATGTACTCGGCCTGGCGTTCCTGTTCCAGCCGGGACCGACGCTGGCCTTCCTGCAGGCCGGCGATGTGCGACTGATGCTGACCACGCCGCAGGGCGCAGGCACCGTCGGCGCGAACTCGATCCTCTATTTCAGCGTGGAGGACATCCAGGCCACCCAGGCCGGACTGGTGGCGCGCGGCGCCACCGAGGAACGCCCGCCGCAACTGGTCGCGCGCATGCCGGACCACGAACTGTGGACCGGCTTCCTGCGCGATCCGGACGGCAACCTGGTCGGCCTGATGGAGGAAAGGCGCTGATGTGCGCTCAGCGCACTGGACCGGATGCTTCGCGTACCGGCTCGCTGACAGCGGGTATCACCTCCATCTGCTGAGCCGCCGCCAGATGCCTCGCGACATCGGCCTGGAACTGCCTGCCCCAGGGACCACGAAGGTATTCACTCACTACGGCCGACATTGGGTCGCTTCCGTTTGACGCACCCGCCCGCGACGCCCGCTCCACGATCTCATTCAGCCCGGACCAGGTGGAGCGATCCCCTGCATCGTCGACACGCCCGTCCATGGCCTGCGGGGATGCCTGCAACGACACGCCGGTGCGGCGCTCGATCTGGGCATCGAGCGCATCGTCGATCGGCTGCTTGCGGTTGCAGTCGTCGACCACGCCACGCCGGCAGAGCCGTTCCGGCGCCAGCGTGTCCTCGTGGTCGCGGACGCCGTCGTGATCGTAGCCACGCGTGCCGTACAGACCGCCCATGTGCTGGTCGGAGCGATGGATGACGAACTGGGCAGGGTCATCGGGAACGGGCCGCTTTTCGAGATAGGGCCGGTCACTCAACCGGTTGAGGAACTCCACGCCCAGATTGAAGCTCAGCGCGCCCAGGCCGTTGCGCCGGTACGTATCACCGATGTCGCTATGGCAGCCGGCCACCCATGCGTTGTAGTTGCGATGGTCTTCGCTGAAACCCCGGGGAACGTGCTGGCTGGAGGGGAAAAGATCGCGACGCTCGTGCTGTGCCGTGATCTGCAGGGTGGACAGCGTCGAGGGCGGAAGGCGCCGGTCGTGTTCCTCGACCCCCGTCGACACGGGGTCGAAGAGCAACGCGACTTGCGGAGTTTTGCCCGGCTCCACAAGCAGGGGACGGTCCGCATACTGGATGCTTACGACAAGATTTTCCGCGTCGCGCTCCACCTTCACGCCCAACGGGTCGCGGATGCCCCGCTCGTGCACCATGCGCTCCAGGGCCGCAACACTCTCCGCACCACGGCTGAAACCCACGCCCGCTATCCTGACCTGGGCCAGGGGATCTTCCTCGAGCCATTTCTTGGCCTGCTCGCAGAGCTGCAGATAGGCCGTCTCGACCCGCTCGTCGAAGGTATGGCCGAAGCGGCCGTCCCACAGTTTTTCAGGCTTCTTCAGCAGGCCGTTCTGGGTGTAGGTGCCTTCTACATAGCCCGCGGCGATGCGCGCGGGCTTTCTTTGTTCGATCTGGTCATACAGCTTGGCGACGGCGCTCCATTTCTCTGGTTCGTCATCGAACATGCTATTGCCGGTACCGTCCATCGTCGCAACATACAGTCGCTCGTGCGGACGATCTCTCCGAAGGAGAACGGGGATACGGAGCTGCGCCAATGCCTCCTCGGCGCTACGATAACTCTCGGGACCCTCGGCACCGACGATCTCGATGTCGACGCCGCCATCGCGCGGCTGCGAGTTGTGGACCGAACCCATGACGAGCACTCCTTGCTCAGTACGTGCGGCTGAATACCTTGATCAGGTCGTCGCGGAAATCACTGTGCGGACGATCCGGAAACTGCGGCTTCTTCAACGCGATCATGGCCCGCATGTAGACGTTGATGGTCCGATCGTTCACCTCCAGGATGATTCCGGGCGTCCCGCTGGTCGCAGGATCCAGGGCATCTTCCCGTGCCACATGGTGTCGTATCAACTCATCCCGGAAAATTTCACCGATGTCGATCTCGGCCTCAAACGGCGTCCCGTCCTTCGCGCGCCAAGTGACGCGGGCCGGGGGCGGGAAGTTCGGAATGGGGCCACGGCCCGCACTCAGCAGCTTCTCGAGCGGCCGCCCATACGATTCGACTGCGGGCGACGGCCTGTCTTCCGCTCCATGCCTGAAACCACGATAGACGATCTCGCACGATTGGGTGTCGAAGCAGTGGCCGCCGAAATAGTGCGCCCTGAACTTCAGCGGCCATTCGGCGCCGACGTTGGTGTAGTGGCCCTCCGGCAGCGCGGAAGAAGGCCCGGATGAGGTCGATGTGGCCATGGTGGCGTGGCATCCTGTCGTGGCAACGGAGATCAGCGCGCTGGTAGCGAGGTTCCGGAGAAGGCGTCGTTCCATGATGGCGTTTCCCAGCCTGTCGGCGATGCCGACGTTAGCGTGGACGGACCCTGCCTGCAATCGCCATTGGAGGGTATCCGCGCGAACCCGCTTACTCATTCCTCTCGCGCTGGACGAGTCGATGCGGACAATGCACACAACAGGCACAGGAGACGCAGGGGCATGGCGAGCGATGCACGATTCACATTACTGGCGACGTACAACCAATGGATGAACCGCCGCCTCTACGACGCGGCCGCGGCATTGACGGATGAAGCGCTGGCCCAGGATCGCGGCGCGTTCTTCGGTTCGGTGCTCGGCACGCTGAATCATCTGGTGGTGGCCGATACGATCTGGCTCAAGCGGTTCGCCGCCGCCGTCGATGCCTCGCCCATGCTGGCCGCGCTGGACGACACGCCGATGCCGGCCGCACTGGACGCGATGCCGTATGCGACGCTTGCGGCACTGCGCGCGCGGCGTGAATGGCTGGACGCACTCATCCTGCGCTGGGTGGACACGCTCACGCCGGCGCAGTTGTCGTCCCGCCTGACCTACAGCAACACGAAGGGAACCCCGTTCACGCGCAGCGTCGAAGGCCTGCTCACGCACCTGTTCAACCACCAGACCCATCATCGCGGACAGGTCACCACCTTGCTGTCGCAGGCGGGCGTGGAGGTGGGCGTGACCGACCTGCTGGCGCTGCTGCCGGACGAAGCCTGAGGCTCAGTCGTCACCCGTGGCGAGCAGCCGGGATACCTGTTCGCGCAACGCGGCCACCTCGCCTTCCAGCGCCGCGATGCGCGCTTCGAGGTCCGCATGCGCGGGCTCGCCAGCGAGCGGTGCGGACGGCAGGCGCGCCGCGATCGCGGCCACATCCACCGGGCCGCAGAGCAGGTGCGCGTACCGGTCTTCGCGCTGTCCGGGGCCGCGCGGGATCTGCACCACCAGCGCAGGTTCGCGCTGGGCCAGGCGGTCGAGATGGTGGCGCACGTCATCGGCGTCGGCGAACTTGAACAGGCGTTCGCTGCGCGCGAGCAGTTCGTGCACCGTCTGCGCGCCACGCAGCATCAGCAGCCCCAGCAGCACGGCCTGCTGCTGCGGAATGCCGAAGAACGCCGCGGTCCGGTGCTCGTAGCGCTCGGCGCGCGAAGAGAACACCTGCTTGGCCAGCCCTTTCTGTTCCAGCTGCCGCAGCGCATGGTTCACCGCGCCCGGATCCAGCGCCATCACCGGCTCGCGCGCGGTCTTCTGGTTGGCCGCGACCTGCGCGGCGTTCACCGTCAGCGGATAGGTCTCCGGCGTGGTGGCTTCCTTCTCGATCAGGCAGCCCAGCAGGCGGGCCTCGGCGGCGTTCAGGACGGGCGCGGTGTCTTGCATGGAGGCATCGGGAACAGGAACGGGCCGGCAGGATAACCCGATGCATCGCCGCGCCAAACGACGGCTGTAACACCGGTCGGCTAGAATTCCGGCACTTCGAAGACCGGATCCCACATGCGCGTTTCCCTGCTCGCCGCCGGCCTGGCGGCTTCGTTGCTGACCCTGTCCGCGTGCAAGCGCACCGAACCCGCGGCGGCGCCGGCCGCGCCCGCGGCGCCCGCTGCCGCCGCGACCCAGGCCAAGCCCTCCGGCACGCACGACAATCTCAACGCGGTGGCCTGGGTGCAGACCTCGGTGGAATACCGCGCGATCACCACCCAGACCTTCCGGGCCGCCGCCGACCATCTGGATGCCGCGCTGAAGGAAAAGCACTGGGATGCACTGGTGCCCGACGAGCGCGGCAACGCCGCCACGGGACTGAAGCCTGCCGTGGTGATGGACGTGGACGAGACCGTGCTGGACAACTCGCCCTACCAGGCCCGCCTGATCCGCGACGGCAAGGAATACGACGAGGTCAGCTGGGACCAGTGGGTGGCCGAGAAGAAGGCCAAGCCGCTGCCGGGCGTGGTGGATTTCGCCAAGGCCGCCGCCGAGAAGGGGGTGACCGTCCTGTACATCTCCAACCGCGCCGTGCACCTGAAGGAAGCCACGCTGGCCAACCTGCGCGAAGCGGGCCTGCCGGTGGCCGACGACAGCGTGTTCCTCGGTCTGGGCACGGTGCTGGAAGGCTGCGAGCAGAACGGCAGCGAGAAGAACTGCCGTCGCCGCCTGGCCGGGCAGAAATACCGCGTGCTGATGCAGTTCGGCGACCAGATCGGCGACTTCACCGAAGTGGTGGCCAATACCCGCGAGGGCCGCCAGGCCCTGTTCGACGAATACGACGACTGGTTCGGCGAGCGCTGGTGGATGCTGCCCAACCCCACCTACGGCTCGTGGGAACCGGCCCTGTTCAACAACGCCTGGGATCAGCCCGCCGCTGCCCGCACCCAGGCCAAGCGCGACGCGCTGGACTACGCGCCGTGAGCGGCGCCGGCCCCGTTGCGCTGACCGCGCGCGAGCGCCTGATCTTCGCGCTGGACGCTCCCTCCGGCACCGACGCGTTGGCGTGGGTCGACCGGTTGGGCGATGCGGTGCGGTTCTACAAGATCGGCATGGAGCTGCTGGCCAGCGGCGATTACTTCACCGTGCTGGACGAACTCGCCCGGCGCGACAAGCGCGTCTTCGTCGACCTGAAGTTCTTCGACATCCCGGCCACCGTGGCCGGCGTGATCCGCGGCCTGTCGCGCTGGCCGGTGACCTACGCGACCGTCCATGGCTGGCATGCCGGGATGATGGAAGCGGCCGCGGCCGCGCGCAGCGGCGACCTGCGGCTGCTGGCGGTGACCGTGCTGACCTCGATGGATGGCGCCGATCTGCGGGCAATGGGCATCAACAGCGGCGAACCGGCCGAGATCGTCGTTCAACGCGCGCTGGCAGCGCAGGCGTCCGGCATCGACGGCGTGATCTGCTCGGGGCAGGAGGCCGGCCTGATCCGCGCCGCCACCGGCCCGGGCTTTTCCATCGTCTGTCCCGGCATCCGCCCGGGAGGGCCGGTGGGCGACGACCAGAAGCGCACGGTGGGCGTGGCCGAGGCCTTCGCCCTGGGCGCCGATGCGATCGTGGTGGGGCGGCCCATCAGCCGGGCCGCCGACCCCAAGGCGGCGGCCGAAGCCATCCAGGCCGAAATTGCGGAAGCAATCAAATAAAAACAATGGCTTAGATGGATTTACTTCAGGTATTGCCTTAGCATCCGGGCACGGGTAGGCTGTGCGCATCCGGCCCTTGGGCTGGAGATGTGCCACAACACTTCGTCCTCCGGCTTCGGCCGGATTTCAGGGGACCCGACGCGTCGCAAGACACCGGGTCCCCTTTTTTGTTCCGGCGGGCCGTCGCCTCCATGGCGTCGGAACGATCGCTGCCGTTGCCCGCCCCCGCCTTCGCTTCCCAACTGCGACGTCCATGCTTGCCGCTCCCCGCGCCGGCCGCGAAGATGCGGGGCGACTGGGGAGTCACTGGATGAAGCCGAAGCCCTCTGCGTCCGCCGTACGCGTGCTGGCCGCCCTCGTGCTGCCGCTCGTGCTGATGGCCGCCTGCAAGAAGCGCGAGCCCGAGGAGCTCGCTGGCGCCGCCAGCGAGCCCGCGGCGGCCGTGCGCCAGTTGGCCACCCACCTGCAGCGCAACGACCTGGAAGGCTTCGCCCGCGATGCCGTGCCGCCCGCCACGCATGCGCGGCTGGAGGCGGCATGGCGCGCCGGGCAGAGCCGCTGGCCGCTGACCGAACTGCCGCTGGACGACAAGCTGGTGCCGATGCTCGCCGCGCTGTCCGCGCCCGATGCGGAAAAGACCCTGCAGCGCAGCTTCGACCGCCAGTTCGCGCGCCAGGACCGCGACCTGAAGGAAGCCGCGCGCACGCTGGGCCTGTTCGGCGTGCAGTACGTGAAGAACGAGGGCAACTACACCCAGGAAGAGCGCGACCACTATGCACAGGTGATCGCGGCGCTGGGCGAGTGGGCCCAGCAGGCCCCGCTTGGCGATCCCGCCCTGGCGCGCACCACACTGATGCGGCTGGCGCCCGCCGCGCGCCGCAGCGGGCTGACCACCGAGCAGGCTCTCAGCGAGGCCGGCATGACCGCCAGCCTGCGCCGGCTGACGCCGTTCTTCATCGAGGCGAAGGCGACGTTCGCGCGCTATGGCCTGCCCCTGGACACCACGTTCGCCGACCTGCGCACGGGCCTGGTGGACCAGAAGGGCGACGCCGCCACCGTGCGCATCCACTATCCGCTGGGCGAGCGCGAGATCGACACCGTGGTCAGCCTGACCCGGCGCGAGGGCCGGTGGTACCTCAGCGACTATCTCAGGCACGCCGATGCCGTGCTGGCGGCGGTGACGGCCGCGCCGGGCACCCCGCCGCCACCGCCGCCCGAAACCGAAACCCCGCCCCCGCCATGAGGGGCCCGGCACAGGCCGCGTGGGCGTCCTTCGCGCTCGCGGGGCTGCTCGCCTGCGCGGCCGTCACGCACGCGCACCCCGGTGGCCTGGACCGGCACGGCTGCCATACGAACCGGAAGACGGGCCAGTACCACTGCCATCGAAGCGCCGCACCGGCCAGCGCCGCCCCCGTCGCGCCCCTGCCCCCGCCTGGACGCACCCCTGCCACGCCGGTGCCCATGCGCGAGACGGCGCCCACGCGGGCCTTCCGCAACTGCGACCAAGCCCGCGCCCGGGGTGCGGCGCCGGTACGACGGGGCGATCCGGGCTATGGCCCCCATCTGGACCGCGACGGCGACGGCGTGGGCTGCGAACCCTACCGGGGGCGCTGACACCCCGCGTTTCAGCCACGTGCGCCGCTGCCGCCCCCCCGGAGGCGACCGCAACGCACCCGCAGCGCGCGCCACGCGCTGCGGCGGCTTTCCAGCCAGCCACGGGCGTGGGCCATAATGCGGGCGATGCCTGAACAGAATTCCCTGCCGTTCCCGGACGCCCCGAAACCCCCGTCGCCGGCGCAGAAGCCCGCGACGACGGATGCGCCCGCGCCCGAGGCGGCGCCGGACCCGGCGGCCGGCCACGACCACGCCGCGCCTGCCGCCGGCGTCCCGATGGCCCCGCCGCCGACCACCCGCCAGGCCAAGCGGCCGCTGTGGGCGCGCCTGCTCGGCCGCGTCGCCGATCCGTGGCTGGCGCTGAACATCGAACCCGAGGCGCCGGTCGGCCTGCTGGACGGCCGACCGGTCTGCTACGTGCTGGAGGACTATGGCCTGTCCAACGCGCTGATCCTCGATCGCGCCTGCCGCGACGCCGGCCTGCCCTCGCCGCTGGTACCGGTGCCGGTCGGCGGCAATCCGCTGGGCCGCAAGCGCGCCTACGTGGCGCTGTCGCGCCGCAACGCCAGCACGCTGATCCCCGACCAGGTCAGCGCCAAGACGCATTCGGGCTCCCTCGCCAAGCTGTTGCAGGCCCATCGCGCGCAACCGGACCTGGACGTGCAGCTGGTGCCCGTGTCGATCTTCGTCGGCCGCGCGCCGGACAAGCAGAGCGGCTGGTTCTCGGTGCTGTTCTCGGAAAACTGGGCCATCGTCGGCCGTTTCCGCCGCCTGCTGGCCATCCTGCTCAACGGCCGCGGCACCATCGTGCGCTTCGCGCCGCCGGTCTCGCTGCGCGACACGGTCGATGAAGGGCTGGAACCCGAACGCACCGTCCGCAAGCTGTCGCGGGTGCTGCGCACGCACTTCCACCGCATCCGCGAAGCCATCATCGGCCCCGACCTGTCCACGCGCCGGCTGCTGGTGGACCAGGTGCTGGCCGCCGAGCCGGTGAAGGAAGCCATCGGCGAGCAGGCCAGGCGCGACAAGTCCAAGCCCGAGGATGCCTGGAAGAAGGCGCACGCCTACGCCTGGGAAATCGCCGCCGACTATTCCAACCCGGTGGTGCGCTCGGCCAGCTTCCTGCTGAGCCATGTGTGGAACCAGATCTACGACGGCGTGCTGGTCCACCACCTGGACAAGTTCAAGGACGCCGCGCCCGGCCACGAAGTCGTCTACGTGCCCTGCCACCGCAGCCACATGGACTACCTGCTGCTGTCCTACCTGCTGTACGAGCGCGGCATCGTGCCCCCGCACATCGCCGCGGGCATCAACCTGAACCTGCCGGTGGTGGGCACGCTGCTGCGCAAGGGCGGCGCGTTCTTCATGCGCCGCAGCTTCCGCGGCAACCCGCTGTATTCGGCGGTCTTCACCGAGTACGTGGCGCAGCTGGTGTCCGGCGGCTACTCGCTGGAGTACTTCATCGAGGGCGGGCGCTCGCGCACCGGCCGGCTGCTGCCGCCCAAGGGCGGCATGATCTCGATGACGGTGCGCGCCTTCCTGCGCCAGCCGCGCAAGCCGGTGCTGTTCCAGCCGGTGTACATCGGCTACGAAAAGCTGCTGGAAGGCACCAGCTACCTGGACGAACTCAGCGGCCGCCCGAAGGAGAAGGAATCCATCTGGGCCGTGCTGTGGGGCATCCCCAAGGTGCTGCGGCAGAACTACGGGCAGGTGGTGGTGAATTTCGGCGAGCCCATCCTGCTCAACGAGGCCCTGGCCAGGCACGCGCCCGAATGGGGAGGCCAGCCGGTGGGCGAGGAAGAGAAGCCCGCCTGGCTGTCGGACACGGTGGATGCGCTGGCGCAGCAGATCCAGGTCAACATCAACCGCGCCGCCGACGTGAACCCGATCAACCTGCTGGCGCTGGCGCTGCTGTCCACGCCCAAGCACGCGATGGGCGAGGCCGACCTGATCGCGCAGATCGAACTGTCCAAGACGCTGCTGGCCGAACTTCCGTACTCCGACCGCGTCACCGTCACCCCGCATTCGCCCGAGCGCATCATCGCCCACGCCGAGGAGATCAACATGCTGCAGCGGATCAAGCATCCGCTGGGCGACGTGCTGAGCGTGGACGGCGACACCGCGGTACTGCTGAGCTACTACCGCAACAACGTGCTGCACCTGTTCACCGCCTCGTCGTGGATCGCGTGCTGCTTCCAGAACAACCGCCGGATGAGCCGGGCCGGGGTGCTGCGGCTGGGCCGCACGCTGTACCCGTTCCTGCAGGGCGAGCTGTTCCTGCCGTGGAGCGAGGACGAGTTCGCCGAGCGCATGGAGCGCACCATCGAGGTGTTCGTCCGCGAAGGCCTGCTGCAGCAGGTCAACGAGGACGACGGCGGCATCCTGGCGCGCAGCGCGGGACAGACCGACGAAGTGTTCCGCCTGCGCGCGATCGGCCACTCGCTGCAGCAGGCCTTCGAGCGCTACTACATCGCCATCTCGGTGCTGGTGAAGAACGGGCCCGGCACGCTGGGCGCCGCGGAACTGGAGAGCCTGTGCCAGCAGGCCGCGCAGCGGCTCAGCCTGCTGTACGCGCCGGCGGCGCCGGAGTTCTTCGACAAGACGCTGTTCCGCGGCTTCATCCAGAAGCTGCGCGAGCTGAGGCTGGTCTGGCCCGACGAGAACAGCAAGCTGGTGTTCGACGAACGCCTGGACGCCTGGGCGCGCGACGCCAAGGCCATCCTGGGGCGGGAGCTGCGCCACACCATCGAGAAGGTCAGTCCGGAAGCCGCGCGCCCGGCGGAACTCCCGCCTGCGCAGGACTGAGCCTCAGCCGGCCACGTTGAAGCTGCGCGTCAGCCACGCCTTGGCGGGCATCGCGCGCGCCGGGTCGCGGACCAGGCGCAGCAGGGGCGAGCCGCACTCGGACAGGTGCGGCTCGTCGTCCAGCACCAGCACCATGCGCAGCAGGTCCACGCCGCCGGGCAGGATCGCCGGCGGCAGGTACTCGCGGAAGCCGTAGTGCTCGAACACGCCGTGCAGGAACGGCTCGCACGCCAACAGGCAGAACTGGATGCGCGACTCCTGCGCCCAGCGGTAGGCTTCCTCCAACAACCGGTCCACGACCGGCTTGCTGCGCTGGTCGGCCTGCACCGCGAACCGCGTGCCCACCGCCACCTGCGACAGCGGCCAAGTGCGCGCGAACGCATCGACCTGGAACAGGCTGCCGTACTCCACCTGCACCGCCAGCGGCGAGAAATCGTGCAGGCGCAGCGTGGCGATCGCCTGCGCGCCCTTCTCCACCGCCAGGGTGGTGCCGCAGGCATCCAGTCCATCGGCGACGCGCTTGCTGCGGTCGCCGAACTGGCCCTGTTCGTGGAAATACACTTCGCGGCGCAGGCGCGGCACGTCGCCCAGCGGGTCGCCGGGCGCGATGCGCCGCGTGCGCAGCCCCATGCCCGCCGTCGCCTCCTCCGCCAGGCCCGTGGCCGCCAGCGCGTCCCGCAGGCGCGGCTCCAGGCGGTGGTTGAATGGCTTGTCCTGCTGCATGCCGCTCCCTCGCCACGGCGCGCGCAGCGCACGGGGCTCGTCGTTGGGGACCGCGGCGCCGGCAGGACGGCATGCGGTCGGGTCGTAGGGGAAATCCCCACACCCGGGACTGAAGCAAGCATCGGGCCAACTTGGCCGGACCGTGTTCCGGGCGCGGGCAGGGGCAGCCAGCGCCGGATGTTTCAGGGACTTGACTCGATCGCCGACCGGGCCGGGCCAGGACTGCGCCGGCAGTGGGTGACGCCCCACGTCAGATTCGGTCGAGCGCGGCCTGACATCGGACCCCCGGGGGGATCGATCAGGCGGGCTCGTCCGGGATCAGCGCGCTTTCCAGCCGCGCGATGCAGTCCTTCAGCCACAGCTTGCGCTTCTTCAGGCGCTTGACCGCCAGTTCGTCGGCCTCGGTGTCGCCTGCCAGGCGTGCGATCGCCGCGTCCAGGTCGCGGTGCTCCAGCCGCAGCGCGGCAATCTTCTCGGCGATGTCGGCAGGGTCGCTGGCGTCCACCCGGCGAGCGTACACCGTCGCCGCGTAGGTGGCACCACGAATGCTACGATCGCGTGCCGGCGAGGGACCGGCGTCATCCATCCTGGGGAAATCGATGTCGTTCCTGTCTCGCTGCTGCCTGGCGGCGCTCTTGTCGTGCGCCCTTCCATCCAACGTCCTCGCCGCCGAGCGGACACCGCCGCCAGGCGACGTCCTGCACGGGGCGCCCCTGCACCTGGTGGTGCTGAACGACCGCGTGCGCATGCAGGTGCCCTACGTCGGGCCGGCGGGCGTCCCCCAGGTAGTCTCCAACACGATTCCCGCCGGCCCCCTGCTTGCGGGCAATCTGATCGGCGGCCTGGTGGTGGCGGGTATCGAGCACCAGCGTCTGAAGGAGGCGCGCGAAACCATACAGCCTGCCTACGATCTGCTCCGGACCCAGTCCTGCCTGCTCGATGGCAGCACCGTGTTCATGGATGCACTCCAGCCCGTGGCCCAGGGCGCGGCGCAGCCTGCCGTGGCCCGGCAGGTGCTGGCCACCGGCAAGACCCTGGATGACGTGGTGTCCGCGAAGGACGAGCGCCACATGCTGCTGATCAGCTATGCGCTCACGCCCGACCTGGAGTATCTGCTGACCACGGTGCAGGTGATGTATGCGCCTCAAGGCGAGGGTAAGAAGGATTCGCGGGTCAGCTGGGACGGCCAGATCACCGTGGCAAGCCCCGCCGCACCCCTGGCCGACAAGACGCCGGAGGACATCGATCGCCTGGTGAAGGAAACCAACGCCCGCTGGGCCGCCAGCGGTGGCGATGCATTGGTCGATGCCGCGAACCGTGGCGACCGCAGCGCCCGACGCGAAGTGGTGACCCGCTATCGTGCGCACCAGGATCTCCTAAAGCAGGCACGGTCGCCCGAGTGGTCGTTGCCGCATGCCGCCATCGAGCGCGCACGCACCTGGGTGGCCGAGGACTGCGCGGCCCTCCATCGCGCCGTCCAGGCGAATGCGGATGCCGCCGCGAGCCTGCTGCCGCGCCTCTACGCCCAGGACTTGCAGGCGCTCCCGAAGCCGGGCTTCTGGAAACTGCCCCCCATCACCGAAGAGTCCTGGAACGGCCTGACCATCCGCGCCTCCGGTCCTGCCGCCTGGCTCGCATGGCCCGAGGGCTTGCCGGTCCCCGGCCGGCACCCGTCATCCGCGTGGATGCCTGACGACGAGGCGGGCGCCTCGGGCGATACGGGCGAGCGCGGCGCTTCGGGCCCGTGAGCGCGGGCGCATGAGGGGAGGGAGGGGCCGGGTAGAATGAGGGGATGAACACCGTCCTGCCCCTGCCCGACCCCGTCCTGCGCCGCCCGGCCGCCGATCCGCGCCGCAGCGTGCACGAGCAGGGCAAGCTGGCCAAGCGCCTGCGCCGCCAGGTGGGCCAGGCGATCGCCGACTTCGGCATGATCGAGGAAGGCGACAAGGTGATGGTGTGCCTGTCCGGCGGCAAGGACAGCTACACGATGCTGGACATCCTCCTGCAACTGCAGAAGAAGGCGCCGGTCCGCTTCGACCTGGTGGCGGTGAACCTGGACCAGAAGCAGCCGGACTTCCCCGAACACGTGCTGCCGGGATACCTGGAACGCGTGGGCGTGCCGTTCCACATCATCGAGCAGGACACCTATTCGGTGGTCAGCCGGGTGATTCCGGAAGGCAAGACCATGTGCTCGCTGTGCTCGCGCCTGCGCCGCGGCGCGCTGTACAGCTACGCCGAGGAGAACGGTTTCACCAAGATCGCGCTGGGCCACCACCGCGACGACCTGGTGGCCACGTTCTTCCTGAACCTGTTCTTCCACGCCAAGCTCTCCGGCATGCCGCCCAAGCTGCTGTCGGACAACGGCAAGCATGTGGTGATCCGCCCGCTGGCCTACGTGCGCGAAGACGACATCGCGCAGTACGCGGAAGCGAAGGCCTTCCCCATCATTCCCTGCAACCTGTGCGGCAGCCAGGAGAACCTGCAGCGCAAGCAGGTCAAGAGGATGATGGACGCGTGGGAACGCGAGTCCCCCGGCCGCATCGAGACCATCGCGCGCGCGCTGGGCGACATCCGCCCTTCGCAGCTGTCCGACCCGAAGCTGTTCGATTTCCTGTCGCTCGGCCACCGCGAAGGTGCCGCGTTGCCTGATGTGCATGCGTGGCTGGCAGGCGGGGAATCGGGATTGGAGAATGGGGAATCGTAGAAGCCGAGCGCTTCGTTTCCCTCGCCACGTCCTTCGCTCCTGCCGCTTCGATTCCCCACTCCCTGTTCCCCACTTCCGGCTCTTCAATGTTCTTCCGCAATCTCACGCTGTTCCGCTTCCCCACCTCCCTCGATTTCTCCCAGCTCGACGAGCTGCTCCCGGAAGCCGCGCTCAAGCCCGTCGGCCCGCTCGAACTGTCCTCGCGTGGCTTCATCTCGCCGTTCGGCCGCGGTGAAGAAGCGCTGTCCCACCGCATCAACGATGCCATCTGGCTGAGCGTCGGCGGCGAGGACAAGATCCTGCCCGGCGCGGTGGTCAACGACCTGCTGCAGAAGAAGCTGCTGGAGATCGAGGAGAAGGAAGGCCGCAAGCCCGGCGGCAAGACCCGCAAGCGACTGAAGGACGACCTGCTGCACGAACTGCTGCCGCGCGCCTTCGTCAAACCCTCGCGCACCGATGCGCTGATCGACCTGGAACACGGCTTCATCGCCGTCGATGCCTCCTCGCGCAAGACCGGCGAGAACGTGGTCTCGGAAGTGCGCCGCGCGCTGGGCAGCTTCCCCGCGCTGCCGCTCAATGCCGAAGTCGCGCCGCGCAGCGTGCTGACCGGCTGGATCGCCGGCGAGCCGCTGCCCGAGGGCCTGTCGCTGGGCGAGGAGTGCGAGCTGAAGGACGCGATGGAAGGCGGTGCGGTGGTCAAATGCCAGAACCAGGAGCTGCAGAGCGACGAGATCGCCAAGCACCTGGAAGCCGGCAAGCAGGTCACCAAGCTGGCGCTGGTGCTGGACGACCACGTGTCGTTCGTCCTCGGCGAGGACCTGATCGTGCGCAAGCTGAAATTCCTCGACGGCGCGGTCGACCAGCTGGAGAACACCGAGCACGACGACCTGCGCGCCGAACTCGACGCCCGCTTCGCCCTGATGGCGGGCGAACTGAAGCGGCTGTTCCTGGTGCTGGAGCACGCGCTGAAGCTCAGCAAGGCGGACTGAGCCTCACTCACGCCGACCACCGGGTCCGTTTGCCCGGCGGCGCAATGCGCGGTAGGTTGCAGGGGCGGCAGGTCGTGCACGAGCGCCCTCCTCCGGCAGCGCGCGGTCCGGCGCGCCCCGAGGAATGCCCGTCCATCTCCCACCGCCCGGCCCACCGGCAGTCGAGCGGCGCCGGAACCTGGGGGGCTGCGACGCTCGGCCCCCCTTCGGCGTACCTGCAAGGAGCGCTCGCCCTGCCGGCGGACGCACGTGTCCACCCACCGAGGAGTTGTCATGAAACTGATTTCGCTCTCCGCTGCCCTGTTCTCCGCCGCTCTGTTCTGCGTCCCGGCATGGGCGCAGACGCAGGCCCAGACACTGACCGTTCCGGGCACCATGACGCAGGCCGGACACACGTTCGCCCGCCAGTGCTCCGATGCGGCCTTCGCCAACCACCCGGATCCGGCAGCACTGGCCCAGCGATGCGAGCGCCTGCTGGCGCGCTGGCAACAGCAGGCGAACCGGCGGATCGCCCATCGCGCCAACCCGCGCGTGGAGGCGGTTTACGCGGCGACGGCGGACCAGGCCAACCTGCCTTACGACACGACTGCGTTCTACCGCCAGGCCCCGCTCGTCCACAGCTACGGCGGCCGCTGATGCCTCCACCCGACGCGCCTGCTTCCGCAGGCGCGTCATCACCGCTTTACAATGCAGGGACATGTCCCCGCCCCTGCACCGCCTGATCGCCCGCGCGCCCCGCAGCGTAGAACGCGACACGGTCGATCTGGCGCTGGAGGACGGTCGCACGATCACAGTGCAGCGGGTGCGCGACCCCCGTGCCAAGCGCCTGAAGCTGAGCGTCGACGAGCGCGGGGCGCGGCTCACCGTGCCGTGGCGCGCCAGCCTGGTCTCAGGGGATCGTTTCCTGCAGCAGCACCGCGACTGGGTGGCGGGACAACTGGCGCGCCATGCGCCGGATGAGGACGTCGTGGCGCTCGTTCCGGGTGCCGCCACGCGCCTGCCGCTGCGCGGCGAGAACCTCCCGCTGCACTGGCACGCAGGCCGCTTCGCCCGCATCACCCGGCAGGACGACAGCGTCCATGTCGAGCTGCCCGCACGCGCCAGCGCCGCCTCGCTGCGGCGGACGCTGCGCGCGTTCTACGAAGCCGAGGCGCGCGCCGACATCGGACGCTGGCTGCCCGGCTATCTCACGGGGTTGCCACGCGCGCCTCGGCAGATCCGGCTGAAGGTGATGTCGTCGCAATGGGGCTCGCTGGCGCCGGACGGCACGCTCACCCTGGACCTCGCGCTGGTCCTGGGCCGGCCTTCGGCGTTCGAGTACGTGCTGGTCCACGAGCTGTGCCACCTGCTGCAGGCCAACCACTCGCCGGCGTTCTGGCACGAAGTCGAGGCCCGCTTCCCGGCCTGGCGCGACGAACGCGCCTGGTTCCACGCCGAAGGGCGCCGGCTGAAAGCCCGCCTGCACGGGCTGCTGGCCGGGGACTGACGAGCCGCGCGACTGCCGGCACGGCCGGCGGCCTCGCTTTTCCGGTTGACGCTGCCATGTCCCTGCCGGTGTCGCCCATGCGCAAGGGCGACACCGCCCGGCGCTGGATTTCCACCGCGCCAGGCCGGACCGATCAGGCCCGCAGGAACGGGCCTATCAACGTCGCGACGCGGGCCGGGTCCTCCATGTGGAGGTGATGCGTACCGGCGACGACGTGCAGCCGGCCATCGGGCAGCAGACTGGCCCGCCGGCTGCGCAACGGCTCGGGGAAATACGGCTGCGGCGGATCGGCGTAGACCACGGTGGTCGGGCAGCCGATGCCGGCCACCAGCGCCGCCAGCTGCGCCTCGTCCAGGCGCTGCGGCGTGGGCAGGGTCAGGCGCGGGTCGCTGCTCCACACGAAGCCGCCCTCGACCGGCCGCACGCCCCGTTCGACCAGCAACCGTGCAGCCGCTTCGCTCAACTGGTTGGCCTGCATGCGCGCGCGCACCGGCGCGGCCAGATCGGCGAATACCCGCAACCGCTTGCCCGGCAACGCGCGCGCCGCGGCGATGGCCTCGCGCCAGCGGTCGGCCGTGCGTTCGACCGTTTCGGCCAGCCCGCCCAGTGCCTCGATCACCACCAGCCGCTGCACGCGGTGCGGCACGGCGGCCGCCAGCAGGCTGGCGATGCCGGCCCCCATCGAATGTCCCAGCAGGCAGAACGTCTCCCAGCCCAGCGCATCGGCGATGTCGAGCACCGCGTTCACCGCCACGCCGCTGGTGTATTCCGCGCCCGGCGCCAGATGCGCGCTGCGACCATGGCCGGGCAGGTCCGGCGCCACCAGTTGCAGGTCCGGCAGGTGGGCGGCCAACGGCAGGAAGCTGGCGGCGTTGTCCAGCCAGCCGTGCAGTGCCAGCACGCGCGGGCCGTGGTGGCCCGCGCGCAGGCCGGTGATGCGCCCGAGCGGGATGTCGAGCTCGAATTCGCGCAAGGTCATGCCGCTTCGTCTGCGGCCCGGCGCGCCAGCCCCGCCAGCGCGTCGGCATGCGCGGGCGCGTCGTTGAGGCAGGGGATGTAGCGCAGCGACCCGCCACCGGCCGCATGGAACAGCTCGGCGTTCTGCATCGCGATCTCCTCCAGCGTCTCCAGGCAATCCACCGCGAAGCCGGGGCACACCACGTCGACCCGCCGCACGCCGCGCGCGGCCATCGCCTGCAGCGTGGCGTCCGTGGCCGGTTCCAGCCAGCGCTCCTTGCCGAAGCGCGACTGGTAGGTCAGCGTCCATTCGCCATCATGCAGGCCCAACGCCTGCGCGATGGCCCGCGTGCTGGCTTCGCAGCGCTGCGGGTACGGGTCGCCGTTGCGCGCCAGCCGCTGCGGCAGCCCGTGGTAGGAGAACACCAGGTGCTCGCCCGCGCCGTGTTGCGCACGCCAGGACCGGATCGATCCGGCCACCGCCGCGACCCAGCCGGGATCGACCGGATAGTCTTCGATGAACCGCACTTCCAGGCCGCTGGCCTCGCGCGCCACCACATCGCGCACCGACTCGGTGGTCGTGGTCGAGTACTGCGGATAAAGCGGCAATACCACCACCTTGCGCACCCCTTCGGCCCGCCATGCCTGCAGGCGCGCGCCGATGGAGGGCTCGCCGTAGCGCATGGCCTCCTGCACACGCCATTCCGGCAGACGGGTCTGCACCGCGCCGGCCAGCCGCCGCGTGTACACCGCCAGCGGCGAACCTTCCGGCATCCAGATGCTGGCGTATTTCGCGGCGGCCTTCGGGCCGCGCAGCGGCAGGATGATGAAATGCAGCAGCGGGCACCACAGCCAGCGCGTCAGCTGCACCACGCGATGGTCGTGCAGGAACTGGGCCAGGTAACGCCTGACCGCGCGCGGCGTGGGCGCTTCCGGCGTTCCCAGGTTGACGATGAGCAGGGCGGTGGAGGGCGTGTCGTTCATCCGCGTATTGTGGCAGAGCGGACCGACCGCACGGCCCGGACACACCGGCCTTCACGGCAGCCGCCGGCGTCAGCACCGATTCATCCGCGCCCGCCTACTTTCAACCGCTTGCAGCGTGCTGCTGCGATTTCGCTTACGGAGCCCGCCATGAACCGCACCTCCCGCCGCCTGCTGCCGCCCACCGCGCTCGCGCTGGCCGCCGCCCTGTTCGCTGGCCAGGCCATCGCGGGGCCGAAGGAGGACGAGCGCGCCACCAATGCGGTGCGCGTGCTCAACGAGATCCAGCGCATCCCCGAGAACGGCATTCCCGACAAGCTGCTGGACGAAGGCAAGGCGATCATCGTCATCCCCGACACCCTGAAGGCCGGGCTGGTGATCGGCGGTCGCCGCGGCCATGGCCTGATGTCGGTGAAGAACCCCGACGGCAGCTGGTCGCAGCCGGTCTTCGTCAAGCTCACCGGCGGCAGCATCGGCTTCCAGGCCGGCGTGCAGTCCTCGGACGTGGTGCTGGTGTTCCGCAACGACCGGTCGCTGGATTCCATCGTCAACGGCAAGGTCACCCTGGGCGCCGACGCCGGCGTGGCCGCGGGGCCGGTGGGCCGCAACGCCAGCGCCGCCACCGACGGCCAGCTGAAGGCCGAAATCTGGTCGTGGTCGCGCGCGCGCGGCCTGTTCGCGGGCGTGGCCCTGGATGGCGCCGTGCTGCAGATCGATGACGAGGCCAACACGGCCGTCTACGGCAGCGCGGCCACCCCGCGCGCCATCTTCGAGAGCCGCGCCGGGCGACCGTCCGATGCCGTGGTCGGCTTCCGCGACCAGCTGGAGGAAGTCACCGAGCTGGCCCGCGGCAACCGCGGCACCGGCGGCGCCGCAGCGCCCGCCACGGCGCAGGCGCCTGCACCGGCGGTGGCGCCGGTGGTGGTGGAGGCGCCCGCGCAGACGCAGGGCTTCGAGCCGGTGCAGGAGGGCGAGGTGCGCACCGAGCCGCTGGACGGCACACCGTAACGGACGTCATGGGCGGGCGGTGACATCCTCACCCCCCGCCTGCGCTATCCTGAGCGCCCCAACTTTTCCTGCGAGCACACCATGGGCGGTTTGAGCATCTGGCATTGGATCATCGTGCTGGTGGTCGTGCTGCTGGTCTTCGGCACCAAGCGCCTGCGCAGCGCCGGCAAGGACCTCGGCGAGGCCGTGAAGGGCTTCAAGGAAGGCATGCGCGACGACAAGCCGGCCGGCCAGCTGGGCGACCAGTCCCGCAACGACGAAACCAGCGCCTCCAAAGAGCGCGACCGCGACGCCAGCTGATCCGGCGGGGCATCCGCCGCGACCATGTTCGACATCGGTTTCAGTGAACTGCTGGTCATCGCGGTCGTCGCGTTGATCGTGCTCGGCCCCGAACGCCTGCCCAAGGCGGCCCGGTTCGCCGGGCTGTGGGTGCGCCGCGCGCGTGCGCAGTGGTACTCGGTCAAGGACGAGCTGGAGCGCGAGCTCGCTTCCGAGGAACTGAAGCGCAACCTCAAGGACGCCCAGGACGCCCTGCGCGACACCGAGCAGCGCATCCGCGACAGCGCGCGCGAGACCGAACGCCAGTTCGAGGAAGTGCGCCAGGCGGCGCGCGACGATGCCAGGGCCCTGCGCGAGGACGTCGAATCCGCGATCACGCCGCCCGCGCTCGCCAAGCCGCCGGCCGCCGCGCCCGATCCGGCTCCGGCGATCGAAGAGGAAGGCCGCCTGGCCTCGACCACGGACGTGCACGACGAGGCGCGGGGCGAACAGGCGCAGGCCTCCGACGTGGGCACCACGGCCGACCTGTTCCCGCCGAAGGAGCCGCGATGAACCGCGAAGCGTCCGGGCCGGAAGCCGAAAGCAGCCTGATGGAGCACCTGCTGGAGCTGCGCACGCGGCTGGTCCGCGGACTGGCGGGCACCGGGCTGATCCTGCTGGCGCTGTTGCCGTTCGTGCGCCAGCTGTACGACCACCTGGCCCGGCCGCTGATCTCCCAGCTGCCCGCCGGCCAGGCCACCCAGATGATCGCCAGCGACCCAACCTCGGGCTTCTTCGCGCCGATCAAGCTGGCGTTCTTCCTCGCCCTGTTCCTGTCCTCGCCCTGGCTGCTGTTCCAGGCCTGGAGCTTCGTCGCGCCCGGCCTGTACAGGCACGAGAAGCGGCTGGCCATGCCGTTGCTGGTCTCGGCGATCGTGCTGTTCTACGCCGGCTGCGCGTTCGCGTACTTCCTGGTGCTGCCCAGCGTGTTCCACGCGCTGACCGTGTTCACGCCGGACATCGTGACGCTGGCGCCGGACCCGGCGAAGTACCTGGACTTCGTGATGGTGATCTTCCTGGCCTTCGGCGTCAGCTTCGAGCTGCCCGTGGCGCTGGTGATCATGGTGTTGCTGGGCTGGGTGACCCCGCAGCAGCTGCGCGAAGGCCGCGGCTACGCCATCGTCGGCGTGTTCGTGGTGGCCGCGCTGATCACCCCGCCGGACGTGGTCTCGCAGCTGATGCTCGCCATCCCGATGTGCCTGCTGTACGAGCTGGGCATCGTGGCGGCAGGATGGTTGAAGCCGCGCCCGCGCCCCGACGGCGCCTGAGCGCACAGGACGCCGCGCACGCGGCAGCGCGCGCAAGGGGCACTACCGCGCTCGATTCCCTGCCGGCTTCGCGGTCCGACCGCAGCCCATCTTGTCGCGATACGGACGGCTCAGACTTCGATCCGGGTGGGCGCTGCCGATGCGCCCGGCACCGGGCTCGCGCCCAGCATCTGCCGCCACGCCGTGTAAGCCGCGCCCGCCAGTACCGGCATGACGACCGCCATCAGCACGAACTGCCACAGCCCCATCGCGAGCGTCGGCCCCAGGACCAGCGCCAGCAGCGACGCCACCAGCAGCGATCCCATGCCGACGGCGAAGATCGCGATGCCCGCCAGCAGGTAGAACACCAGCATCGCGGTCCAGTTGTGGGCGCACGCGCGCAGGCTGTTGCGCATGGCGTCGATCACATGCGTGTTCTGGAACAGGATCTGGGGTGAGGCGACGAACGTCATCCACTTCACCGCCACGAAGACCAGCGCCACCAGCAGCAGCCACAGCAGCAGGCGGCCCGCCGGCAGGCCTTCGACCAGGGCAGGATCCGGCTGACCGCCGGCGGCGGCAATGGCCTGCATCTTCTGGTAGACCTCGGCCAGGCGCTGCAGTTGTTCGGTGCCCACCATAACGAACAGCAGGGCCCCCATCACCAGCGCCGCCAGCAGCTGCGGCAACAGCGTGGCCAGCAGCGCGGGCGCATGGCCCTCGCGCACCGGCTGCAGCAGGTTGGACGGCGTCGCGTGGCGACCCTCGTCGACCTCGCGTACCGCCCACAGCATGCCGGCGAAGAACAACGGCCCCGCGAGGACAAGCAGGAGCTGCATGGCCAGCGTCATGGCCGGCAGCGTCACCGCCACCAGCATCACGCCCATCGACAACAATCCCCACAACACCGCCAGCGTCGCCAGCGGCACCGGCGCACGCTTCAGCAGGGCGAAGCCCGCCAGCAGCCATTCCGCGCCGGCACTGGCCGGCACCTTGTTGATCGTCGACATCGAGGGTTCTCTGGGGAGGGTGCGGCGGTGGATCAGCGCGCGTGCAGGCCGCGCGCATGGCGGACGAACCGCCGCAATAGTTTGCGGGCTTGCGGCGCCGCCGTCACGTTGCGGGCGATGGTGCCGGGGCAGTGCCCCTCGCTGCGCAGGTGCTCGGCGCGGGCGTGCACGTAGCCGCGCATGTGGTGGGTGGCGAATTCGGGGTGGAACTGCACGCCCCAGGCGCGGTCGCGCCAGCGGAAGGCATGGCAGTCGTCCTGCGCCGAGCGCGCCAGCACGGTGGCGCCCTCCGGCGGCCGGGCCACCGTCTGCACGTGGGTGGCGTGGGCGGTGAACTTGAGCGGCAGCGCCGAGAACAGGGGGTCGTCCTGGGCATGCGGGTGCAGGTCGATATGGACGGTGCCGGATTCGCGCCCGGCCGGGTTGTAGGCCACCTCGCCGCCCAGCGCATGCGCCAGCAGCTGGTGGCCATAACAGATGCCCAGCAGCGGCAGGCCTTCGTGCGCGGCGTCGCGCAGCCATTCGGCGCTGCGCTCGCTCCAGTCCGCACGGTCGGTGACCATCGCGGCCGAGCCGCTGACGATGACGCCTGCGAACCCCTCCCGCCCGGGCAGCGCATCGCCCTGCTCGACGTTGGCCACCACCGTCTCGCCCGCCTCCAGGCCGGCCGCCACGCGGATCCAGTGCGGGAAGCCGCCATAGCGCCGCATCGAGCGCACCGGCTGGCCGGTTTCGACGATGAGGAACGGAGCTTTCACGCGGGCGTCCACGGCGGCAAACATCGGCGGAATAAGGGCTTGCCCGTATACTAGCCCGCTTTTCCGCAGTGCACGATAACGCCATGGCCGGACACACAATTTCACCGGTAACCTTCCAGGGCCTGATCCAGACGCTGAACCAGTACTGGGCCGAACAGGGCTGCGTCCTGATCCAGCCGCTGGACCTGGAAGTGGGCGCCGGCACCTTCCATCCGGCCACCTTCCTGCGCGCGCTGGGTCCGGAGCCGTGGAATGCCGCCTACGTGCAGCCCAGCCGCCGTCCCACCGACGGCCGCTACGGCGAAAACCCCAACCGCCTGCAGCGGTACTACCAGTACCAGGTGGTGATGAAGCCCAACCCCGACAACATCCAGGAGCTGTACGTGGGGTCGCTGAAGGCGCTGGGCATCGATCCGCGCGTGCACGACCTGCGCTTCGTCGAGGACAACTGGGAATCGCCCACGCTCGGTGCCTGGGGCCTGGGCTGGGAAGTCTGGTTGAACGGCATGGAAGTCACCCAGTTCACCTACTTCCAGCAGGCCGGCGGCCTGGAGTGCAGGCCGGTGCTGGGCGAGATCACCTACGGCCTGGAACGCCTCTGCATGTACCTGCAGAACGTCGACAACGTCTACGACCTGGTCTGGACCACCGGCCCGCAGGGCGTGGTGACCTACGGCGACGTGTACCACCAGAACGAAGTCGAGCAGAGCACCTACAACTTCGAGCACGCCGACGTGGAGGAACTGTTCCATCGCTTCGACGCCTGCGAGAAGGAATCGCTGAAGCTGGTCGAGGCGGGCCTGCCGCTGCCCGCCTACGAGCAGGTCACCAAGGCCAGCCACAGCTTCAACCTGCTGGACGCGCGCCGCGCCATCTCCGTGACCGAACGCCAGCGCTACATCCTGCGCGTGCGCAAACTGGCGCAGGCCGTGGCCGAGGCGTACTACGCGCAGCGGGAGAAGCTGGGCTTTCCGGGGTTGAAGAAAGAAAACGCGTAGCGCCCCTCCCCCTCGGCGACCGCAGGAAGTCCCTGTGGGAGAGAGGGGTCGGGGAGAGGGTCCGGTGGAATCCGGAGGGTCCGCCGCCGCGGACTCCGCCGCACCCTCATCCGCCCCCGTATCAAGTACGGGGCAGGCTCTTCGGGCACTTTCTCCCGAGGGGAGAAGGGAACAACTCAAGGTTGCATGCACATGAGCGAACAAAAACCCCTGCTGGTCGAACTCGGCACCGAAGAACTGCCGGTCAAGGCGCTGCCCGGCCTGGCCCAGGCCTTCTTCGACGGCATCGTCGCGGCACTGGAGAAGCGCGGCATCGGCTTCGAGCGTGGCGACGCCAAGCCGCTGTACACGCCGCGCCGCCTGGCCGTGCTGCTGCCGGCGGTGGCGGTGGAGCAGCCGGAGCAGACATCCGAAGTGCTGGGCCCGTACCTGAACATCGCGCTGGACGCCGACGGCGCGCCGACCCGGGCGCTGGAGGGTTTCGCCGCCAAGGCCGGCATCGACTGGACCGCGCTGGAACGCACCACCGACGGCAAGGGCGAGCGCTTCGTCCACCGCGCGGTGAAGCCGGGGGCGAAGACCGCCGACCTGCTGGCCGACATCGTGCGCGAGGCGCTGGCCGGCATGCCGATCCCCAAGCCGATGCGCTGGGGCGCGCACGAGTACGCGTTTGCGCGGCCCGTGCACTGGCTGGTGCTGCTGCTGGGCAAGGACGTGGTGCCGGCCCAGGTCCTGGGCGTGACGTCCGACCGCATGAGCCGCGGCCACCGCTTCGAGCACGACAAGCCGGTGTGGATCAACGATCCGGGCGACTACGTGATGGCCCTGCAGGGCGCGAAGGTGCTGGTCGATCCCGACGCCCGCCGCGCACGCATCGTGGAGGAGGTGGAAACCGCCGCCGCACAGGCCGGCGGCACCGCGCGCGTCACCGACGACAACCTGGAGCAGGTGGTCTGCCTGACCGAGTGGCCGGCGGCGGTGCTGTGCAGTTTCGAGTCCGCGTTCCTGGCCGTGCCGCAGGAAGCGCTGATCGAGACCATGGAGATCAACCAGAAGTTCTTCCCCGTGCTGAGCGATGGCGGCAAGCTGACCGAGCACTTCATCGGCATCGCCAACATCGAATCGCAGAACGTCGATGAAGTGCGCAAGGGCTACGAGCGCGTGATCCGCCCGCGTTTCTCCGACGCCAAGTTCTTCTTCGACGAGGACCTCAAGCAGGGCCTGGCGTCGATGGGCGACGGGCTGAAGACGGTGACCTACCAGGCCAAGCTGGGCAGCGTGGCCGACAAGGTCGCGCGCGTCGCCGCGCTGGCGGAAACCATCGCCGCGCAGGTCGGCGCCGATCCGGCACAGGCGCGTCGTGCCGCGGAGCTGGCGAAGAACGATCTGCAGTCGCGCATGGTCAACGAATTCCCCGAACTGCAGGGCATCGCGGGGCGTCATTACGCCCTCGCTGCCGGCGAACCGAAAGAGATCGCACTGGCCATCGACGAGGCCTACCAGCCGCGCTTCGCCGGCGACGACATCGCGCTGTCGCCGCTGGGCAAGGTGCTGGCCATCGCCGAGCGACTGGATACGCTGGCGGGTGGTTTCGCCGCGGGGCTGAAGCCGACCGGCAACAAGGATCCGTTTGCGTTGCGGCGGAATGCGTTGGGGTTGGCGAGGACGGTGATCGAGAGCGGTTTCGCGCTGAATGTTCATGCGTTGATCGAAGAAGCCATCACGCTATTGCCAGATTTCGATCCCCAGACCAAGAGCTTCAAACAGAAGCAAGCCCTTTCATTGGCCGCTGGCCTTGTGCATGGTCGATCCAGCCAAGTGCAAGCTCGAATCATGGGTCGTCCCGAGGCAACCCGCGAACACACAGAAGAGACGCCTTCCGGAGATATTTACGACTTCATCCTCGACCGCCTGCGCGGCTACTACGCCGACAAGGGCGTGCCCGCCGCGCACTTCACTGCGGTCGCCGAACTGAAGCCGGCCTCGCTGTACGACTTCGACACCCGCCTGGACGCCATCGGCACGTTCGCCACGCTGCCGGAGGCCGAGGCGCTGGCCGCGGCCAACAAGCGCATCGGCAACATCCTGAAGAAGGCCGACATCGCCATTCCGCATGCGGTGGACCGTGCGCTGCTGACCGACCCGGCCGAAAGCGCGCTGGCCGAAGCGGTGGAAGCCGTGCTCGGCGAAACCGACGAGGCCCTGCACCACCACGACTACGTCACCGTGCTGAACCACCTTGCCCGCCTGCGCCCGCAGGTGGACGCCTTCTTCGACAGCGTCATGGTGAACGCGGACGAGCAGGCGGTGCGCGCCAACCGCCTGGCCCTGCTCAAGCGCCTGGCCGACCGCTTCCGCGCGGTGGCCGCCATCGAGCATCTGTCCAACTGATGTCGACTCACCTTCTCCCCGCGTGCGGGGAGAAGGTGCCCCCGTACTTGATACGGGGGCGGATGAGGGGCGAGCGCGGTCTTGCACCGGGCGCCTGCGCATCCCCTCTCCGTTCGCCCCTCTCCCGCCTCCGGCCCCCTCTCCCCGCACGCGGGGCGAGGCGAGGTCCTGTGCATCGCGACGATCGCGACACATGAATCATCGCTCGCCCGAAAAGCCTCACCTCTTCACCGCGCTTAACCCGCACCCGTTATCCTGCACGCATGCGTCGACTCCCCCGCCTGGCCACCTTCGTCGTCCTGCTTGCCGCCACGTCCCCGGCCTGGGCGGCGGCCATTGTCGACAAGGTGACCATCGAGGGCCTGAACGACGAACTGATGGTCGAGAACGTCAACACGGCGCTCTCCCTCAACGACTCGCTGGGCAGGCGGCTGGGCGAGTCGCGCCTGGAGTACCTGCTCAACGAAGCGGCCGCCGAGACGCGCGAGGCGCTGGAGCCGTTCGGCTACTACTCGCCCACCATCACCGTCGACGCGCCACGTACCGAAGCCGCCGACGACGAGCGCCTGACGGTCACCGTGCGGGTACAGCTGGGCGAACCAGTACGCGTGCGCCGGCGCGAGCTGTCCATCGAGGGCGAAGGCGGCGGCGACCGCTACCTGAAGGAAGACCTGGATGCCTTCGCGCCCAGGGTCGGCGAGGTGTTCGACCACACCACCTACGAAGCCAGCAAGCTGACCATCGTGCGGCGCCTGGCCGACCGCGGCTACTTCGACGCCGACTTCACCCACCGCCGCGTGGAAGTCACCCGCGCGGACCACGCCGCCGATATCGCCCTGGGCTGGGTCAGCGGCATCCGCTACGACATGGGCCCCACCACCTTCCTCCAGGACAAGTTCGATGCGGGCCTGCTGGACAAGCTGGTGTACTGGGACGAAGGCAGCTATTTCCACCAGGGCAAGCTGGACCGCCTGCGCGAATCGCTGGTGGGGCTGGACTACTTTTCCAGCATCGACATCCAGGCCAACCCGGACAAGGCCGAAGAAGGCCGGGTGCCCATCGACGTCAAGCTGGAACTGGCCAAGCGCGACATCTACACCGCCGGCGTCAGCTACGGCAGCGAGAGCGGCCCCGGTATCCGCCTGGGCCTGGACCGGCGCTACGTCAATTCGCGCGGGCACAAGCTGTCCACGCACCTGGACTACGCGCAGAAGCGCAAGACGCTGCTGACCCAGTACCGCATCCCCGCCTTCAAGTGGCTGGATGGCTGGTACACCGTCGGCCTGCAGGCCAGCGACGAGCAGACCGACTACATCGACCTGCGCCACGTCGAGTTCACCGGCAGCCGCAGCGGCCAGGTCAGCGAGGACTGGACGGCGGTCGCCTCCATCCATGCACTGCGCGAGCGCTGGCGCTATGTCGAGGACGACCCGCTGACCGGCCTGCCCGACACCACGGTGCAGTACGCCACCTTCACCTATCCCTCGCTGCGCGCGGACTACACCAACTCGCCGGTGGGTTCGAACCGGCCCGACCAGCTGGCCGGGTCCATCCTGCTGCGCGGCGGCGTGGAGGGGGCCGGCTCGGATGCCAACTTCCTGCAGTTCCACATGCGCGCGCGCTGGTCGCAGCAGTACAAGACCAACAGCGCGCTGATCGTGCGCGGCGAGTACGGCCACACCTTCACCAGCTCGCTGGTGGCCATGCCGCCGTCGCTGCGCTTCTTCGCCGGTGGCGACCGCAGCATCCGCGGCTACGCCTGGCGCGAAGTCGGACCGCGCCGCGGCGATTACGCGCTGGGCGCGAAGAACGTGCTTACCGGCAGCGTCGAGTACGAGTTCTATCCCAAGGGCGGCCCCTACGGCGGTGCGGTGTTCGTGGACACCGGCAGCGCCTTCGACGGCACCCGTCCGCAACTGAGCACCGGCATCGGCGTCGGCCTGCGCTGGCGTTCGCCGGTGGGGCCGGTGCGGCTGGACATCGCGCACGGGCTGGATGATCCGGATTCCAGCTTCCAGCTCTATCTCAACATCGGGACCGACCTGTGAAGCGACGCGTGCCCGACAACCTGAGCCCCGAGGAGCGCGAGGCCCGCATCGCCGAGCTGCGCGCGCGCCGCCGGGCGCGCATGCGCACGCTGGCGATCCGCAGCGCCATCGGCACCGGCGTGCTGGTGCTGCTGCTGGGCATCGGCCTGTACTGGCTGCTGCAGACGGTCGCCGGTCGCGACGTGCTGCTGGCGCAGATCCAGGCGCGGCTGCCGGCGGACGCCTCGCTGACGTACCGCTCGGTCGATGGTCCCATCGCCGGTCCGCTGACCCTGCGCGGCGTGGATTTCCGCTGGGACGCGATCCGCTTCACCGCCGACGAGGTCTACCTGGAACCGGACCTGCGGCCGCTGCTGGGCAAGCGCCTGCGCCTGGACGTGCTGAAGCTGCGCGGCGCGATGCTCGACGTGCCTGAGAGCGATGAACCGTTCGAACTGCCGCACTGGCCCGACCTGCTGCCGCAGATCGAGATGCCGCTGGCGATCCAGGCCGACCGGCTGGAGATCGACCGCTTCCTGATCCGGCAGGGTGGCCAGCCCGTCATCGACATCGCGCGCGCCACCGGCGGCCTGGACATCGGCAACGGCTACGTGCATGCCGAGAAGCTGGCCATCGCCAGCGACCGCGGTGCGTTCGGCGTGCAGGGCGATTACGCACCGCGCCGCAACTACCGGACCGACCTGACCGCCACCGGCGTGTTTCCCGCCGCGGCCGGCCGCACGCCGGCCCGGCTCGGACTGGTGGCGCGCGGCGACCGCGCGCGCATGAACGTCGCCCTGGCCGGCGCCGCACCGGCGCCGCTGCGCGCCACGCTGACCCTGCGCGGCGAAACCAGGCCCACCTGGAACTTCGCCGCCAAGACCCAGGCGCTGGACCTCGCGCTGCTGGGCCTGATGGACGACGGCACGCCGGTGGCGTTCGACCTGGCGGCCAAGGGCGCCGGCGGCGCCGCGGACCTGCAGGGCACGGTGCAGCAGGGCGACATCGCCGTGGTGATCGAGCCCTCGCATGCGCGCATCGACGGCGAAGTCCTGACCGTGGAGCCGCTGGCCATCCGCGCGTTCGACGGCTATGCCTCGCTGCGCGGGCGCGCGGATTTCACGGTGCCGGAAAATCCGGAATTCCGGTTCGCGGTGAATGCCCGCAGCCTGCGCTGGGGCACCGAAGCGGACAGCATGATCGGCGCCGAGGGCGACTTCGGCCTGGCCGGCAAGCTGGAAGCCTGGGCCGCCATCGGCAAGGCCACGCTGACCCGCGGCGAGGACAGCGCGCTGCTGGAATTCGACGGCCGCGGCAATGCCGAGCGCGTGCGACTGCAGACGCTGCGCGCCACCATGCCCACCGGCACGCTGGATGCGAGCGGTACCGTCGGCTGGTCGCCGGTGCTGGACTGGGACATCGCCGCGACGCTGGCGGGCTTCGACCCCGGTTATTTCGCCGCGGGATGGAAGGGCGACATCTCCGGCAACCTCACCTCCAAGGGCCGCCAGCGCGAGGACGGGCTGTTCCAGGGCACGCTGGACGTGCCGAAGCTCGCCGGTCGCCTGCGCGACCGCTCGCTGGACGCGCGCGGCACGTTCGCGCTGGATGGCCGCAACGGCGAAGGTGATCTTGCGCTCTCGCTGGGCGGCAGCCGGGTCACCGCCCGGGGCAAGGTCGGCGACACGCTGGACGTGGACGCGGATTTCCGGCCGTTGAATCTGGCCGACCTGGCGCCCGAGGCCAGCGGCACGCTGGCAGGCTCGATCACGCTGACCGGCGCGCGCACCGCGCCGGACATCCAAGCCGACCTGGGGGGCGAGAACCTGCGCTGGAACGACTGGAGCGCCGGTGCGCTCAGCCTGCGCGGCCGCCTGCCCTGGCGCAGCGGCAGCGGCGAGCTGGCACTGCAGGGCAGCGCCGTGAACGTCGGCACCGTGCTGGACAGCGTCGGCCTCACGGCGCGCGGCGCGGTGGAAGACCTGCGCTTCGATGGCGATGCGCGCAATGCGATGGGCGCGGTCGCGCTGTCGGGCTCGGTGCAGAAACGCGGTGCCGACTGGCAGGGCACGCTCGAGGCGCTGCGCATCGCCCCGTCCAAGGGCAATCCGTGGACGTTGCGGCAGCCGGCGCGTTTTGCCCAGAAGGGCGCCAACTGGACGCTGTCGGAAAGCTGCCTGGCCTCGGACATCGGCGGCGCGCTGTGCGCCAGCGCCGACTGGCCGCGACAGGGCCTGCAGGTACGCGGCGATGCGTTGTCGCTGGCGCTGGTCCAGCCCTGGCTGCCGCCCAGCAACGGCCGCCCGCTGACGCTGCGCGGCGAGTTCACCCTCGATGCGACGCTGCGCCCGGCCGGGAACGCATGGCAGGGCGAAGTGCACCTGGCCTCACTGGATGGCGGCCTGAAGATGGGCACCACGGCGCGCGGAGAGATCATCCGGTACGACAACTTCACCCTCGATGTCGATTTCACCCCGCAGCGCATCCAGGGCCGCCTGGGCACCGGTTTCAAGGGCGACGGCTATGTCGATGCCACCTTCAACACCGGCTGGGATGCGTTCGCGCCCTTGAAAGGCGACCTGTATTTCCACAACTCGCGCCTGTTCTGGATGGAACTGTTCTCGCCCGACCTGGTGCGCCCGCGCGGCAAGCTGGCCGGTCATATCGGCGTGGCGGGCACCCGCGGGCACCCGCTGCTCAGCGGCGAGGCGACGCTGACCGAATTCACCGGCGAACTGCCCGCGCTGGGCGTGTCGCTGGTGGACGGCGGCGCCGAACTGGTCGCCCTGTCCGACGGCAGCGCGCGCATCGACGGCAGCATGAAGACGGTGTCGTCCACCGGCGGCACCGGCACCGGCGGCGTGCTCAGCGTGGCCGGCACCCTGGGCTGGAACAACGACACCACGCCACTGCAATTCCAGGTACGCGGCGACAACGTACTGGTGGCCGACACCACCGACCTGCGCGCGGTGGCCTCGCCCGACGTGCAGGTGGGCTTCGCCGACAACACCATCCAGGTCCGCGGCGAGGTGGGCATTCCCTCGGCCACCATCGACGTGGAAAAGCTGGACGAAGGCGTCTCCGCTTCGGAGGACGTGGTGGTGCTGGACCCGGCCGATCCCGAGCGCGCGCCCAGCTCGCGGCTGGACCTGGACCTGTCGCTGAAGGTCGGCGACGAGGTCAGGCTGAAAGGCTACGGCCTGGAGGGCACGCTGGCCGGCACGCTGCACGTGCGTTCGCAGCCCGGCCGCGAGATGCTGGCCACGGGCCGGCTGGACGTGGACGGCCGATACGAGGCCTACGGCCAGAAGCTGCGCATCACCCGCGGCGAGCTGACGTGGAGCAACAACGCCGTATCCGATCCGCGCATCAACATCCGCGCCGAGCGCGAAGTGGTCAGCGCCAGCGTCACCGCCGGCATCGACGTCACCGGCCGCGCCAGCCAGCCGCGCGCGCGCGTGTGGTCCAACCCGTCCCTGTCCGAGTCCGAAGCGCTGGCCTACCTGGTGCTGGGCCGCTCGCTCAATACCGCCAGCAGCGACGAAAGCCAGCGCATCAACGCGGCCTCGTCGGCGCTGGGCGCGGGCGCGGGCCTTCTGGCGTCGCAGTTGGGCGCGAAGATCGGCCTGGACGATGCCGGGGTGCTGGAATCGCGCACGCTGGGCGGCTCGGTGTTCGGCGTGGGCAAGTACCTCTCGCCCAAGCTGTACGTCAGCTACGGCGTATCGATGATCGGCTCCGGTTCGGCGGTGACGCTGAAGTACCTGCTGCGCAAGGGCTTCGACGTGGAAATCGAATCCAGCACCATCGAGACGCGCGGCTCGATCAACTGGCGCAAGGAGAAGTAGGCGTGCTGCCGTCGCTGACGGCGCGGCGCCTGCATGCGCAGGGTATCAGCGCGCCCGCGGCGGCATCTCCCGCCGATGCGGTGCGCCATCTGGGCGCGATGCAGGCGCAGGACTACCACGCTGCGTTGTGGGCCGTCGGCCTGCGCACCCAGGGCGCCACGCGGGCGCAGGTGGAGGATGCGATCCAGCGCGGCGAGATCGTGCGCACCTGGCCGATGCGCGGCACCCTGCACCTGCTGGCGCGCGAGGACGTGCGATGGATGGTGGCGCTGCTGGCGCCGCGCGTGCAGGCCGCGAATGCGGCCCGCATCGCCCGCGACCTGGGGCTGGATGCGACCACCCTGGCCCGTGGCCGGCACGCGGTCGAGCATGCGCTCGCCGCCGGCACGCCGGTCGCGCGGTCCGCTCTGTATGTCTGCATGGACGCCGCGGGTTTCGCCAGCGCCCACCAGCGCGGCCTGCACCTGCTGAACTGGCTGGCGCACGAAGGCGCGATCTGCCAGGGGCCGCGGCATGGCAAGCAGCCGACCTTCGTGCTGATGGATGCGTGGGTCCCGCCGGGTGCGCCGCTCGCCCGCGAGGAAGCCCTGCACCGGCTGGCGCTGCGCTATCTGCAGGGCCATGGACCGGCGACCGCCGCCGATCTCGCGTGGTGGTCGGGACTTACGCAGAAGGATGCGCTGCGGGCGCTGGAACTCGCCGGCTCCGCGCTGGAGAAAGAGACGCACGACGGCACCACGTGGTGGTGGCGCGCCGACGCTCCCCTCCCCGCACGCTCGCGTGCCATCCACCTGTTGCCCGCTTTCGACGAATACCTGATCGGTTACCGCGACCGCACGCCGGTGCTGGATGCGGCGCATACGCGGCGCGTGATCGGCGTCAACGGACTGGTCGCTGCCACGGCGATCGTCCAGGGCCGCGTGGCGGCGACGTGGAAGCGCGGCGGCGACACCGACGTGGCGCTCGATCCGCTCCGCGCATTGGCCGACGCCGAACACGAAGGCATCCGTCGCGCGGCGCGACGCTGGCGGCGCTTTCTTGGCGAGGCACGCTGACGGCACGACGCGGGCCATCGTTGCCGCACCGGTGCGTAACCCGATATCGTGACCGTCTTCTCCGCTGGATCCGCACCATGCGCCGCCGACGCTCGCCTTCCGCCCTCGCCCTGGGTCTTGTCCTCGCCCTGCCCGCCCACGCCGGCGAAGGCATGTGGATGCCCTCGCAGCTGCCGCAACTGGCCAAGGCGATGCGCCAGGCCGGGTTCAAGGGCAAGCCGCAGGCCCTGGCCGATGTCGCCGCCGCACCGCTGAGCGCCGTGGTCCGTGCGGGTGGCGGCACGGGTGCATTCGTCTCCGCGGACGGCCTGATCCTGACCAACCACCACGTCGCTTACGGCGTGATCCAGTACAACAGCGGGCCCGCGAAGAACCTGATCGACGAGGGCTTCATCGCCGCCGACCACGCGGGCGAGCTGCCGGCCAACCCGGATTTCCGCGTCCTGGTCACGGTGGGCTACGACAAGGTCACCGACCGCGTGCTGCGGGACACCGCCGGCAAGACCGGGCGCGACTACTTCGATGCCGTGGATCGCGCCAGCAAGGCCATCGTTGCCGAGTGCGAGCGGGAGGCCGGCGTGCGCTGCAGCGTGGCCGACATGTACTACGGGACCGACTTCTACCGCATCCGCCAGCTGGAGCTGCGCGACATCCGCCTGGTCTACGCGCCGCCACGCGCGATCGGCAACTACGGCGACGAGATCGACAATTTCATGTGGCCGCGCCACACCGGCGACTTCACCCTGCTGCGAGCCTACGTGGGCAAGGACGGCAAGCCGGCCGCCTACAGCGCGGACAACGTTCCCTACCGCGCGCCGGCGCACCTGTCGCTGGCGAAGGACGGACCGAAGGCCGGCGACTACGCGATGCTGGCCGGCTACCCGGGCACGACGTACCGGCACCGCACCGCCGCCGAGTTCGACCAGCAGGTCAACTGGACGCTGCCGGCGCGCGTGGCCGTGTTCGACCAGCTGATCGACGTGATCGAAGCCGCCGGCAAGCAGGATGCCGACGCCAGGACGCGCTATGCCGCGCAGCTGCAGTCGCTGAAGAACAACCGCAAACGCGCCGCCGGCGAACTGGAAGGCCTGCGACGCAGCGACGCCGTGCGCGTGCGCGCCGAAGACGAACGCGGCATGCTGGCCACCGCGGCGGCCGCGAAGGAACGGGCCGACATCGATGCGCTGGACGCCTCGATCGCCGCCGGCTCCGCGGTGCGCGAGCGCGAACTGCTGCTTTCCCTGTTCGGTTCGCAGTCCCAACTGATGCGCAGCGCGATCACGCTGGAGCGCCTGCGCGTGGAGTCGGCCAAACCGGACGCCGAGCGCGAGAGCGGCTACCAGGTGCGCGACCACGCCCTGATCGAGGGCGTCCTGAAGCAGGTACAGCGCCGCTATGCACCGGACGTGGAGAAAGCCCTGCTCACGGCCTTGCTGACGCGTTACCAGCAGTTGCCCGAGGCACAGCGCCTGCCCGGCTTCGATGCCGCCTTCGGCCGCACGCCCGCCGCCCTGGAGCAGGCACTGGATGCGCTGTACGCGGACACGAAACTGGGCGAGGAGGCCGAACGCCTGTCACGCTTGGCGGCGGCGCGCGAAGGCAGGCCGATGGCCGCCGACCCGCTGATCGACCTGGCGGCGACGCTGGTGCCGGTGCAGCTGGCGCTGGAGCAGGAGCGCAAGACCCGCGCGGGCGAGCAGCTCCGCCTTCGCCCGGCCTACATGCGTGCGCTGTTCGCCTGGCGCCAGCAGCAGGGTCGCGCGCTGTACCCGGATGCCAACGGCACGCTGCGCGTGAGCTTCGGCAGGGTGGACGGCTTCTCGCCGCGCGACGGCGTGCAGTACACGCCGGTGACCACGGTCGCCGGCATCGTCGAGAAGAACACCGGCCAGGTGCCGTTCGATGCGCCGAAACCGCTGCTGGACGCCATCGCCCGGGCCGACTTCGCGGGCACCGAAGACCCGGCGCTGAAGACGCAGACGGTCAACTTCCTCACCAACCTGGACACCACCGGCGGCAACTCGGGCTCGCCCGTGCTCAACGCACGCGGCGAACTGATCGGCCTGAACTTCGACAGCAACTGGGAATCGGTCAGCGCCAGCTGGATGTTCGACCCGCGCTACAAGCGCGCGGTGCACGTGGACATGCGCTACCTGCGCTGGCTGATGGGCAAGGTGTATCCGGCGCCGCACCTGCTGAAGGAAATGGACGCCCGGTGACGCCCGACGACGACCCGCGCCCGCTCGAACCCGAGCCGCCGCTGCCCAGCGACTGCTGCAACAGCGGCTGCCCGATCTGCGTGCACGATCTGTATGCGGAACAGCTGCAGCACTATCGCGAGCGGTTGGCGGACTGGAAAACCCGACATCCAGATGCCGCTTAAGTGGCCTCGTTGGTTAACAAGCCTCCAAGCAACGGCGGAAAAACGTATCCAGCTCCGCATCCCCGCCCTCATGCCCGGGCAGCAGCGGGGGTGAAGCTTGCATACGCTCCAGTTCGGCCTCCAGATAGTCGCTGATCACAGGGATGCGTGGACCATCATCGACCTCTTTGCTCGCGCGCTTCACGGCCAGCAATGCATCGATTGCATTGCGGACGGGGCCGTGGGGCAACAGGCAGTCGAGCATGACCTCGAACGCCATCGGCGGTGGCACTTGGTTGACTTCAATCCAGCGACAAGCCAGCACCGGACGGATGACATAAAGATACTTCTTGGTGCGCACTCGTTCGCCGCGAAGATAGCCGCGGAAATTGCCCTTCGCCATACTGTGGTAGTGGTGCCAGCCAGCAGCACGCGAATAGAATCGCTCCGATAGATGCGTCAATGATTCGACCGCAGACGCGTCGACGCGATAGACGATTGGCGAACGCAACCATTCTGACAACGTGGGGTTGGACTTGGAGAGCAAGCGCAATGCTTTGCGAAGGTCCCAGCCACTGACATCCAGGTCGCTGTCGATCGGAAGCTCGATCACATCGCGCTGCGGCTGCCCGGGACGGGTGCGTTCGTTGACGGTTAGGTACCAGGAAGGACGATGCACGTACACGAAGCGCGCGTCGTAGTCGCTGTCGGGCGACGAGAAACCCCAGCCCCGGCTTCCGGATTCGCATGCGAAGAGAATCCGCACATCGTGCTCGCTTTCGATGCGCTCGAGCGCCTGCTCGATCGCGGCGCGTTTTTCCGGCTCCACCGGATGGATATCCATGCCCTTCCCCCTTCTTGAGAAGGGAGTATCGCATCGGAACTCCCCAGCTCACGCCACCCGGCTACGCCGCGCGCGCTCCAGATGCACCAGCAGCAGCGAGATGGCGGCGGGCGTCATGCCGGGGATGCGCTGGGCCTGGCCGATGGTTTCCGGCTGCACCCGCTCCAGCTTCTGCTGCACTTCGGCCGACAGGCCGCGCACGCTGGCGAAGTCGAAGCCGGGCGGGATCGGCGTGGATTCATTGCGCTGCTGGCGTTCGATCTCGTCCCGCTGGCGGTCCAGGTAGCCGGCGTACTTCACGCCGATCTCCACCTGCTCGGCGACCTGCGCATCGTCCACGGCGGGACCGATGGACGGCACCGCCATCAACTTCGCGTAGTCCAGCTCCGGGCGCTTGATCAGGTCGAGCACGCTGGTCTCGCGGCTGACCTGCACGCCCAGCGTGTCGGCGACCTCGCGGCCCAGCGCGTTCGCGGGTGTGGCCCACAGCGCGCGCAGGCGGCCGGTCTCGCGGGCGATGGCCTCGCGCTTGGCTTCGAAGCGCTGCCAGCGCGCGTCGTCCACCAGGCCCAGCGCACGGCCGGTTTCGGTCAGGCGCAGGTCGGCATTGTCCTCGCGCAGCTGCAGCCGGTACTCGGCGCGGCTGGTGAACATGCGGTACGGCTCCTTGGTGCCGTGCGTGATCAGGTCGTCGACCAGCACACCGAGATAGGCCTCGTCGCGACGCGGCGACCAGGCCTCCTTATGCTGCGCCAGGCGCGCGGCATTGAGGCCGGCCAGCAGGCCCTGCGCCGCTGCTTCCTCGTAGCCGGTGGTGCCGTTGATCTGGCCGGCGAAGAACAGGCCGGCGACCGCCTTGGTTTCCAGCGACGCCTTCAGGCCGCGCGGATCGAAGAAGTCGTACTCGATGGCGTAGCCCGGACGCGTGATGTGCGCGTGCTCCATGCCGCGGATGCTGCGCACCAGCGCCAGCTGCACATCGAAAGGCAGCGAGGTGGAGATGCCGTTGGGATAGATCTCGGCCACGTCCAGGCCTTCCGGCTCGACGAAGATCTGGTGGCTGGCCTTCTCGGCGAAGCGCACCACCTTGTCCTCGATGGACGGGCAGTAGCGCGGGCCGATGCCTTCGATCTGGCCCGAGTACATCGGCGAGCGGTGCAGCGCGCCGCGGATGATCTCGTGGGTCCGCTCGCTGGTATGGGTGATCCAGCACGACACCTGGCGGGGATGGTCGGCGGCGCTGCCCATGAACGACATCGCCGGCCGCGGCTCGTCACCCGGCTGCTCCTCCATCACCGCGTAGTCCAGCGAACGTCCGTCGATGCGCGGCGGCGTGCCCGTCTTCAGCCGGTCGACGACGAAGGCGCCCTCGCGCAGGCGCTGCGCCAGGGCGGTGGCCGGCGGATCGCCCGCGCGGCCGCCGGCATACTGCGTTTCGCCGACGTGGATCTTGCCGGCGAGGAAGGTCCCTGCCGTCAGCACGACCGCGGGGGCGTGGAAGGTCAGTCCCGTCTGGGTGACCGCGCCCCTCACCCGGCCACCCTCGATGACCAGGTCGTCGACGGCGGCCTGGAACAGGGTGAGGTGGGGTTGCGCTTCCACGGCGCGCCGGATCGCGCTGCGGTACAGCGCGCGGTCGGCCTGGCACCGCGTCGCACGCACGGCGGGCCCCTTGGAGGCATTGAGCGTGCGCCACTGGATGCCGGCACGGTCCGCTGCCCACGCCATCACGCCCCCCAGCGCGTCGATCTCCTTCACCAGATGTCCCTTGCCGATGCCGCCGATGGCCGGGTTGCAGCTCATCGCGCCCACTGTTTCCACGTTGTGGGTCAGCAGCAGGGTGCGCGCGCCGGTGCGGGCGGATGCAAGGGCGGCCTCGGTGCCGGCATGGCCGCCGCCGATGATGATGACGTCGTAGTGGTGGAAGCTGGCGCTCATGCTGGGTTCCGGAGCCTGCGACGCAGGCAGGCCGTGGCGATGGTTCGGGTGGCGGGCGGGGAACGGCGAAGTTGGCACGCTTCCTGCTGCAACCCCGTGCACCCGTCGTGGCAAGCGACCAGGGGCGCCGGGCTGGTAATTGGAACAGGGGCCAGCCATGCGCACGCCGGGGATGCCGGGGGGCCGGTAGTCGGGGGACTGCCGGCCCCTTTTTTGTGCGCGCAGGATACCAGACCAAGAAAAAAGCCCGGCTTGGCCGGGCTTTTTGTTAGGCGCCGACGTCCGGCAGGGCCGGAACAGGGGGGATCCAGATTTCCCCACCGGACGTCGACATTGAACCTTTATTGCCGATCACGTCAGAAAGCGACGCAACCGGTCAACTCACGTTCGCAGCCTGCGACGACGTCTTGGGGAAAGCAACGGCTCCGGTGGCCCCGGAGCCCCGAATCAGGGTTCGCGCTGACGGATGGCATTGCCCGGCCGCGCCGAAGGACGCGGCGCCGGGGCGGAACGTTCGACCCGGGCGGGGGCTTGGCGCTCCGTCGGCTGGGGGCGCTCGGCCGCACGCGGTGCCGAGGGTGCCGGCATCACCCGCGACGGCCGGTAGCGGCCTTCGCCCACCCGCGGCTGGCTGGGCGAGGGCAACGCCTGCCCGGAACGGTTGGGGACCATCGGCTGCGAGCCGCCTTCACGCCAGCGACCGGTCGGGTCCCGCCACGGGGGCGGCCGGTTGCCGCCACCCGGCGGTTTGTCGCCGTCGCCCGGGCGCGGCGGGCGCGGATGATGATGCGGCGGGTAATAGGGATAGTACGGACCGTAGTACCCGTAATACGGGTAATAGCCGCGATACCCGCCGTACCCGTAGCCGCCATAGACGCCCACCCCGCCGTAATAACCGCCGTACGGGTCGTAGTACTGCGTGCTCGGCCGGCCATGGTAGTAACCGCCCGGGGCGGTGTCGCCGACGTAGTCGTACGTCGCGCAGCCCCCCAGGGCCAGGCTGGCGACGGCAAGGGCGTACAAGGATGAGCGTTTCATGTCGGGACCCCCCGGGATGCTGTCGGCAGCATCGGCCCGATGCATTGAATCCGTGCTTAACCCCCGGGACCGCGGCCGCTTGCGGGCTGCCCGTGCAGACCCGCTTCAGCCGGCGGCGGACCGCGACGATGCGTTAACCTTTCGGCATGTCGATGCCCCTGCCCACCTACGACGACGTCCTCGCCGCCGCCGCCCGTATCGCGCCCCATGCGCATGCCACGCCCGTCCTGCATTCGCACGCGCTGGATGCCCTGGCCGGCTGCGCGCTGCATTTCAAGGCCGAGCCGCTGCAGCGGGCGGGCGCCTTCAAGTTCCGCGGCGCCTGCAACGCGGTATGGGCGCTGGACGAGGCGACGGCAGCCCGCGGCGTGGTGACGCATTCGTCCGGCAACCATGGTGCGGCGCTGGCGCTGGCCGCGCGCACGCGGGGCATCCCCTGCCATGTGGTGGTGCCGGAGGGTGCCAACGCCGCCAAACGGGCCAACATCGCGCGCCAGGGCGCCACCTTGCATACCTGCGCGGCCACCATCGCCGCCCGCGAGGCGACCGCGGCGCAGGTGCAGGCCGACACCGGCGCCCGCCTGGTGCACCCCTACACCGATCCGCATGTCATCGCCGGACAGGGCACCGCCGCGCTGGAACTGGTCAACGCCGAAGGCCCGCTGGATGCCGTGGTTGCGCCGGTGGGAGGCGGCGGCCTGCTGTCGGGCACGGCGCTGGCCGTTGCCGCCACGGCGCCCGGCTGCCGCGTGGTGGGCGCCGAACCGGCCGGTGCCGCCGATACCGCCCGATCCCTGGCCGCCGGTGAGCTGCGCCTGGACTTCGTGCCCGACACCCTCTGCGACGGCCTGCGCGGCACCCTGGGCGCCCCCAACTTCGCCCTACTGCGCGCGCACCGGGTGGACGTGGTGACCGTGCCGGATGCCGAAACACTGGCCGCGATGCGGCTGCTGTGGGAATGCCTGAAGCTGCTGGTGGAACCCTCCTCCGCCATCGCCCTGGCGGCCATCCTGCGCCAGCGCGAACGCTTCGCCGGACAGCGGGTCGGCGTGATCCTGTCCGGCGGCAACGTCGACCTGGATGCGCTGCCATGGAAGGTCGCGGCATGAACGCGCGTCGCAGGAAGCCCCGGCGCGGGGTGTTCGGCTGGACGTGGCGACTGCTGCTGGCGGTCCTGGTCTGGCTCGCCGGCGTGGCCGCCTACATCACCTGGGTCGGCCAGCGCGACGACGCCCGGCCCGCCGATGCCATCATCGTGCTGGGCGCGGCCGCTTACGACGCCAAGCCGTCGCCGGTGTTCGAAGAGCGCATCCGCCACGGCATCGATCTGTACAAGCGCGGGCTGGCGCCGAAACTGATCTTCACCGGCGGCTACGGCGGCGTCGGCGCGCGCTTCTCCGAGTCCCAGGTGGCGCGCCGCTACGCGTTGCGCCAGGGCGTGCCGGACAAGGCGATCCTGATCGAATCGCTGTCGCGCAACACCCACGACAACCTGCGCCAGGCATCGCTGTTGATGCAGCAGCACCAGCTGCACGACGTCATCGTGGTCAGCGACCCGCTGCACATGGCCCGCGCGCTGCGCATCAGCCGGGACCTCGGCATCCGCGCGGTCGGTTCGCCCACGCCGACCAGCCGCTTCCGCACCTTCGCCACGCGCTGGCGGTTCCTGCTGCAGGAAGTGTATTTCTTCCACCGCGACCGCCTGCCGCGCTGAAAGCGTGGCGTATCATCGCCAGCTCGCCCACCACCGGGATCCGCCATGAAGATCGACGGCACGCGCCGGCAGGACCGCGCCACCGAACTCGTCCTCAGCTACTACGCCGCCTTCAACCGCGGCGACTGGGAGGGCATGCTGGCGATGCTGAGCGAGGACGTGGTGCACGACCTCAACCAGGGCGCGCGCGAAGTCGGCCGCGAGGCGTTCGCGGACTTCCTGGGGCGCATGAACGCCAGCTACCGCGAACAGCTGCGCGACATCGTGGTGCTGGTCACCCAGGACGGCCAGCGCGCGGCCGCCGAATACGTGGTGCACGGCGAGTATCTGCATACCGACGAAGGCCTGCCGCCGGCGAACGGCCAGACCTATGCGCTGCCGGGCGGCGCCTTCTTCGATATCCGCGATGACCGCATCGCACGCGTCACCAACTACTACAACCTGCAGGACTGGATCCGGCAGGTGCGCCGCGACGAGCGCTGAGCCGGCGCGACGCGCGACCCACCGCCGCGGGTCCGCGCGGCAAATCCCGCGCTGCAACTACTCGCCGCGTCGCCGGATCGGGATCTTCGACAGCGGCACCGCCGCGATGTCCTCCCCCTGCTCCCGGATGGGTGCGCCCGCCGGCGGCGCCCAGGCATGGGCGTAGATGACATCCCAGGTGCTGGGCAGCCTGCCGTCCGCGCGACGCAACGGTTCGTAGGCCGCCGCCGCGGCCGCGAAGCGCGCGCGACCGGTCAGCGTGTGCCGGCGTTGGCGCAGGGCGTTGGTCGCACCCATCGCGCGCAGTTCGCGCATCAGCGCCGGCAGGTCGTCGTAGGTCAGCGTGAAGCGGTCGCGGTCGAGCACCGGGGCGCGGAAGCCGGCCAGCATCAGCGCATCGCCGAACTGGGCGATGGGAGGGAACGGGCTGACATGCGGCGCGTCGTCGGCCTGCGCGAACGCATCGCGCAGTTCCTGCAGCGTCTCCGGCCCGAACGTCGAGCACACCAGCAGGCCGCCGGGTTTCAGCGCGCGGCGGAAACCGTTGAACGCGGCCGGCAGGTCGTCCACCCACTGCAGGCTCAGGTTGCAGAACAGCACGTCGACGCTGGCTTCCGCCAGCGGCAGCGCGCGCAGGTCGGCGCAGACGCGCTGGAACGGCTTCCACCAGCCGGCCTGCTTCTTCGCCTCGCGCAGCATGGGCAACGCCAGGTCCAATGCGATCACCTGTGCCTTAGGCCAGCGCTTGCGCATGGCGGCGGCCGCATGCGCGGGGCCGCAGCCCACGTCCAGCACCACCTTCGGATCCACGGCATCCTGGCCCTGGCGCAGGGCGAAGTAGTCCAGCGACTCCAGCAGGCGCTTCTCGACCTCGTGCTGCAACGCCGCCGCCGCATCGTAGCCGGCGGCCGAGCGCGAGAACGCACGCCGGATGTGGCGCTGGTCGAACGTGCTCATGCCGCCGCCTCCGGCAGCGCCTGCATGAAGCGCTCCACTTCGGCCGCCACCAGGTCGGCATGCCCCAGGAATGGCGCATGGCCACCACCGGCGATCTCGACGAAGGTGGCCGCCGGCGCCATCGCGGCGGCCGCCTGCATGGCCTTTGCCGGCACCAGCAGGTCGCGCCGCCCGGCCAGCCACAGGCTGGGTACGGAGAGCGCGGGCAGGATGGCGCGCAGATCGGACTGTTCGAGCAGGTGCAGGCCCTGCTGCAGGGCTTCCGGTGCCGGCTCGCCGCGCGCGTACAGGTCGTGCTTGAGCGTGCGCAGTTCGCTGCGTGCGTGCTCGGAGCCCATCGTGTCCAGCGCGAGGAACCGTTCCAGCGTGCCGGCATAGTCGTCGCGCAGGTCGTCGCCGAACTGTGCGAACACGCGGCCTTCCACGGCGTGCGCCCAGTCCCCGTCCCGCACGAAGCGCGGCGTCGCGGCCACCATCGCCAGTCCGCGCACCCTCGGCGACGAAGCCGCCGCCTGCAGCGCGAACAGCCCGCCCAGCGACCACGCCAGCCAGGCGGCCGGCGGCGTGCGGGCGAGGATGGCGTGGACGGTGGCGTCCAGTGCCAGCGGCACCTCGCTGTCACGGCTGAAGCCGTGCCCGGGCAGGTCGACGAGATGGAGCGTGTAACGGTCGGAGAGCCGCTGCACCAGCGGGGCGAATACGCCACCATGCAGCGCCCAACCATGCAGCAGCACCAGGGAGGGGCCGCTGCCGAGGGTTTCGATATGCATGCGGCCTATTGTCGCCGATCCGGCGTGGCCCAGGATCGCCGAAGGCGGGCGCCTCAGGCCACGGCGCCGTGCACGCGCTGCACCGCCTCCCACGAGCGCGCCAGGGTATCCACCAGACCGTCCACGTCCTGCGGCGAGTGCAGGGCCGACAGGGTCACCCGCAGCCGGGCCTTGCCGTCCGGCACCGTGGGCGGGCGGATGGCCGGCACCAGGTAACCGGCGCTGTGCACCGCGGCCGAGAGCGCCAGGGCGTTGCTATCGCTGCCGCACAGCACCGGCTGGATGGGCGAATCCGAGGCCATCAGCTGCAGCCCGGCGCGCTGTGCGCCACTGCGGAAGCGGTCCACCAGCGACTGCAGCTTCTCGCGCCGCCACTGGTCGCGGCGCGCGTGCTTCACCGCCACGCGGGTGGCCGCCGCCAGTGCCGGCGGCAACGCCGTGGTGTAGATGTAGGGACGCGCGGTCTCGGCCAGATGCTGGATCAGCGCCTCCTCGCCCACCACGACGGCGCCGTAGCCGCCCAGCGCCTTGCCCAGCGTGACCAGTTGCAGCGGCACGTCGGCCACGCCCATGCGCGCTTCGGCCACGCTGCCGCGGCCTTCGGGTCCGCGCACGCCGACGCCGTGCGCATCGTCCACGAAGAACAGTGCCTGCTGCATGCGTGCGACCAGGCTCAGCGCGCGCAACGGCGCGGCATCGCCATCCATGCTGAAGACGCCGTCGGTCGCCAGCATGGCCGCGCCGTCCGGCTGCAGCTTCAACTGGCGCAAGGCGCCTTCGGGATCCAGGTGCGGATAGCGCCGCAGCCTGGCGCCGGCCAGCCGCGTGGCATCGAGCAGGCTGGCGTGGTTGAGGCGGTCCTGCACGCACACGTCGCCGTCCTCCAGCAGGGCCTGCTGCACGGCCAGGTTGGCGAGGAATCCGCTGCCGAATAACAGCGCCCGGGGATAGCCCAGCCAGTCGGCGATGTCGCGCTCCAGCCCCTCATGCGCGGCGTGGTGGCCGCTGACCAGGTGCGAGGCCCCGGCGCCGGTGCCCTCGCGCGCGGCGGCGTCCTGCAGCGCATTGGTGACTTCGAACTGCTGCGCCAGGCCCAGGTAGTCGTTGCTGCTGAACTCGGTCAGCCAGCGGCCCTCGACCTCCACGCGCACGCCATCGCGCCGGTTGACGGTGCGGCGCGTGCGTTGGCGCGCCTGGGCCACGCGCTGCTGGCGCTGGGCGAGGATGCGGTCGTGCAGGTCGGGGCGTGTCATGGGTTCGGCACCGGGTACGGGAGCGCGCATCGGCGGCACCGGCCGGGACACGCCGACACCGACGCGCCGGGACGCGATGCCCGCGCCGGCGTGATGGCCTTCGTCCTGTCCCCTGTGGTGCCCCCCGACTACGCCGCCTGGCCGCAGCACGGCGCAGGATGGGTGATGTCGGCATGCACCGTACCGCTGCCGGTGCCTTCCATTCTGTGATGGTCGTGCATGTTTTCCACCTGTACCTGCATGGGGCGCAGGCCCAGGCGCGCGAACAGGGCCTGGTCGCGCTCGGTATCCGGGTTGCCGGTGGTCAGCAGCTTTTCGCCGTAGAAGATCGAATTGGCCCCGGCCAGGAAACACAGCGCCTGCAGTTCGTCGCTCATGGCCTCGCGGCCGGCCGACAGGCGCACCATCGACGCCGGCATCACGATGCGGGCGACGGCTATGGTGCGGACGAACTCGAACGGGTCCAGTTCGGCGGTGCCGTGCAGCGGGGTGCCGGCCACCTGCACCAGCCGGTTGATCGGCACCGAGTCCGGATGCACCGGCAGGTTCGCCAGCGCCTGCAGCAGGCCGGCGCGCTGGTCGCGCGATTCGCCCATGCCGACGATGCCGCCGCAGCAGGTCTTCATGCCGGCATCGCGGACGTGGGCCAGCGTATCCAGACGGTCCTGGTACTGGCGCGTGTGGATGATGTCGCCGTAGAAGTCCGGTGCGGTGTCCAGGTTGTGGTTGTAGTAGTCCAGGCCGGCGTCCTTCAACGCGTGCGCCTGCTCGCCGCTCAGCATGCCCAGGGTGGCGCAGGTCTCCAGGCCCAGGGCCTTCACCCCGCGGATCATCGCGGCGACCTTGGGGATGTCGCGGTCCTTGGGCGAGCGCCAGGCCGCACCCATGCAGAAGCGCGACGCCCCGGCGGCCTTGGCCTGCGCGGCCTTCGCCAGCACCTGCTCGGCGTCCATCAGCTTCTGCGCTTCCACGCCGGTGTCGTAGCGCTGCGCCTGCGGGCAATAGGCGCAGTCCTCCGGGCAGCCGCCGGTCTTCACCGACAGCAGGGTGGAGACCTGGACTTCCGCCGGATCGAAATGCGCGCGGTGCACGGTCGCGGCCCGGTGCAGCAGGTCCGGGAACGGCAGGTCGAACAGGGCCAGCAGTTCCTCCCGTTGCCAGTCGTGGCGCAGCAGGGGGGCATCGCTGGAAATGTGAACGGACATCGCGGCCTCGGCGGAGTACAGTCGCGGAAGTCTGGAAACCGGGCCCCGCCCTGTCAACCGCATGGATGCCCTGAAAGTTGACGGCTGGTGGCGCCGGGCCAGCCGGCTGCTGCTCACACCGCGCTGCCTCATCTGTCGCGAACGCGGCTGCAACGGGCGCGATCTGTGCGCTTCGTGCTTCGGGCGACTCCCCTGGAATCCCAGCGCATGCCTGCGTTGCGGACTTCCCATGCCGGCGCCGGGAACCTGCGGCGACTGCCTGCGCAACCCGCCCGCGCTGGCGGAAACGCGGGCGGTGTTCGTGTACGGCTTTCCCTTGGACCGGCTGGTGCCGCGCTTCAAGTTCCATCGCGACCTGGCGGCGGGACGCCTGATGGCCGACCTGATGGCCGGCGCACTGGCCTCCGCGCCGCGTCCGGATGCCCTGGTACCGGTGCCGCTGCACGGCCGCCGCCTCCGCCAGCGCGGCTACGACCAGGCGCTGGAACTGGCGCGCCCGCTGGCCGCCGCGCTGGCCCTGCCGGTGCGCGCGGACCTGCTGCAGCGCATCCGCGCCACGGCACCGCAGTCCGAACTCGATGCCGGCCAGCGCCGGCGCAACCTGGCCCGCGCGTTCACCGTGGCGGACCAGGCCGCACCGCCGGCGCATGTGGCGCTGGTCGACGACGTGATGACCACCGGCGCCACGCTGGAGGCGGCGGCCCGTGCGCTGACGGCTGCTGGCGTCGAACGGGTGGATGCCTGGGTGTGTGCCCGGGTGCCATGAGGCAGCGGCCGCCCCGTTCCGCGCAACCGCCGGCGCGACTCCGTCAGAAGGGCCAGACCGCCAGGCCGGACAGGTCCAGCGCCAGACCGGCGAACACCGCCGCGCCCACCCAGTTGTTGTGCAGGAAGGCGCGAAAGCAGGCCTCGCGCCCGCGGTGGCGCGCCAGCACGAACTCCCAGGCGATCAGCAGCGCGGCCACGCCCAGCGCCAGCAGGTGGTAATACAGCCCCAGCCCCGCCTGCCGGCCCACCAGATACAGCGCCACCAGCATCAGCGCGTACAGCACGCCCTGGATCACCAGGTCCAGGTCGCCGAACAGGATGGCCGTGGACTTGGAGCCGGCGCGGATGTCGTCCTCGCGGTCGACCATCGCATACCAGGTGTCGTAGGCGGTGGCCCACAGGATGTTGGCGCCGTACAGCAGCCAGGCCACCGGCGGCACCTCGCCCTGCACGGCGGCGAACGCCATCGGGATGCCCCAGCCGAAGGCCAGGCCCAGGTAGACCTGCGGCAGATAGGTGTAGCGCTTTAGATAGGGATAGCTGGCCGCCAGGAACAGGCCGGCGAAACTCAGCCACACGGTCAGCCGGTTCAGCGTGAGCACCAGCCCGAACGCCACCAGCATCAGTACGGCGAACACGGCCAGCGCTTCGCGCCCGGAGACCGCGCCGGTCGCCAACGGGCGCCCGCGGGTGCGTTCCACCTGCGGGTCCAGCCAACGGTCGGCGTAATCGTTGATCACGCACCCCGCGGAACGGGTCAGCCACACCCCCACCGTGAACACGAACAGGGTCCACGCCGACGGCACGCCATCGGCCGCCAGCCACAGGGCCCACCAGGTGGGCCACAACAGCAGCAGCACGCCGATGGGGCGATCGCCGCGCACCAGCTTCCAGTACTGGCCCAACCGCTCGCGCCAGCGCGGCATGGCTTCGGTTTCGAAACGCTCGTATCCCATGCGCGAAAGGGTAACAGGCACGCCGCCCGGGGCCGGATTTTCCGCATGGCCCGCGCCGGAGTGGGCCAACTCCCCGCTTTGCGGCTAGAATGCCGGTCCCGTGCGCCTGTAGCTCAGCCGGATAGAGTAGTGGCTTCCGAAGCCATTGGTCGGGGGTTCGAATCCCTCCAGGCGCGCCAATCCCGCTCAGACCAGGCCACCGGCACTGTTCCGGGACGCCTCCCGCCGCCGGCTTTCCGGCGGCCACCTGCCCGGCCCGGAAGCGAGGCGCGCGGCGTCCCGCGCGCTTCCGCCCACCGCTACGGCGAGGGCGGCACCGAAATGCCGGCCTCGGTCTGCACCACCGGCTTCAGGCTGCCATCGGGGTTGTACTGCAGGTGCTCCACCGTCACCGCGCGCCGGCCGATGGCGCCGTGCTGGTCGCCGACGGTGAGCGCGGCGTTGTGCAGGAACAGGTACCAGCGGCCCTTGAACTCGGCGATGCCCGGGTGGATGGTGAAGCTGTACTTGCCCGAACCGGTCAGTTCGCCGCGATACGTCCACGGGCCCGGCAGCGATGTCGCGGTGGCATAGGACACCCGCTCATCGCGGTGGGTAGCGCGGTCGAGCGAGGCATAGGTCAGGTAATACGTCGCACCGCGCTTGTGCAGCCACGGCCCCTCTTCGAAATGCGGCGGCGTGATCTCGGTGACGGGACCGTCCAGTTCGGTCATGTTGGGCTTGAGCCGCGCGATGTAGCAGCGGCGGTTGCCCCAGGCGATCCACGTCGTGCCATCGTCATCGGTGAAGACCGTCGGATCGATATCCTCCCAGCTGTGCGTGCCCTTCGGCGTCATCGCGTTGGTGATGAGCGCCGCGCCCTTGGCATCGACGAACGGACCGGTCGGATGGTCGGATACCGCAACACCGATCGCCTTGCCCGGCTGCGTGCCGTCATGTTCGACCGCGGCGTAGAACCAGAACCGCCCGTCCTTCTCGATGGCCTGCGAGGCCCAGGCATCCGCCTTCGCCCAGCGGAAGTCGGTGGCCTTCATGATCGGCCCGTGATCGGTCCAGTCCGCCATGTCCATGGTCGAGTACACCCGCCACTCGCGCATGTTGAACATCTCGTCGCGCTGCGCCTCGTCGTGGCCGACATACAGATAGAGCCGGTCGCCGACCACGAGCGGCGCCGGGTCAGCGGTGAACCGGTCGCGGAACAGTGGATTCGACCTGGGGACGACCGACGCGCCCGGGCCGGCTCCGCGTTCCAGCCAGCCATGCATCTTCATCCAGTCCACGAACGCCGCGAACCAGCCGGTGCTGGTGGTGGCTTTCGGATACATGCCGAATCCGTGCCCGCCGCGTTCGTAGAGATGGAACTCCACCGGCCGCCGCGCCGCGCGCCAGCGCTCGATCAGGCCGAAGCCGTCGCCGGCGAACAGGCCGTCGTCGGCGCCGATCGCCACGAACAGCGGGGGTGCGTCCGCGGGCACGTCCAACGCGGACAGCGGACCGTAGACGGTGGCGATGAAAGCGGGCCTGGCATCCTCGACCCCCAGGGTCGTGGCGAGGGTCAGCATGGCGCCGGCCGAGAAGCCGACCATGCCGACGCGGTCGCGGTCGATGCCCCATTCGTCTGCGCGCTGGCGCACCAGCGCGAAGGCCGCGCGCGCGTCGGCGAGCTGCGGACCGAGATGGGCGATGGCCTTGGAGGGGTCGAGGTGCGCCGGACGTGCCCCGGACATCCGCGCCCGCATGTCCGCGGCGAAGGCATCCAGGGCGGCAGGCGTGGGTTCCAGGCGGTACTTCAGGACGAACGCCGCGATGCCCCGCGCAGCCAGCGCGCGCGCCACGTCCCAGCCCTCGTTCTGCATCGACAGCGTGCGGAACCCGCCACCCGGCGCCACGATCACGGCGGTGCCGCTGGCGTTCTCCGGCGCCGGCAGGAACGGGGTCAGGGTGGCCTCGCTGACGTTGCGGGCGAAGACACTGCCGTACTGGCGATGCCAGGTTTCGGGGTGCCGCGCGCCCGGCAGCGGCCCCGTTTCCAACGCGATGGCGCCGGATTGCGCGGGTACGCCGACCGGCGTCATCGCATCGTCCTGCGCAAGGGCCGGTGCCGCGATCGAGCAGGACGCGATCGCCAGCAGGAACAGCGTGCGGAGTTTCGGGTGCATGCAGATGCTCCGTGAGAGCGGCGGATGCGATGGCGGTACTCAGCCGCCAGTGGAATCCCAGACCAGATCGAACGTCAGCTGCAGCCGCTGGCCCGGCGCCAGACGTTGCGGCGCCAGGTTGAACGCGTCGGGCGGCCCGGTCTGCGGCTCCACGCAGGTCGCATGCGCGGCGGCGTCGTAGACCACCCAGTGCGAGACATCGGCCTGCAGATCGAGGCGCTGTGGGCCCCGCTGGAGCGAGATGGCCCCGCCCGCGAGAAAGCAGTCGTCCCACGGTCCCGGCGCGGGCGGGACCCGCGGCAGCGTGGCGATGCCATCGGCATCGCGCGGATACATCGCAGCAGGCGTGAACACCAGTCGGTCGGGCTTGCGGAACCACGGATGCCAGCCCAGCGCCGCGGGCATCGCCCGATCGGCCGCCTGCACGGACAACACCAGGCGCAGCGCGTTGTCTTCGCCCAACGTCACCGATTGATGCGCGCTGCCGCCGAAGGGCCAGTACCGGTCGCGGGGGAGCGCCAGCGACAGCCTGGCGCCGTGCGGATCGTGCGCGTCGACCTGCCAGGACCGGGAGAAGCCGACGCCATGGATCGCATGCGCCCCGAAGTTCACCGGCAATGCATGCGCATGCCCGTCGAAGTCGAAGCGCCCCCCGCGCACGCGGCCGGCCCACGGCACCATCGGGTAACACCCCCACGCGATGGTCGCGTCCCGGCCCTCCTCCGGACCCACCAGCCAGTCCGTGCCGGCAAACCGGATCTGCGCCAGGCGGCCTCCCGCCGCCGGCGCCAGCGCCACCTCCAGCGGACCGCGACGCAGCCAGTGCAGCGGTCCCGGCGGCATCGGCGCCAGCGCGTCGTCCCGTGCGGCGCGAGGGAGATCAGCCCCCATAGGGATCGATGGTGCGGATGCGCCCGTCGGCCTGGTGGTGCAGAGGCGTGCACTTGGTGGTACGCAGGTGCGTCACGCCGCCCGACAGCAGGGCGTCGTGGTAGAACAGATACCACTGGCCCTCGAATTCGCAGATCGAATGATGGGTGGTCCAGCCCACCACCGGCGTCAGGATCACGCCTTCATAGGTGAACGGGCCGTAAGGGCTCTCGCTGACGGCATAGCACAACAGGTGCGTATTGCCGGTGGAGTACGACAGGTAGTACCTGCCCGCGTGCTTGTGCACCCATGGCCCCTCGAAGAACCGGCGGGCATGGTCGTCGGCGCGCAACGGGTTGCCGTGCCCGTCCAGGATCGTCACTTCGCGCGTCGGCTCGGCCAGCGCGGTCATGCCCTCGTCCAGCCGGGCCACGCGCGGACCGAGCGCGGGCGCATCGCCGGTGGGCTCCTCATGCGCCGCGTCGTAGCGGTTGTCGCGGTACTTCTGCAGCTGGCCGCCCCAGATGCCGCCGAAATACAGGTAGTGCGCCCCGTCGTCGTCCTCGAACACGGCCGGGTCGATCGAGTAGGCACCCTCGATCGGCGCCGGTTCGGCGGTGAACGGCCCTTCCGGACGATCGGCGATGGCCACGCCGATGCGGAACAGGCCGCCGCCGTCCTTGGCGGGGAAGTACAGGTAGTAGCGGCCGTCCCGGCACGCGGCGTCCGGCGCCCACATCTGCTTCTCGGCCCAGGGCACGTCGCGCACGTGCAGGGCCAGGCCGCAGTCGGTCGCCTCGCCGTCGGGCGAGTCCATCCTCAACACGTGGTAGTCCTGCATGCCGAAGTGCCCGCCCTCATCGTCGAACGGCGCGCCCGCATCGATGTCGTGCGAGGGATAGATATAGAGCCGGCCGTCGAACACATGCGCCGAGGGATCGGCCGTGTAGATGTGGGTGACCAGCGGGCGGGAGATGGCGCGGTCCGCCAGGTGTGCGAGTTCGCTGTCGTGCACGGGGGATGCTTCGTGGGATGCGATATCGGTCATGGGCAGGGGTCCTGGCATCACGCCGCGCCAGCGGCCGTGCGGCGGCGCTGGTCGAGTTCGTGTTCGATGCGCGTCTCCATGCGCTTGTCGATTTCGTAGAGGAAAAGCAGCGCCACCGCGACCAGGAACGGAAGCGAGCAGTAGAGGCTCACGGTCAGGCGGATGCCGTCGACGACGGCCGCAGGCTGCTGCACGGCGCCGGCCTGGTAGCCGTAGTGCGCCAGGATGCCGGCGACCAGTGCGCCGCCGACGCTCAGGCCGATCTTCAGGCCGCAAAGCATGGCCGAGAAGATGATCGCGGTCGCACGGCGGTCGTTCTTCCACTCGGAGTAGTCGGCCACGTCGGCCGTCATCGCCCACAGCAGCGGAATGGTGATGCCGTAGCAGAAGCCGTGCAGCATGAAGGCGCCGAACACCATGGCCACCGCCGTCGGCGGGAAAGCGTAGAACGCCAACAGGAACAGCGTGGAGGCGAACAACGCACCGCCGAACACGTCGCGCTTGCCGAAGCGGTCGGCCAGCCCGCGCGACAGTCCGATACCCAGGATCATGCAGACGATGCCGCTGCCGTTGAACAGGCTGAAGGCGGACGTGGCCGGATCCTCGGGCCACTGGAAGCCGGCCAGGCCCATGCCGGTCAGTGCGGCGTTGAGGCCGGCGACGAAGCCGTTGAACCCCGACGCCTGGAGGAACGAGGCCAGTGCCGCCTCGCTCATGTAGTACTGGAAGTAGTAGATGTACGTGCCGCCCTTCAGGGCCAGGTTCATGAACACCAGCACCGTCAGCAGCAGCATCACCTGCCAGGGCCGGTTGCGCAGCAGGTCCGACAGGTCCTGCAGCACGCCGGAAGATTGCGCCTTCGTCGGCACCACGCGCTCGCGCGTGGTCAGGAACGTGATCAGGAAGAACGCCGTGCCGACGATGGCGAATACCGTCATCACCCGCTCGAAGCCCTGCACCCGGTCGCCGTCGCCCAGGATCAGCACCAGCGGCATCAACAGCACCTGGATGATGAACTGCGCGATCATCACCGCCACGAACCGGTACGCCGACAGGCTGTTGCGCTGCGCCATGCTGCCGGTCAGCACGCCGCTGAGCGCGGAATACGGCAGGTTGTTGGCCGCGTACACCAGCACCAGCAGGGTGTAGGTCGCCAGCGCATAGGCGATCTTGCCCCGCTCGCCGAAGTCCGGGGTGCTGAAGGCCAGCAGCGACAGCACGCCGAAGGGGACCGCGGTCCACAGGATCCACGGCCGGAACTTGCCCCAGCGCGTGGCGGTGCGGTCGGCCAGGACGCCGATCATCGGCGTGAACACGAACGCGCCAAGCAGACCCACCACGAAGATGATGGTCGCGGCCGTGGCCGCCGGCAGCCGGTAGACATCGGTGTAGAAGAACGCCAGATAGGTGATCAGCGTCTGGAAGATCAGATTGGCCGCCAGGTCGCCCAGGCTGTAGCCGACCTTTTCCCGGATCGACAAGGATTGTTCAGTGCTGGCCATGCGGCGGTGTTCCCGGATATCGGTGGAGGACGGCCTGCGGGTCGTGGAGGGGCCGCGCGTCATTCACGGCGCGCCTCCACCTCGAAAACGGCGCGGACGCGTGCGTCGGCGCTGGAACCGCCCACGCGCACTTCGTAGCGCCCCGGCTTCACCCGGTAGCTGCCGCTGGCCTCGTCGTAGCGGCGCAATGCGCTGCCGGGCGCCAGTTCGAACGCCAGCGTGCGCCGCTCCCCGGGCGCCAGGTGGACGCGCTGGAAGCCGCGCAGCTCCTGCTGCGCGTCGCCGGGCGCGGCCTGCAGCGGGCGCACGTACAGCTGCACCACTTCGTCGCCGGCGCGCTTGCCCGTGTTGGTCACCTCCACCTGGACCTCCAGGCGTCCGTCCGGTGCGACCGCGCGCGCGCCGGTGCGCAGGTTGCGGTAGTCGAATCGCGTGTACGACAGGCCATGGCCGAACGGGTACAACGGCGTGCCGCGGAAATAGCGGTAGGTGCGGCCTTCCATCGTGTAGTCGTCGAACGCCGGCATCGCCTGGTCGGCCTTGTAGAACGTCACCGGCAGGCGGCCGCCAGGATTGGTGTCGCCGAACAATGCCTCGCCCACGGCCGTGCCACCGCGTTGGCCCGGATACCAGCTCATCAGGATGGCCGGCAGGTTGGCCTGCGCCCAGTCCACCGCCAGCGCCGAGCCGCCGGTCAGCACCAGCACCACCGGCTTGCCGGTCGCATGCAGCGCCTCGAGCAGGGCGCGCTGCGTGGCGGGGAGGCGCAGGTCGGTACGGTCGCCGCCGGCGAAGCCCGGATAGTTGACCGTCATCTCCTCGCCTTCGACATCGCCGGTCAGGCCGCCGACGAACACCACCACGTCCGCATCGCGGGCAATCTGCAGCGCCTCCTCGAACGGCGGCTTCGCACCGGGCATGCGCCAGGCCAGGCGCACGCCGGCATCGCGTTCGGCGTCGTAATACTCCAGCCGCAGGTCGTAGGCGCGCCCGGCCTGCAGGTCCAGCTCCACGCCATCGCTGCGCAGGCGGTCGCTGTTGGTCCAGTGGTCGAGCACGCGCCTGCCGTCCACGTACAGGCGGAAGCCGTCGTCCGCCGCGGCTTCGATGCGGTAACGCCCCGACACCGGCGGCAGCAACTGGCCGCTCCAGCGGATGCTGAAGCCATCGTTCGGCACGCCCTGCCCCGGCCCCGCCTCGCCGCGCGCCTGCAGGTTGTCGGTCGGCGAGCCGCGGTCCCAGCGGAAGCCGATCTGCGCGTCGGTGCGCACCAGCGCGGGCGATCCGGACAGATCCTGCGTGCGGAAGTATTCGCCGCGCAAACCGCGCTCGGGAGAATCGGAGGACGGCCGCAGGTAGGCCGCCTCGATCAGCGGCGTGGCCGCGGGATCGTCGCGCCCTTCCACCAGGTCCACGCCGCGCGCATACGTCACCTCGACGCCCTTCGCGGCCTCGCGGATGCCCTGCAGCAGCGTGACCGGCGCGGCCGGCGTGCCGAAGTAGTTGCCGAGCAGCGCCATGGTGTCGTCGGCGGTCGGACCGACCACGGCGATGCGCTTCAGCTCGCGCGACAACGGCAGGATGCCATCGTTCTTCAGCAGCACCAGCGACTCGCGTGCCGCCTTCAGCGCCAATGCGTCGTGCGCCGGCGCCTGGTTCACCGAGTAGGGAATCCGGGCCCAGCGCACGCGCTCGGGCGGATCGAACATGCCCAGCCGCATCCGCGCGGCGAACAGGCGCGTCACCGCGTCGTCGATCTCGGCCTCGCTGATCAGACCCTGGCGCACGGCCGCAGGCAGGGTGGAATACTCCTCGCCGCATTCCAGCTCGGTGCCGTTCTTCACCGCCAGGGCGGCGGCGGCTTCGCGGGTGGCGACGATCTTGTGGTGCTTCCACACATCGACGATGGCCCAGCAGTCCGAGACAACATAGCCCTCGAAACCCCAGTCGCGGCGCAGCACGTCGCGCAGCAGGAACCTGCTGGCGCTGGCGGACTCGCCGTAGACGCGGTTGTAGGCGCCCATCACCGCATCCACCTGGCCCTCCTTCACCAGCGCTTCGAACGCCGGCAGGTAGGTGTCGTACAGGTCGCGCTTGCTGGGGCGCGCGTCGAAATGGTGGCGGTCGGCTTCCGGGCCGCTGTGGACGGCCAGGTGCTTGGCGGTGGCGTCCAGCTTGCGGTACACCGGATCGTCGCCCTGCAGGCCGCGCACGAAGGCCACGCCCATGCGCGCGGTGAGGTAGGGATCTTCGCCGTAGGTTTCCTGTCCGCGGCCCCAGCGCGGATCGCGGAAGATGTTGATGTTCGGCGACCAGAAGGTCAGGCCCTGGTAGCGCCCATGCTGCCCGTCGCGGACGGCCTGGTGGTGCTTGGCGCGCGCTTCGTCGCTGATGGTGGTGGCCACTTCGCCCATCAGCGGCACGTCGAAGGTGGCCGCCAGTCCGATGGCCTGCGGGAACACCGTCGCCTGGCCGGCGCGCGCCACGCCGTGCAGCGCCTCGTTCCACCAGTCGTAGGCGGGCACGCCCAGGCGCTCGATGGCCGGCGCGGCGTTCTGCATCTGCGCGGCCTTTTCCTCCAGCGTCATCTGCGCGACCAGCGACGCCGCGCGCGCCTGGAAGCTGCGCGAGGTATCCAGCCACGGTTTCTCCTCCGCTGCCTGCACGGCCGGTGCGAACAGCGCGGCGGCATACAGCGCGAGCGCGCACAGACCGGGTGCGGTGCGGCGGGCGGCGGGAACGGACAGGGTCGGGGTCTTCATCATTCGTTCCTCCAAGCGCGCTCGTCGCGCGCGAACGGTCCCAGCAGGGCGCCGACGAAGCCGCCGGCACGGTCGGTACTCAGCACGGTGCCGTCGACCTGGCCGGCGAGCACCTGCCAGCCACGCCCATCGCCGAGGTCGAACGCGAACGCGTAGTCGCCTTCATTCCCTTCGATCTTCAGGCGCAGCGCCTCGGTCGCATCGACATCGCGCGTGGCCAGGGTGCGCGTGCTGCCGCTGCCGTCGCGCCCCTCCAGGAATACCGTCATGCGGCCGCCATCGGCATTGCGCACGCCGAGGAAGTACCAGTACGCCTCGCTCTGGAACGCCGCCATGCCCGCCGCCACACCCGCTGCGGGCCTCGTCATCGCCATGCTGGCCTCGAAGCGCAGGTGCTGCTGGCGCCGGCCGAGGAACGCCGGGTTGCGCAGCGTCTCCAGGCCTTCGCTCAGCGGATGCACCGCCAGCGCACCGGGACGCGCGGCCAGGTCGGCCCACGCCTGCTTCGGCACCCGCACCCGCAGCCATTCCGATGCCAGCGCGGGACCGTCGAATTCGTCGCGATGCACGAAGTTGCCGGTGGACGGGGCCTGCCTGGCCTCACCGCGCATCCACGACGGCGCCTTCGCCACGTAGGGAATGGTCTGGCCCGCCGGCAGGATCTCCGGCCAGCCGTCGCGCCATTGCACCGGCAGCAGATACGTCTCGCGCCCGGTGTTGTAGTGGCGCTGCTGGTAGTTGCGGCTGGCCAGGAACACCGCCCACCATGAACCGTCCGGCCCCTCCACCAGGTCGGCATGGCCGGCGTTGGTGATCGGCAGCGGACGGTCCGCGGGCAGGTCGCGCTGGGTCAGGATGGGGTTGCCCGCATAGGGCACGTAAGGCCCCCAGACCTCGCGGCTGCGCAGCACCACCTGCGAGTGCTGCGGGCCCGTGCCGCCTTCGGCATCGGACAGGTAGTACCAGCCGTCGCGCTTGTAGATGTGCGGGCCTTCGATCCAGATGGGATTCTTCTCCGGCTCCACGCCGCCGTCGATCAGCACCTTGCGCGGACCGACGGGCTGCAAGCGCGCCAGGTCGATCTGCTGCATCCAGATGGCGCGGTGACCGTCGTAGCGCGCCGGTCCGGGCGGCTCGTCGTTGTTGAGCAGATAGACCTTGCCGTCGTCGTCGAAGAACAGCGACGGGTCGATGCCACCGATGGTCGGCAGCCAGTGCGGGTCCGACCACGGACCGGCCGGGTCGCGCGCGGTGGCGATGAAGTTGCCGCCGCTGTCGGTCGCCGTGGTGACCACGTAGAACGTGCCGTCGTGGAACTCGATGGTCGGCGCGAAGATGCCGCGCGACACGCTCAGGCCATCGAAGTCCAGTTGCGTGGGGCGGTCGATGACGTTGCCGATCTGCTTCCAGTGCACCAGGTCCGTGCTCTCGAACACGGGAATGCCGGGGAAGTAGGTGAAACTGGAATTGACCAGGTAGAACCTGCCGTTGGCGGCAACGATGCTGGGATCGGCGTGGAAGCCGGCCAGCACCGGATTGCGGTAATGGCCGGCCGGCAGCGGCGCTTCGAACGCGGCATCGCGCCCGCTGTATTCGAACCAGTCGAAATAGACCGGCGGCGCGGGCTGCGGCGGCTTTGCGTCCACCGCCACGGCGAGCAGCAGCAGGGCCAGGCCCGCGATGCCGCGCGCGAGCCAGCGCTGCGCGCGGCCCACGGCGGCCTTGCGGTGACGGGGTTCGTGCGTGCGCAGGGAGTACGGCGTCATCGGGGCACCTCGGCAGCAGGGAGGGAAAGTTCGAACGGACCGGCCGGCAATCCGGTGCCATCGCGCAGCGTGCACACCGGGCCATCCGCCCAGCAGTAGCGCACGCGCGTGGCGTCGGCGGCACGCTTGCCACGCAGCACCACATGCCGTCCGTCGAGCACGACATCCGCGTAGTCGCAGCGATGCGCCGCATCGCAGAGTTCGAAGCCGATGGGGCCGTTCGCGCCGGTGGCCACCAGGGCGCCGTCGACATCGTCGAAGGCAACCCTCAGGCCGCCGTCCGGCATGCGCGATGCGGAACGCGCGACCGGACCGGAGGGGGCAAGCCCGCGCTCGCCGTAGACCACATGGCGTGCCACGCGCGCCAGGCGGCGACCGAGCTCCTGCTTGTTCGGCGGATGGATGTCGTAGGCATCGCCGATGTCGATGGCGACCGCCAGCCCGGAGCGCGGGTCCTCCGCGACGACCCGCCGCTGCGCCTCGCGCAGCTGCGCCCAGCCGCTTTCCACCGGGGCCGAAGGCGGCATGCCATAGCCGGCCAGCTGCACCACCAGCCAGGGCACCTGCGCGCCGAAGCGGGCGCGCCAGTCGTCGCGCAGCAGGCGCAGCCGCGCGGCGTAGGCAGCGCCGTCGCCGGTATTGGACTCGCCCTGGTACCACAGCATGCCGCGCAGCGCGTAGTCGCCCAGCGGCGCGATCATGCCGTTGTACAGCGTCGACAGGCCTGCCGCGGCCTGCCATGGCGCCCGGGGCGGCTCATCGGCGCCCGCGGCCTGACGGTAGCGCCAGCCCCTGTCCAGCACCACGCGCGTGCCATCGTCGAACGTCAGCGCATGCGCGCGGGCCGGGCCGGCGAGTCCTCCATCACGGTAGGTGTCCAGCACATTGACCACCACCGTGTTGGTGCCCGCCTTCAACACCCCCCGCGGCAGCGGATAACGGCGCGGTTCGCCTGCTCCGTAGCGGCTGCCGACGGCCATGCCGTTCACCCAGGTCATGTCCGTTTCGTCGGCCGGCCCGAGTTCCAGCGTGGCCGCGCGTGCCGCCTGCGCCGCCGTCAACGTCACCTGGGTGCGATACCACATCATGCCGTTGTAGCCGGCCAGCGCGGGTACGCCCCACTGTTCCCACGCGCCGAGCGCGGCAGGCGCCGTGCGCCAGCCGGTATCGGGGGCATCCGCGCGCCAGGGCATGTCGCCCGGCGTGGCGCCCTGGCGTGTGGTCCACCAGTGTTCCCAATGGTGTCCCCACCGCGTGAGCGCCGCGGGGGTGTCGGTGGCGTACAGCGCAAGCACGTCCAGCGCTTCGTCGCTGCCGCCTCCGGCACGCAGGGCGGCGGCGCTGGTCCAGGCTTCGATCCGGGAACCGCCCCAGGCGGCCTGGATCAGTCCCATCGGCACGTCGACCGTCTTCTGCAGTTCACGCGCGAAGTAGAAGCAGGCCGCGGAGAAGTCGCGCACGCTGTCCGGTGTGGCGGGCTGCCACCGCACCGGGCCGCCGAACTGCGCCTGCGGCGTCACCGCGCTGGCCTGCGGTACCGTGAACAGGCGGATGCGCGGATGCGCGGCCGAAGCGATCTCGCTGTTCGCATCCAGCGCCCGCCAGACCGGCAGCTCCATGTTCGACTGCCCCGAACACAGCCATACGTCGCCCATCTGCACATCGCGCACGACCTGCGTGGCCGTTCCTGCCCGCACCACCAGCGCATGGGGACCGCCGGCCGGCATGGGCCGCAGGATGGCGCGCCACCTGCCATCGGCACCGGCGCGCACTTCGGTCTTCTGCGGCCCCAGGGCGACAGACACGACGTCTCCGGGACCGGCTTCGCCCGATAGCCCGATGGGCTGGTCGCGCTGCAGCACGGCGTGGTCCTGGAACATCGGGTGGAGCAGAGTGGCGGAGGCCCCCTCCTGTGCAGCCGCGCCCATGCAGGCATGCGACAGCGCCAGCGCCATGACCGCGCCCGCGAGCATGCGCGCCCGGGTCATCGGCCGTCTCCCGGCGCGAACGGGAACTGCAGCGCCTGGTAGTACGCCAGCGGATGCGGTGGCGGAACTTCACCGGCCGGCAGTTCGCGCCCGTTGATCGACTGGAAATAGGCCACGCTGGCGTCGCGCCACCACTGCGCCTCGTTCCGCTGGATGCGCAGGAAGGCGGCGACATGGCGGTGGCGGGCGTCGTCCACCTCGCCCCGCAGGCGGTCCCACGTGGCCTGCATCTTTTCCACCTGGCGCACGCCGCGCGTGTAGCGGTGGACCAGTTCGTCCCACAACGGGCGCCCGGACGCCATGCGATGGTCCCACGGCACATGGTGGAACCACAGCAGCAGCGATTCGGGCACGCGCGCCACATCGCCGAATTCCCGGGCGACATCCGGCGCGTACTGCGAAACGGCATCGCTGCCCCGCGCGGTGCGGTCGAAACCGATGCCATCGCGATCCGCGCGGTGGTAATACACCGACGTCCAGTCCGCGCGCGGCCCACCATCGACCCATGGACCCGGCCCGTAGTGATGGCCGCGCGCCATCACGTGGTGCAGCCCCAGCGGCGTCATGTAGTCCACGGCCGCCTCGCGCGAGGCCATCATCATGTCGACCACCGGGTCCACGACGTGCTCGGCTCGCGAAAAGGTCATCGCCGCCCAGTCGGTGGCGATGTCGCGTGCGGACTGCTGCGGATTCCATGCCAGGCGGCCGAAGGCGTACCAGTTGGCCTGGTCGAAGTGCGAACCGCTCCAGGTGCGGTCATCGCCGATGTTGGCCACGCCGGCGATGCCGGTCAGCGTATGGCCGTCGAGCGTGCCGTCGACCACCCGCGCCACGGTGGAGCCGGCGCCGCGCGCCCGCGTGTCGGCGCGCAGCACTTCCTCGTACAGCGGCCCCAGGTAGACCAGGTGCGTCGCGAAGCCCAGGTATTCCTTGGTGATCTGGAACTCCATCATCAGCGGCGTGCGCGGCATGGCCCCGAACAGGGGGTGGAACGGCTCGCGCGGCTGGAAATCGATCGGCCCGTTCTTCACCTGCAGCAGCACGTTGCGGCGGAACGCGCCGTCCAGGCTAATGAACTCGTTGTAGGCCTGCCTGGCGCGGTCCTCCGGCACGTCGTGGGCGTAGACGAAGGCGCGCCACATCACCACGCCGCCGTGCGGCGCCAGCGCGTCGGCCAGCAGGTTGGCGCCGTCGGCGTGCGAACGTCCGTAGTCCTGCGGACCGGGTTGGCCTTCCGAATTGGCCTTGACCAGGAAGCCGCCGAAATCCGGAATCACCGCGTAGATCTCGTCCGCCTTGTCGCGCCACCAGCGTCGCACGTCCGCGTCGAGCGGATCGGCGGTATCCAGCCCCCCGAGTTCGATCGGCGCGCTGAAGCGCGCGCTCAGGTAGACCCGGATGCCGTAGGGGCGGAACACGTCCGCCAACGCCGCCGCCTTGCGCAGGTAGTCCGGCGACAGGCTCAATGCATCCGCGTTGACGTTGTTGAGGACGGTGCCGTTGATGCCGAGCGAGGCGTTGGCGCGGGCATAGTCGGTGTAGCGCGGATCCTTCCAGTCCGGCAGCGTGTGCCAGTCCCAGAGCGAGCCGCCGGCGTAACCGCGCTCGACGTAGCCGTCCAGGTTGTCCCAGTGGTTCAGCACCCGCAGCTTCACGCGCGGCGACTCGCGCACCTCCAGGCCTTCCAGCGCTGCGCCCGTCTGCAGCAGGCGCAGCAGGTGGAACACGCCGTACAGCACGCCGATGTCCTGGCGCGCGGCGACCAGCACCAGGTCGCGGTTGCCGACGCGCGTTTCGCGCAGCAGGTAACCTTCGTCGCCGACCGCCTCCAGTTCCCGGCGGAGCGGCGCAATCCAGGGCGATGAGGCCGGCGTGCCCATGACCAGGACGCGGTCTGCCCCGGGTGCGGACCGCACGGGCGGCGTGCGGCCCAGCAAGCCGGACAGACCGCGCATCAGTTCCTCGCGTGCGGCGCGCTGGGTGGCGGTCCGGTCGGGCGCGACCACTTCGCCCAGGCGCGTGCGGTACTCCTGCGCCAGCGCCGGGGCAGCGGGAACGTAGCGCATCCACAGCGCATGGCCATCCTCCGCTTGCGCCCCGCTCATGCAGCCCAGCAGGGCCAGGGTCATGGGCAGCAGCCAGCGCCACCGCCGGTCGCTGGAGCGGCGGGTTGGCGGTAACATCCGGATGTCCGGGGGGCAGGCAGGCGGGACGCGATCCATCATCTCCCCGCGCGCCTGCGCCGGGCCGGCTGGCCGCGTTGCGGTGCCGCCACAGTCGAAGAAGGGAATACGTGTTGGAAAAGCCGAAGAAGTCGATCCGCCGCAAGACCAGCGGCGTCACGATCGATGAAGTGGCCGCCCTGGCGGGCGTGTCGCCGATGACGGTATCGCGGGTCATCAACGGCCAGGGCAAGGTCCGCGACGCCACCCGGGAACGCGTCATGCGCGCGGTCCGCGAACTCGACTACACGCCCAATCTGGCCGCCAGTTCGCTGGCGGCGGCGCAGCACACGCGCATCGCCCTGATCTACACCAATCCCAGCGGCGCGTACCTGCGCGAACTGCTGGTGGGCCTGCTGCGCGTGGCCTCGCGCACGGCGGTGCAACTGGTCATCGACTACTGGGAAGACCTGGACGCCGAATCCGAGCGCAAGGCCGCGCGTGCGCTGGGCAAGCGGGTGGACGGGGTGATCCTGCCGCCGCCGCTGTGCGAATCGCGGGCGGCGGTGACCGAGCTGGTCAAGGCCGGCATTCCGGTGGTCGCCATCGCATCGGGCCGGTTCAGCGACGACATCTCGTGCGTGAGGATCGACGACTTCCGCGCCGGGAAGGAGATGGCCGAACACCTGATCCAGCAGGGTCACTCCCGCATCGGCTTCATCCGCGGGCGTCGCGACCTGAGCGCCAGTTCGCGGCGCTACGACGGCTTCGTCACCGCCTTGCACGAAGCCGGGCTGGACGTGGACCCCGAGCTGGTGCAGCCCGGCGACTACACCTACCGCTCCGGGCTGAAGGCCGCCGAGAAGCTGCTGGCCCAGCGCAAGCCGCCCACCGCCATCTTCGCCAGCAACGACGACATGGGCGCGGCAGCGATCTCGGTGGCGCATCGCCGCGGCCTGGACGTGCCGCGCGACCTGTCGGTGGTCGGCTTCGACGACACCTCGGCCGCCACCACGGTGTGGCCGGAACTGACCACCATCCACCAACCGATCGCCTCGATGGCGAACGCGGCCATCGACATCCTGTTGCGCAGCATCCGGCGCAAAGCCGACGGGCCGCGCGTGCTGATGGACCACGTGGTCCCCCACCGGCTGGTCGCGCGCGACTCGGTCGCGGCTCCGCCCAGGCGCCGGTAGCGCACCACGGCACGTCATGCCGCCGCCCCTCCTTGCAGGCGTGGCGTGCGGCCGGCGCGGGCCGACCCGCTCACGCATCCGGACATGCGACGGTCGCCTCGGCTTCGTTCAGCGCACCCAGCATCACGCGCGACACCGAGATCGTCATCGACCCGGCGGTCCCGATGGACCACGGACGGTCCAGCCTGGCGACATCGGCGCCAGCCTGGGCCAGGCACTTCAGCGGCACGCCCACGCGCGTCCATTGGCCGGCCGGCAGTTGGGCCAGTGTCGGTGCCAGCGGCACGCGCGCGGCGCATCCGGTGCCGCAACCGACCGACAGCCAGGCCTCGCCGCTGGGGGCGGCGTCCACGCGCAGCGTGGTCAGCAGCATCACGTCGCCATTGCTCTCGCGCTGCAGGTCCAGCGCGGTGTGCGACTGCAGCGCCACGACCGCTTCACCCTTGCCCGACCACGTGAAGCGACGCGCATCCTCCTGCGCCAGGTGGTCCACGCCGGCAACGCGCAGCAGGTCGCCGTTCAACGCGTGCGGCACCTGGGTGACGCTCACGCCCTGGCCATCGCCGGCTTCCAGGCGCAGCGTCATGCCGGCACCGGTATCGCCGCGGGCGAAGAACACGCCCGGCGCACCCTCATCGCCGGTCACGCCCGAGTCTTCCGGCAACACGGCCAGCTCGCCCTGGTCGGCATAGGACAGGCCATGGCCGAAGGGGAACAGCGGGTCGTAGCCGGGCTGGCCCACGTTGTTGGCGTACTGCGTGGCGGTGCGCGGCCAGCTGAAGCTGAGTTTGCCGGTGAAGTCGTACTGCACGCTGCCATCGGCCTTGCGCAGCAGCACATCGGCGATGCCGGCGCCTTCGGAGCCGGGCAGCCAGGCCGCCACGAAGGCATCGGCGGCGTTGATCTCGCGGTTGACCCACAGCGGACGCCCGCTCAGGAACACCGCCACCACCGGGATGCCGTCGGCCTTCAGGCGCTTGATCAGCTGCAGGTCGCTGTCATCGCCGGGCTTGTACAGCAGCGTCTGCAGATCGCCCTGGAACTCGGCGTACGGGTTCTCGCCGAACACCACCACCGCCACGTCCGGCTTCTGCGTGTACGTGCCGTCGACGGCCAGGATCGCCTCGCCCCCCGCTGCCTTCGCCTGCTGCGCGATGCCCTCGTAGATCGAGTCCGCGTTGGGGAAGTCCTTGCGCGTGGTGCCGGTGCCCTGCCAGTTCAGCGTCCAGCCGCCGGCCTGCTTGCCGACATCGTTCGCGCCGTCACCAGCCACCAGGATGCGCTGCCTGGGCTGCAGCGGCAGCACGCCGCCGGCGTTCTTCAGCAGCACCAGCGACTGGCGCACCGCCTGGCGCGCCACCGCGCGGTGCTCGGGCGCACCGAGCAGGGCGAACTGCCCGCCCACCGCACGCGCCGAGGGCTTGCCCGCCTCAAACAGGCCCAGGCGGAACTTCACCCGCAGGATGCGGCGCACCGCATCGTCCAGGCGCGCCTGGCTGATCGTGCCGGCCTTCACCGCCGCCAGCGTGGTTTCGTAGAAACCCTTCCAGCTGTCCGAGGCCATGGCCATGTCCAGGCCGGCATTGATCGTGGCCGGGCAGTCGGTGTTGGTGCAGCCCTGGACCTGGCCATGGCCGTTCCAGTCGCCCACCACGAAGCCGCCAAAATTCATGCGGCCCTTCAGCGCATCGGTCAGGTACGCCTTGTGGCCGTGCATCTTCTGGCCGTTGACGCTGTTGAAGGAGGCCATGGCCGTCTGCGCGCCGGCGGCGATCGCCGGCGGGTAGCCGGCGGCGTGCAGGCGCACCAGCTCGGCTTCGCCGATCCTGGTATCGCCCTGGTCCTTGCCGTTGGTGGTGCCGCCATCGCCCAGGAAGTGCTTGACCGAGGCGATCACATGGCGCCCGTCCAGGAACTCGGGCGTGCCGACCTTGCCCTGCAGGCCTTCGACCATGGCGGCCGCGTAGCGGGCCACCACCTCGGGCGACTCGGAATACCCCTCGTAGGTGCGGCCCCAGCGGTCGTCCTGCGGCACCGCCACGGTGGGGGCGAAGGTCCACTCCATGCCGGTGGCGCGGGTCTCCAGCGCGGTGATCTGGCCGATCCGGCGCAGCAGCTCCGGATTGCGCGTGGCGCCCAGGCCGATGTTGTGGGGGAACAGGGTGGCGCCGACGATGTTGCTCTGTCCGTGCACGGCATCGATGCCGAAGATCACCGGGATGGCCTTGCCGCCCTGCGAGGTGTCCATGGAGGCTTCGTAGAAGGCATCGGCCAGGGCCAGCCATTGCGCGGGCGAGGCATCGTAGCGGCCACCGGGATCGGAGTTGCCCCCGGCCAGGATCGAACCGAGCCGGTACTTGCGCACGTCCTCCGGGGTGAGGCTGGCGATGTCGCCCTGGACCAGCTGGCCGACCTTCTCCTCCACCGTCATGGTGGCCATCAGGTCGGTGATGCGCTGTTCGAGTGCGGCATCCTCGGCCAGCGGCCAGGCCACCTGCGGCCAGGGGTTGGCCTCGCCCGCCGCAGGCGCGAGGGCCTTGTCTTCGCCCCGGCAGGCGGCCAGGGCCAGCACCAGGGCGGCGATGAGCGCACCGCCGCGCGTGTTCGTGGACATGATCGTCTTCATCCTTGCATCTGCTCCAGTTCGCGCCCCTTGGTCTCGTGCACGTACTTCAGGACGAAGACCACCGAGATCGCGGCGGCCAGGGTGTACAGGCCGTAGGCACCGGCCAGGCCGATGCCGGTGAGCAGCATCGGGAAGGTCCAGGTGATCAGGAAGTTGGCGCCCCACTGCGCCAGACCGGCCACGGCCAGGCCCGAGCCGCGGATCTGGTTGGGGAACATCTCCCCCAGCATCACCCACATCACCGGGCCCCAGGACAGGTTGAAGAACACCACGTAGGCATTGGCGGCCACCAGCGCCAGCACGCCCATGTTCCCCGGCAGCTGCAGCGTGCCGGCCGCGTCCAGGCGGCCGGTGGCGAAGGCCCAGGCCACCAGCCCCAGCGTCACCGCCATGCCGGCCGAGCCGGTCCACAGCAGCGGCTTGCGGCCGATGCGATCGACCAGGAACATCGACACGATGCAGGCGCCGATGCTCAGCGCACCGGAGATGACGTTGATCAGCAGCGCGTCGTTCTCGGAGAAGCCCACCGCCTGCCAGAGCACCGCGCCGTAGTAGAACACCACGTTGATGCCCACCAGTTGCTGGAAGGCGGCCAGGCCGATGCCGACCCAGACGATGGGCCGGATCTTGCCGGTGCTCTTGCTGATCAGGTCCGACAGCCGCGGCGCATGATGGTCGGCGGCCAGCGAGGCCTGGATCTCGGTGAGTTTGCTTGCCCCGGTCGCAGCGCCGTAGAGCCGCGTCAACACGCTCAGCGCCTGCTCCTGCCTGCCCTTGGCCGCGAGGTAGCGCGGACTCTCCGGGATGAACAGCAACGCAGCGAGGAACAACGCGGCGGGCAGGATCTCCACCCAGAACATCCAGCGCCAGGCTTCAAAGCCCAGCCATAGCGGGGCCAGCGAGGAACTGGCGAACTTGGCCAGGACATAGTTGCTCAGGAAGGCGGCGAACAGACCCGAGATGATGGCGATCTGCTGCACCGTGGCCAGCCGGCCCCGATAGCGTGCCGGCGAGACCTCGCTGATGTAGGCCGGGGACATGACACTGGCTGCGCCGACCGCGAACCCTCCGATGACCCGGTACACCACGAACTCGATCGACGAGGTCGCGATGCCCGAGCCCCAGGCCGAGACCAGGAAGAACACCGCCGACCACAGCAACATGGTGCGTCGTCCATAGCGGTCCGCGAGCGTGCCCGCGAACCATGCGCCTACCGCACAACCCAGCAGCATCGAGGCCACGTTGAAGCCGGTCACGGCCGCATCGGATCCGAACGCGGCCTTCAGCCCATCCACGGTGCCGTTGATGACACCGCTGTCGAAGCCGAACAGGAAACCCCCGATCGTGGCCACCAGACTGATGAGGATGATGAAGCGCGTGTTCTCATCGGAGCGCATTGCCGCATGTTCCATCGAAGGTTCCCCTGGTGTGTCATCAACGCCGCGGTGCCGGCGGGGATCGCCGCCAGGCACCTTCGCATCCGTCCTGTTCCTGCTGGATCGTCAGCGCAACAGGTACTGGTTGAGCAGGTTCTCGTAGCGCTCCTGCTTGCCGCTGATCTGCCTGGGCTCACCCAGGGTGGCCGCCAGCGCGGCCAGCTCGGCCAGTCCCAGGGCGCCGGTCTCGAAGTCCTTGCCCTTGCCACTGTCGAAGCTGGCATAGCGCTGCCTGCGCCACTGCTCCCACGGCGAGTCGGTCAACAGCGCGTGCGCCACTTCCAGCCCGCGGGCGAAGGCGTCCATGCCGCCGATGTGGGCGATGAACAGGTCTTCCAGGTCGGTGGACTCGCGGCGCACCTTGGCATCGAAGTTCAGCCCGCCCTCCAGCCCGCCCTGGCGCAGCACCACCAGCATCGCCCCCACCGTGTCGTACAGGTCGGTGGGGAACTGGTCGGTGTCCCAGCCGTTCTGCGCATTGCCGCGGTTGGCATCGATGCTGCCCAGCAGGCCGTGGTCGGAGGCCACCTGCAGGTCGTGCTCGAAGGTGTGGCCCGAGAGCGTGGCGTGGTTGGCCTCGATGTTGAGCTTGAAGTCCTTCTCCAGCCCGTGCTCCTTCAGGAAGCCGGCCACGGTGGCGCTGTCGAAGTCGTACTGGTGCCTCATCGGCTCCATCGGCTTGGGCTCGATCAGGAAGTTGCCCTTCAGCCCGATGCTGCGGCCGTAGTCGCGCGCCACGGTCAGGAAGCGGGCCAGGTGGGCGAGCTCGCGCTTCATGTCGGTGTTGACCAGCGAGGCGTAGCCTTCGCGCCCGCCCCAGAACACGTAGTGCTCACCGCCCAGTTCCACCGTGGCCTCCAGCGCGGCCTTGACCTGCACCGCGGCGCGGGCCACCACGGCGAAGTCCGGGTTGGTGGCCGCACCGTTCATGTAGCGCGGATGCGAGAACAGGTTGGCCGTGCCCCACAGCAGCTTGAGGCCGGTGGCGTCCTGGCGCGCCTTGGCCAGGGCGGTCATGTGCTTGAGGTTCTTCTCGTACTGGCCGATGTCCTCGGCATCGGGGGCCAGGTCGATGTCGTGGAAGCACCAGTACGGCACGCCCAGCTTGGTGAAGAACTCGAAGGCGGCATCGACCTTGGCCTCGGCCGTGGCCATGGGCGAGCCGGCCTCCCACGGGAAGTGGCGCGTGCCCGGGCCGAAGGGATCGTGGCCGGCGTTGCAGAACGTGTGCCAGTAGCAGACCGCAAAGCGCAGGTGCTCCTGCATGGTCTTGCCGCCGATGGTCTTGTTCGCGTCGTAGACCTTGAACGCCAGCGGGTTGTCCGAGCCGCGCCCTTCGAAGGGAATGCGGCCGATGCCGGGGAAGTATTCCTGGGCGCCGATGAAGGGCTGGGTGCTCATGGTGCGGTGATCCTGTGGTTGTGCGTGAGGTGCAGGGAAGGTCAGCCGCGCTGCAGCGGCGTGACGGCATGGAGGTGGCGCAGGAAGCGTTGGTAGCCGGCGGCATAGGCCGCGGTGCGGGCCGGATCGGGGGTGGCGGACAGGGCCGGGTCCAGGGCCACGTGGGTGCGGGCGATCTGCGCGATGGACGCCTGGCCGCCCTGTGCCTTGTCCCGTGCCCACAGCGCCTGCAGGGCCGCGCCGAAGGCCGCGCCCTCGGACTGCACGGGCACCTGCACCGGCAGGCCGAACACATCGGCCACCAGTTGCCGCCAGGCCGCGCTGTTGCTGCCCCCGCCGGTCAGCACGATGCGCTCGAAGGCCATGCCCGCGCCCAGGAAGGCATCGAAGCCGTACTTCAGGCTGTAGGTCGCCCCTTCCACCGAGGCGCGGTAGAGGTGCGCGGCGGTCAGGTTGGTGGTGTCCAGGCCGGCCAGCACGCCCTTGCCCTGCGGCAGGTCGGGCGTGCGCTCGCCGTTGAGGAAGGGCAGCATCACCAGTCCGTCCGCCCCCGGCGGGGTGGCCTGCAGGTGCGCATCGCCCTGGCGCGTGCTGAAGCCGAAGGCCTTGGCCACCTGCTCGGTGGCCACGGTGCAGTTCATCGTGCAGATCAGCGGCAGCCAGCCGCCGGTGGAGGAGCAGAAGGCGGCCCAGGTGCCGGCCGGATCGACCACCGGGGTATCCGAGTAGGCGAACAGCGTGCCCGAGGTGCCCAGGCTCATCGCCAGCCGGCCCTCTTCCACGCAGCCGGTGCCGATGGCCGCCATCATGTTGTCGCCGCCGCCCACGGCGACCTTCACCGTGGCCGGCAGGCCCAGCTGCGAGGCCGCAGCCGGATCGATGTCGAACAGCGCATCGGGCGCGGCGATCGGCGGCAGGCACGCGGCCAGGTCGCGCTCGCCATCGGTGGCCTGCAGCAGCGCCTGGGACCACGTGCGCGTGCGCACGTCCAGCCAGCCGGTGCCGGAGGCATCGCCCCACTCGCAGAAGCGCTGGCCGGTGAGCACGAAGTTCAGGTAGTCGTGCGGCAGCAGGATGGTCGCCAGCTTCGCGTAAGCCTCGGGCCGGTGGGTCTTCGTCCACGGCAGCTTGGAGGCGGTGTAGCCGGCCAGGATGGGGTTGCCCGCCAGCGCGATCGTCGCGGTCGAACCGCCCACGGCGTCCATGATCTGCGCGCACTCGGCCGTGGTGCTGGTGTCGCACCACAGCTTGGCCGGGGCGAGGACCTGGCCCTCGGCATCCACCGGCACGAAGCCGTGCTGCTGTCCCGAGACCGCCAGCGCGGTGACGCGTGCGCGCACGGCCGGATCGATGCGCGCGAAGCAGCCCTGCATCGCGGCCACCCAGTCGCCCGGGTGCTGCTCGCGGCGGCCGTCCGGGCCACCGGCCAGCTCCAGCGGCGCGCTGGCCATGGCCACCAGCGCGCGGGCGGCCGGGTCGTACACCACCACCTTCAGGCTCTGCGTGCCTGCATCGATGCCAGCCACCAACGCCATCGACCCCACCTCCGACCTACAAAAAGTTAGCGCTACCATTTCGCCCGGAAAAAAAAGCGAACCCCCTGGATCGCCCGTTCTTCCGACACGGCAAGCCTGTCGGATGCCGCTGCGGCGACACTGTAACCAGCACCCGGCGAAAAAGCGTGCTGCACCGCAGAATCCTTTGCGGAACAACGGGTTGAAGCGGAAGACGAGGGGTCCATCAGCCCGCCGGATCGATGAAGGCGTTGATCGAAAGACGCCCCTGCAGGGGATCGGTCGGCAGCGCCCGGCCGTTGTCGATGCGCCCGCAGTGGAGCGAGTTCCGCCGGTACACCACCAGCCGGTTGAACACCCCCTCCACGCTGGCGATACGCTCGAACAACGGTGTGTCGCCATCGATGTAACCCGCGCCAGGCGTGTCGTCCTGCCGGCTTTCCTGCGCCAGGCGATCGAAGTACGCCGCATGGCGGCCTTCGTCGACGTACTCGAACCCGGTATGGCGGTGCCGGTAGAAGTCCGTGCCGCCCCATGCGCCGCGGAACAGGTAGTGCACGGTGGCCAGGCCGTTGCGATTCACCGAATCGATGTGCGGCACGCGTTGCCGGAAATGCAACGTGGCGGGCGGTTGCGTGACCAGCGAGAAATGGCACATAGGAAAGGTGAAGCGGCCCGGCGCCATATCGAAGCACTCGCGCAGCAACGGATTGAGCGTCGCCTCCAGCAACGACTGGTAGGACACCGGCGCGGGTGCGCGGACGCCGGGAAACATCGACGACTGCTTCACGTAGTGGCGCGTGGCCGCTTTCCGCAGCATCCGTTCCGGATCGGCCAGCAGGTTGTCGACGACCAGCAGGGGCGCGCCTTCGCGGCCGATCGCCTGGCGGGCGATCCGCATGTCCGGATGCAGGGACAGCAGCATCGGCGAGCCTGCGTGCGTGCCGGTCAGCGCGGCACTGGCCGGTCGCCCCACACCTCGGGGCCGGCCTTGCAGTAGCCGTCGATGAAGGCCTGCTGCGATGGCATCGTGGCCACGGCCCGTTCGAGGGGACTGCGGATGGAATCCAGCAGCCTGCGCAGGTCATCGTCCGCCAGTGCGCGCGCCAGCGGATGGGGGGCGCCCGGCTGGATGCCCTGGCCCAGCATCACGTGGGTCCAGGAATCCACGCGGAAGAGTTCGTCGGGGTCCTGCCAGGCATGCGCGCGCTCGCGCCACGCGCGCAGGCGGATGTCCAGCGAGTCGGGCAGCGGCATCTCGCGGCACGCCTTCCACAGGGGCTCGTCGCGTTGCGTGGCGTGGTAGTGGAGGATGATGAAGTCGCGCACGTGCTCCATCTCCGCGCGGCTGACGTCGTTGTACAGCTCCACCAGCGAGGAGGCGATGCCGTCGAAGGGGAACAGCTGCACCAGCCGCACCACCGCGCTGATGGCCAGATGGATGCTGGTCGATTCCAGCGGTTCGATGAAGCCGCTGGCCAGGCCCAGCGCGACCACGTTGCGGTTCCATGCCTTCAGCCGGCGTCCGGTCCGGAACGGCACCAGCCAGGGATCGCGGATGGGCGGTGCGCCGACGTCGCGCAGCAGCTTGGCACGGGCCTCGTCATCGGACATGTGGCGGCTGGAGAACACCAGCCCGCACCCCACGCGATGCTGCAGCGGGATATGCCAGCGCCAGCCGGCCTCGTGCGCGATGGCGCGCGTGTACGGCACCGGCGGGCCGACGGACTCGGTCTGCACGGCGACCGCGCGGTCGCTGGGCAGCCACTGGTTCCAGTCTTCATAGCCGGTCTGCAGCGTCTGTTCGATCAGCAGGCCGCGGAAGCCCGTGCAGTCGATGAACAGGTCGCCTTCGATGACCTGTCCGTCTTCCAGCACCAGCGCCTGCACGGCGCCATCGACGGCGTGCTGCCTGACCTCGCGGATCTTGCCCTCCACCCGCCGCAGTCCGTGGCCTTCGGCGATGCGGCGCAGGAATTTCGCGTACAGGCCCGCATCGAAGTGATACGCGTAATTGACCTGCGGCTGGGTCTGCAGCGAGAACCGGTCGCCCCGTGAGGCGAGCGTCTCCAGGCAGAAGTCGCCCAGCTCCGACGGCATGCCGCGGCGCAGGCTGTCCAGCCAGAAATGGTGGAACGCCGCCGCCCACGTGCCCTGGCCGGTGATGCCGAAGGGATGGATGTAGCGTTCGCCGGGACGGCGCCAGTTCTCGAACGAAATGGACAGCTTGAACGTGCCGGCCACCGCGCGCAGGAACTCCTGCTCGTCGATCTGCAGGAAACGATGGAAGGTGCGGATGGGCGGCACGGTGGATTCCCCCACGCCGACGGTGCCGATCTGCTCGGACTCGACCAGGGTGATGTCCAGGCGGTCGCGGAACTGGTGCGAGAGCGCGCAACCGGCCAGCCAGCCGGCCGTGCCGCCGCCGGCAATCACGACTTTGCGGATGTGGCCTTCAGGCTTGTCTGCGGGATCCACTGCGGTTGCTCCGGATGTCAGCGATTGAGGCGGCCGATCAGCATGGCGCGGATGCGCCGCGCCAGCGTTTCGTCGATGGGTCCCAGCAGGTCGCGCGCCTGCGCGGGCAGGTGCTCTCCCGCCCGCCCGGCGGGACCGAACACGTAATACTCGAAGATCTTCGCCCAGGCCTGCTTTTCGCTGGCGGGCAGGTCGCGCACTGTCCACAGCGCATGATGGAGGGCGGAAAGCGGCGAGGACAGGAACGCCGGAGAGCGGCGCCACCAGTAGTTCACCAGCACGTTGAACGGCTCCAGACCGCGCACGTGGTGCCACCACATGCTGGGGATGAAGAGCACATCCCCCGGCTCGAGCACGGCCGTCTGCGCCGTTGCCAGCGCCTGGCGGAAGCGGGGATGGCGTTGGAAATCCGGCCGGTCGAAATCGACCACGCTGACGACCTGGCCGCCCGGCGTCGGATCGAGTGGACCGGGGTACAGGTTCTCGATCTGATCCGGCGGGAACAGGGTGAACCGCCGCCTGCCGACGGCGCAGCAGGCCAGGTTGTCGGGCACGTCGAAGTGGCAGGACGCGACCACACGGTTGCCGATCCAGATGCTGGGTGGCGCATCGATTCCATGCCGGGCCAGGTGCAGATCGTTGTCCTGCGCCAGGCCGGGAAGCGCGCGATCGACCCGCAGCGACGCCACGTAGTAGGTCGGCGGCCGCGCGTCCTCCAGGTGGCCTGCGATATCGTCCAGCACCTGCGCAAGCACGCCGCGCCGGACTTCGAAGTTCAGCCGGGTGAAGTCCTCGTTGTAGAACGGCCGGCCTGCGATGTCCGGGGTGCCGAAGGAGTACTGCACGGGCACGCCGGCATCGAAGCTGCGCAGATAGGCCATCGCCTCCCGGGTGGACCGCAACCCCGCCTGCACCAGCCCCCATTCGCGCACGAGGCCCTTCAGCACCACGGGCTGGCCGTCGGCCATCAACGCATCCAGCGGCAGCGCATCGATCCCGACGTCCTCGCGCGTGCGTATCGCCGTGCCGTCCGCCATGACCTCAGCCCCTGGCGGATGCAGGCGCGGCGTCCTGCGCACGCAGGCGGCGCTGCTTCTCGGCCATCAGCCGGCGCACGTTGTGCAACGACGCCAGCATCAGATACGCGCCTTCCAGGTAGCCGGTCCGATTGAGCTGGTACAGCGACGGGCCGTCCAGCATGGACAGGCGGTCGCGGTCGATGCCGTGCAGGCCATTGACGACCACCCGGTGCCGTTGGTCCAGCTGCACGTCCAGGTTGACCGGTTGTATCAGGCCGTTCGCATCCAGCGCCGCGAACATCGCGGCCCCGTAGGTGGCGCCGTCGCGGATGCCGCGCAGGACGTTCGCAATGTGTTCGAGGTAGGGCGTATTGCCCCCCTGCGGGAGGAAGACGGGCTCGCCGGACGCCGCCTTCACGCGCGGATGGTCCAGGTCCACGTGCATCACCGCTTCCTGCCTGAGCTCGCCGTCCACGTGCTGTTCCTGGAAGCCGATCAGGAACGGTCCCTTTGCGGTGGCGCCGGGCAGATAGGAGGCATTCCAGCGGCCGTCCTGCAGGAACAGGTTCTCGCGTTGCTCGAAACCCAGCAGCGCGACCGACTGCCACGCGCCGCCGTCCGGATCCTTGCGCAGGAAGATCGGATACTCGCGCTGCAGCTCGGCGAACTCGCTGGGAAACGCCGGCACCATCCCCACGTCGTCGCCGAACTCGGGGCCGAAGCCCGTCGCCACGCGCAGGTCGCGGTGCGACACGTTGTTGAGCACCTCGTAACGGGCCATCTTCCCTCCCCAGAAGCCAGCCGACCGCCTTCCACATACTAACGCCAGCGGAACGGGGCCGCGCCGGCTGCCGCCCCATCCGCACGCCTCGACAAAGGGGACCGCTGCTCGCGCAGCGGTCCCGCTCGGCGACATCCGGAGAGGGCGGTTATCGCCAAACTCAGAACTTGTAGCGGACGCCCACCATGTAGCGCGGGCTCTGGTCGGCCAGCTTGACGATCATCTCGTCGGTACGCGCACGCCAGCGCACGTCTTCGCCCGTCAGGTTGATCGCCTCCAGACCGAAGGACCACTGGTCGTTGAGCGTGTAGTTCACGCTCAGGTCCCACTGCTCGTATTCCTCCACGTAGTACGGGTTGCGGCTGGCGCCCTGGTTGGCCAGGATCAGGTACTCGTCGCGCCAGTTCCACGCCAGACGCACCGACCAGCCGTACTTCTCGTACATGAACATGGCGTTGGCGGTATCGCTGAGTCCGAGCAGCGCGAACTGGTCGACGGACGGGTCTCCGCCGTCGTCGTAGCCCACGTCGCCGCGCACGACGGTGTAGTTGGCCAGGATGCCGAAACCGGTGTCGCCGAAGAAGTACTGCCCGCCCAGCTCCCAGCCGTGCAGCTTGGCCTGGTTCTGGTTGATCGGCCGGTTGACGTTGAACATGTACAGCGGGTCGTCGGCTTCGCCGTACAGGTTGTAGGCCGCCTCGGTCGCCAGGGTCTGCGCGCCGGTACCGTCGAACGCCGCCAGCCCGGCCGGGTCGTTGCGCAGCAGCGCCAGCGCCGTGAACAGCGAGGTGTCGTTGGCCGAGCATGCGGCCGCGTTGGCCGCCCCGACCTGGGCGACGCAGGCCGCACTGGTGAGGAAGTCCAGCGCGGCCTGCGCATCGGGGCCGGAGGTGGGATCGCGCAGGCCGTACAGGGATTCCTGGCCGATGGTGTTGCCGATGAAGTTGTCGACCGACTTGTTCCAGTAGGTCAGCGACACATAGCTCGCATCGGCGAAGTACCACTCCAGCGCCAGGTCCAGGTTGTCCGATTCCAGCGGCTTCAGGGCCGGGTTCTGCGCGGTGCCGCTGGCCCGCACGGACGGATCGATGAGCACCGAACCGAACGGCTGCTGCGCGCCGGGGCCCGCGTAGAGGTTGCCGTAGGGCGCACGCGCGATGCTCTTGCCGAACGAGGCGCGGCCCTTCAGTTCATCCGTGAAATCGATGCTGAAGTCCAGGTTGGGCAGGATGTAGCTGTAGCTGGTCTTCTCGCTGAAGGGCTGCTGCTCGTCGGACAGCACGATGCGGAAGTCGTTGTTGGCCTGCCACTCGATGGCTTCGGGAATGGCGATCACCGAGGTCGACACGACGTCCGTGGTCTCGTACCGCACGCCCAGGCGGGTGTTGGTGCGCATGCCGCCCAGTTCGCCGTCCAGTTCCACCTGGAAGTAGGCTGAATGAGTCTTCTCCTCCACCCGGTTGTCGGCCGCGCGCTGCGGGCTGACGCCCAGCCCCACGCCATACTGGCCCGCTGCCCATTGGGCGAGTTCGCCGGCGTTGCCGCGCCATGCCGGCCAGCTGGCCGCGCTGAAGTCGTCGAACAGGCCGACGATGTTGACCGGACGCAGCAGGTCCATCAGTCCGGCCGCCGTGTCCGAATCCACGTTGGCCACGCCCCAGTCGCCCAGCGTCGAGTACGCTTCCGCCGCCTGGATCCGGTGCGTCGTCGACTTGTTGGTGTCCACGCCGAACTGGAAGCGGCCCTGGTCGAAGCTCCACTCACCGTCGATGCGGGCCTGCTTGATCTCGCTGACCTGGGTCTGGGCGTTGATGCGCAGCACCTGCGAGCCGATCTCGCCTTCCACGAAACCCGGATTGACCACGCCGTTGGTGCCGGCTATCGCGTCGTCGGTGGTCGGATACCAGGTCTGCGTGCCGACGGGCAGGCCGTTGTTGAACGCCAGTTCCTGCACCCAGGAGCCGCCGCAATGCGGGCCGGTGGTGCAGTTGTTGGTGCCGGCGATGCTCATGAAGATGGAACCGCCGCCCGTCAACGGATCGTTCGGCCGGCTCTCGTTCTTGGAGTTGTGGGCGTCGAAGGTGAGACGGAAGTTGTCGCTGACGTCCCAGGCCGCGTTGAAGCCCAGCGAACCCAGCTTGTACTTCTGCATGGTGCGCTGCTGCTCGAGCCCGAAATCCTTGGTGCCCGCGATCTCGCGGATGTAGATGGGCACGGCCACCGCGCCGCTGGTATCGAACTCGATGTCCGTGTAGTTGCTGTTCTGCAACCACATGCCCTGTTCGCCACGATTCTCGGTGATCTCGTTGGTCGAATAGGTGTAGTCCAGCGTCAGCGTCAGGCTGTCGGTCGGCGCGAACTGCACCACGGCCTGGCCGTTGACGCGCTCGCGCTCGAAATCCGAGAAGGCGTAGCGCAGGTCGTTGGGGCGCGCATACAGGTCGCCGATCGCCGGTGCGTTGACGACGTTGGGGTTGCCGGGCATGGTCCCGGTCCACGGCTGCACGTTCCAGTAGTTCTCGGTGGCCTGCACCGACCCGCCCTTGCGCTTCTGCTGGCTGGCGCTCAGGCTCACGCCGAAGGTCTTGTCGGCATTGGTGAAGCTGAAAATGCCCGACAGTTCCGGGGTGATGTCGCTGTCGAAAGGCTGGCTCCGGTCGGAGACGGCCTTCGCGCTGGCGCTGGCGACGACGCCGTCGTAGTTGAACGGACGCGCGGTGAGGATGTTGATGGTGGCGCCGATGCCGCCGCTGGGCACCTGCGCCTGGCTGGTCTTGTAGACCTCGATGCCGTTGATCGCTTCTGCCGCCAGCTGTGCGAAATTGAACGCACGCGTGCCGCCGTCCACGCCGCCGATGGCCACCTGCCCGGCCGCGCCGTAGGCATCCGCACCCGGCATCTGGCGACCGTTGAGGGTCACCATGTTGAACTGGGGTCCGAAGCCGCGCGCCGTGACCTGCGCGCCTTCGCCATCCCGGCGCTCGATCGAGATGCCGGTGATGCGCTGCAGCGATTCGGCCAGGTTGGTGTCGGGGAATTTGCCGATGTCCTCGGCGCTGATCGCGTCGACGACACCTGCGGCATCGCGCTTGATGTCCATCGCCTCGCTCAGGCTGCTGCGCATGCCGGTGACCACTACCGCGTCCAGCTCGGTCGCTTCGGTGGACGCCGCCGGTGCCTGCTGCGCGGTCGGCGCAGGCGGCGGTGCGTCCTGTCCGAACGCGGGATTGATGACCAGCACACCTCCGACGAAGGTGAACATGGCCCTCGATTTGAACTTCGCCAACTTCCGGCTCATGAACTTGCCCTCAGGTCTGGAGTTCTACGGAAACTGCACGCACTCATGGATCTCCCCTTCTCGCTGCGATCGTGATGGATGTTCCGCCCCCCCCTGGGGCGACCACGGGCGGGGCCCGTCTTCCAGACCAGGTGTTGGCGGGCCCCGACGGTTCCGCTGCGCATCCTGGCTTCAAGCGTGACGACGACGCGATGGGAACGGGCGGCCGGCGGACTGCCGGATTGGCCGCACATCAGTGGTAGCGCTACCATTGCGTTGCTGCGGAGACTAATCATGCGTGTTCGCGCTTGTCACCATGCAGCGCAGCAAAGCGCAGGCATCACGGGCGGGCGACGAAATACGCCGTTTTGATGAAAACGCTTCCAGCTGCCGCAATGCGCCAGTAACACCGGTTTCTCCCATCCGTCTTAACAGTCCACGGAAACCCAGCACGTGAAGAAGGTCCGCAAGGCCGAACGCCGCAAAGGCCGCGCCATCACCATCGACGAGGTCGCACGCCATGCCGGTGTGTCCCCCATGACGGTATCGCGCGTGGTCAATGGCCACGCCGGCGTCCGCGACGGCAACCGCGAGCGCGTCATGCGCAGCGTGCGCGAACTCGGCTATCGGCCGAACCTGGCCGCCAGCGCACTGGCGGCGGCCCAGCACACGTGCATCGCGCTGATCTATACCAACCCCAGTTCCAGTTATCTGCGCGAACTGCTGGTCGGTGCTCTCCGCGGTTCCGCCCGCGCCGCCGCCCAGCTGGTGATCGCCACCTGGGACGGCCTGGACGCAGAGGGCCGGCGCAATGCTGCGCGGCAGATGGCCAAGAGCGTGGCGGGCGTGGTCCTGCCGCCTCCGCTCTGCGAATCCCGCGCCATCGTCACCGAGTTCGCGCAGGCCGGGGTACCGGTCGTGTCGATCGCATCCGGTCACTTCGGCGAAACGACGTCCTGCGTCCGCATCGATGATCATCGGGCGAGCCTGGACATGGTGGCGCACCTCATCGCGCACGGCCATACCCGCATCGGCTACATCAAGGGCGACTCCAACCAGACGGCCAGCGGACACCGCTGGCAGGGCTACAGGGACGCGCTGTCCGCGGCCGGCATCGCCTACGACGACAAGCTTGTCCAACCCGGTTATTTCACTTACCGGTCCGGACTGGAGGCCGCCGAACGGCTGCTCGCACTGCGCCGCCCGCCCACCGCCATCTTCGCCAGCAACGACGACATGGCGTCGGCGGTGGTCTCGGTGGCGCATCGCCGTGGCCTGGACGTTCCACGCGACCTGTCGGTGGTCGGCTTCGACGATACCTCGGCTGCGACCATGGTGTGGCCGGAACTGACCACCATCCACCAGCCGATCGCCGCAATGGCGGATACGGCCATCGACATCCTGCTGCGCGAGATCCGCAGCAGCGCTGCCGCGGCGCGCGTGGTCGTCCATCACGTCGTGCCCCACCAGCTGGTACAGCGCGCCTCCGTCGCGACCCGCGACAACTCCAAGCCCAGGAAAGACCGGCGCGACTAGCGGGCCGCTTTGCCCCCGGAGGAGCCAACGGCGGTCAAGGGCGAATGACACCGCCCATGGGATGCCCGGCCGCCGGAAGTCGCGGGCCTGCGTTGCGGCCGTTGCCATGAAGGCCCGCGACGGTCAGCACGCCGCGTCGGAACAGGGCATGGGGAAGCGATGTCCTCCCTGCGCATGCCAATGCGAATTGGACACAGGAGCGTGGTGCGGTGGCGGGAAGGCAGACGCGGCCCGTCGCGGCTCCATCCTGGATGGAGGGCGAGCCGCCGGGGGAATAGGGGTCCGAACGTCCTCGGCAGGTGCCTCATGTCGCCCGCATCGCATCAGCACCGGCAGGCCCTTGTCGAGAGACCCATGAAGAGTTCAAAGATAATCCTTGTTTCGTTGCTGGCGGCGCTGGGCGCGGGATTCGCGTTGCCGGCGAGCGCGCAGTTCAAGGTCAACGCCACCTTCCGCAACAGCAGCGAACCCGGGTGGACGTTCTCGGGCAACGACAATACCGGCAACAACGACAGTGGCATCCTGACCGGTGGCCGCGGACCGATCTCCGACGGCAACAACACCAATGACGCGGTGGGCAACGGCTGGCTGCGATTGACGACCGATCGCGCCAGCCAGGTCGGCAGCGCACGCTATACCGGCGGATCGTTTCCTTCCAGCCAGGGCGTGATCGTCGAATTCGACTATGTCGCCTGGAGCGGCACGGGCGCGGACGGCATCAGCTTCTATCTGTACGACGCCAACCAGACGATGGCCGGCGCACTGGAGGGTGCCGGTCTGGGCTACTGCGAAGGAGCCGGCGGTTATCTGGGCATAGGCCTGGACGAGTTCGGCAATTTCTCCGGCCAGTTGCCCAGCGTGATGGGCGGATGCTCGTCCCTGAGCGGAAGCCCCGGTTCGGCGGCCGATCGCGTGGTCGTACGCGGCCCCCTCAGCGCCAACAACGTCTACGTGGGCGGCGCCGCGGCGCCTGGCGGCATCGATGTGCCATCCACCGCGGTCCGTCCGGCCGCGGACAGGGCGCGCGTGCTGCTGATACCCAATGGATCTGGCGGTTATCGCGTCACCGTCGGCCTGGGCCAGGCCGGCGGCACGATCAGCAACGTGCTCGCCGATCTGAACTTCCCCTACACCGCGCCAGCCAACCTCCGCATGGGCTTCGGCGGATCCACCGGCGGGCTGAACAACATCCACGAGGTGCGGGGCGTGGTGACGTCCACGCCGGCGGACATCGTGGTGACCAAGACCGCTGCGTCGGCCACCGGCTACCTGCGTGGCCTGCCGATGACCTACACGGTGACCGTCACCAACGCCGACATCAATCCGGTGGACCCGGGCAATCAGGCTCCCACCATCAACGGGGCCAATGCGGCCGATATCGTCGACACGATACCCGCGCAGATCGCCGATACGACATGGACGTGCACCGCGACGGCAGGCTCCACCTGTCCCGCGGCGAGCGGCAGCGGCCATCTTTCATTCGCCGGCGGGTACACGCTGGCACCGGGTGGCGTGCTGACCTTCACCATCACCGGCACCGTGGCCACCACCTCCGCCTGCGGCGCCACGGTCGGCAACACGGCCAGCGCCGACTTCGCCGCCACGGACGGGTTCGCCGATCTCGACCCGTCCAACAACAGCGCCAGCGCGACGTTCACGGTGCGGTGCCCCTCGTTGACCGTGAACAAGGTTTCGGTGGATGGCGTCGGCACGTTCGGCTTCACCGGCACCAACGGCATCCAGTCGCACAGCATCACCACCGGCACCGCCGGTACGGCCGTGGCCGGCGCGATGCAGACCCTGACGGCGGCGGGCGTGGCGACGACCATCACCGAGGCTGTACCGCCGGCTCCGTTCGAACTGGGCTCCATCGCCTGCACGGGCCTGGGCACCGGCGGCGCCGCGACGGTCGACCTGGCGACCAGATCGGTGACCCTGGATGCGCAAGCCACCACCACGGCGGGGCCGATCTCGTGCACCTTCACCAACGAGACCCGCAAGACGGACCTGCGCGTGGTGAAGACGGCCTCGCCGATCCCGGCGGCAAGCGGCAGCATCGTCGACTTTTCCCTCACGGTGACGAACAGCGGACCGCTCGCCGCATCCGACGTGTTGCTCAGCGACACGCCCGGGGCCGGACTCGACTGCTATTCCCCCGGCAGTACCGCGACCTGCAGTGCCTCCGGCGGCGCAAGCTGTCCTTCGCCCACCGTCGCCGTGAGCGCTCTGCTGGGGGGTGGCATCACCCTTCCCGCACTGCCGGTCGGCGGGGAGGTGGTGGTTGCGCTGCGTTGCACGGTCACCGCAACCGGACTGCCTTGACGGCGCAGGCGTACGTGCCCCCTGCCGAAGGGTAGGATCGCGGCGGCAGTGCGAACGCGGCCTGCGCCTGCGGCCACGTCATCCAGCGAACCGCTCCCGGGAAGTGCCGGGACGATGCTGCGGCACGGATCCAGGATGGCCGTGCCGGGGCCCGGGGGCAAACCGCCAGCCCCGCTCCTTCGACCACGCCTCCGGCAGATGCGGTATCCCTGTGGAGACCGCGTGCCCAGACTGTACCCGACGGTCCACGACCCCACGCACGCCAGCCTGTATCCTGCGCGTATCCGAATGACCGTCTTCAATGTCCGACCTTGAGGCCCGTGCGCTCCGCCTGTTCGACGAATACGTCGAACTGGCGCCACGGCGACGTGCGGACGCCCTGGCCGCGCTACGGACGCGGGAGCCTGCGCTTCATGACGCCCTGCACAGGCTGCTCCAGGCGGATGCGGCCTCGTATCCGCTCGAGGGCGGCGCGCTCGATGCGCTGTACGCCGGACACGCCGGACACGAGGGGGGCGGGATGGACCCTTCGTGCTTCGAACGTATCGGCACCCTGCTGGGACCTTGGCGCATCGATCGCGTGCTCGCACAGGGCGGCATGGGCGCGGTCTACCAGGCCAGTCGCGCTGACGGCCAGTACGAGAAAACGGTCGCCCTGAAGTGCATTCGCGCGGAGATGTCGTCTCCCATCCTGGTCGATGCGTTCATGCGGGAACGCAGTCACCTGGCGAAGCTCGATCATCCCAACATCGCGCCCCTGCTGGACGGTGGCGTGGAGGCCGACGGACGGCCCTGGTTCGCCATGCGCCTGGTCCAGGGCGTTTCGATCGACGAGTGGGCGGAGCAGCAGCGGCTGGATCTGGCCGCGCGCATCAGGCTGCTCCTCCAAGCCTGCCGCGCCCTTCAATACGCCCATGCCCACGGCGTGCTGCATCAGGACATCAAGCCCGGCAACCTGCTGGTATCGGCGGATGGCGTGGTGCATCTGGTCGACTTCGGACTGTCCACGCTGATGGGCGGGCGCGACAGCGGCGCATCCCCGCCCATTGCGGTGTCCAGCGGCTATACCGCGCCCGAACTGCTGACAGGGGGCACCGCTTCGGTCGCGGCCGACGTGCACGCGATGGGCGTGGTGCTTTACCGGTTGATGGTGGATGCATGGCCCCGCCCGCCGCAGCCACTGCACGCCCAGCTGACCGGCATCGGCGTACGTTCCGCGCACGCGCCCTCGAGGCTGGCCGCAACCGCCCTTCCGCAGGTCGCCTATCTGCGCCAATGCCGCGATACCTGCATGTTGCGCATGAAACTCCGGGGAGACCTGGATGCCATCGCACTGAAGTGCGTCGCGCTGGAGCCAGGCGAGCGCTATGCCAGCGTCGGCGCTCTGATCGACGATCTGGAGCGTTGGCTGGCGCGCAGGCCCGTGCGGGCACGTGGCGCAGGCCGTGCGTATGTCATCGGCCGCTTCTTCCAGAGAAACGCACTGCCCACGCTGCTTGTCGGCATGGTGATGCTGATGGGCGTGGCGGCGGCGGGCGTATTCGCATGGCTCCACTGGCGCGGCCAGCAGGAAGCCCGCGACATGCTGCTGGTGTCCACGATGTTCGAGCAGACCCTGGGGGCGGCCACGCTGTCCGGTCTGGCCGAAGCGCGCCCGTCCTCGCGCCAGTTGCTCGAGAAGACGGAAGCGCACCTGCGTGCACTGCCGCCCTCGTCGAGCCCGGTGATCCGTGCCCGCGCGCTGACCTCCCTGGCGCGCAGCTATGCCGTGCTGGGCGACTATTCGCACGCGCTTGCGCTGGCCTCCCAGGCCAACCGGCTGCTGACGGACAGTCCTGCGCACCAGTCCGAGACGCAGGCCACCCTCGCGACCCTGCTCAATCTTCAGGCGCGCCATGCCGAAGCGCGCGATGTCGCCGCCCAAAGCCTTCGCCAGTCGACATCCGCCCGCCCCACGGCGGACATCACCACCCTCAATCTGCTGACGGAGCTGGCGCGTGCCCACTGGGGATTGTCGGAGCACGACGCCGCGTTCGACGCCCTGGGCTTCGCGCAGACCGTGGCGGCGGGCCTGAGGTCGCAGGCGGCGCTCGATACCCAGGTCGAACTGTCGATCCTGCGTGCCCAGTGGCATCTGCAACTGATGAACATTGCCGACGCCGGTCGCGAGCTGGATACCGCAACGGCATTGGCCCGCGAGGCCTCCCCATCGCTGGCCGACAGCGTCAACGAAGCACGGCTGACGCTGCTGCTGCTGAAAGAGGACCACCGCCAGGCCGGGCAGGTGGCGGAAGCGCTGCTCGCATCGCGCCGGCAGCGGCTGGGCCCGGAGCATCCGGACACCGCACGCAGCCGGCGCCTGAGGCTGGAGGTGCTGGAAAGACAGGGACAGGCCGCCCATATTCCACCGGCCACCCTGCGTGAGACGCATGCGGCCATCGTCGCCGCCTACGGGAAAGCACACCCGGAGTACGCGCACCAGCTACTGCTGGAAGCGCGCCTGGAGCGCCCGCATGACGTGTCGAGAAGCGTCAGCGTGTCCGACGGCGCGATACAGCTGCTGGAACGCATCCTGGGCCCCCGCCATCCCACCACGCTCGCCGCCAAGGAGGAGCAGGCCCAGGCGCTGGTCCAACTCGCTTCCACCCAATCCGGATCCGCTCGGCGGATATCGTTGACCCATGCCATCAGCATGCTGCAGGAAGTGGTGCACACCACCCGGCAACGCCAGCAGCCTTCGCCCAGGGCCAAGTACCTGCTGGCGCAGGCACTGCTCTTGCGCGCGGCGGACAGCGCGCCGGATGCCGCGACGGACCGGAGGCGTGCGGAGGGCTTGCTGCAGGATGCGCTGGTGGAAGCCAGCCGCCAGTTGGGCCCGCGTCATTCGGCGACGGTGCGTATCCGGAATGCCCTGGTCGGGAATTTCCTTCCGGCATCCCGCAACGCTTCGGCGGGCACGCCCGCCGCCGCTGGGCGATGATCCGGTGCCGGCCGCGGGCCCGTCCTGGGCCCCGGCCCGCGGTGGGTCAGTAGGTGCCCACCAGGTTGAGGAACCAGCCCCTGTGGTCGTAGTCGAAGTCGGTCAGGTCGTCGCTGAAATCGGTGAAGTTGTAGCCCACGCCGATGCGGAAGTTCTTGTTCAGGTCGCGGTCCACACCCACCAGGACGCCCTGCTTGGTACCCCCGTCCCCGACATCGAGCCAGCGGTATTCGGCCAGCGCATGCCATTGGGTACGCAGGTCGTAACGCATCTGTGCGGCGGCGAAGGTGGTGGCCGAGTCCAGCCACACGCCGGTCCCGCGGCCCATCCGCACTTCGCCCTCGCGACGGGCCAGCTTGCCTGCGAATTCCCAGCGCTGGTCCAGCTTGTACACGCCTTCGAAGGAGAGGATCTGCGACTTCTGGTCGTACTCGGCCCCGCCCAGCTGGCCCAGCGTGGCCAGGTCGTAGAGGTAGGTATAGCGCCCGAATACGCCCCACCGCTGGTTGTCCCAGGGCCGGTAGGCAGAGCCCACGTTGCCCTCGATGAACTTCGCGCCGGCCAGCGGGTTGAGCTGGTCGTCGGTATCCGAATAGTTCAGTCGCGCGGCGATGCGCCAGCTCTCGTTGATCTTGTGGGTCAGGCGGTGGGTGCTGACCCATTGCTCGCGCTGCTCGGCGCCGCGATCCTCGCGCCACTCCAGCTTGCTCTGCCAGTCCGTGTCGGGCGAAGTGCGGCCACCGGACACGCTGATCGCGCGGCGGTCGACGTTGCCGCCGGCCGTGTTGGTCAGCTCGCCGTCGGACAAGGTGAAGCCCATGTTCCAGCCCTGCGCCGGATAGAAGTCCATGCCGAAGGTATGGGCCAGGCCTGATTGGCTGGGCTCCTTCAGGAACTGGCTTTCGTTGTACAGGTTGACCTGGTTGGACAGGCGCCAGCGCTGGCCCAGTGTCCAGCCGTTCTGCGCGTTGCGCGTGAACAGCGAGTCGTAGGCCGTGGTGTCGGTGGAGTACGTGTAGGCGCCGTACACCGAGTGCTCGGGCGTCAGGCGGTGCTCGGCATTCACGGTGGCCGCCTGGCCGCGGTCGCCGGTGGTGACGTCCGCGCCCACGGACGAGTTGTCGCCATACAGGTACTTGCCACCCAGCGTCAGCGCATCGTTGTCGGCGTACTGGCCACCGTCGTCGTCGAGCGTGAACTGCGCCAGCCCGTACAGTTCCAGCGTGCTGCCGAAGCGTTGCAGGTATTTTACCGCGCCCAGCGTGCCGGCCGCATCGAGGGAGGTGCCTTCGGTATCCACGCGGCGCAGTTCGGCGCTGAGCGTGCGGGTGTCGTCCAGGCGCCATTCCAGCGTGGCCTGGGCCTGGGTCAGCGACTCGGCGGCGCTCTCGGCACGGGTGTAGCGTGCGTACACGCCGAGGTTGGGGGTGAACTGGCCCTGCACTTCAGCGCCGTACTCGGTGATGGCCTGGCCGGTGTCGTAGCGCGAGATCGAGTAGCCGGCACTGGTGTTGCGCCACCAGGCGCCCATGCTCCAGTCCTGGTCGGTCCAGCCCAGCTCCTTGAGGTTGGCGCGCGCCTCCAGCGATTTGGCCTCGCCTTCGCGGCTCAGGCTGGTGTCGTTCTGCTGGATGAAGCTCAGGCCACCGTTGTCCGAGAAGAACACCGGCGCACCGAAGGATTCGGTCTGGGCGTACTCGGCCTTGAGGTAGGTGCCCTTGCCGGCCTGCAGGGTCAGGTCGCCCGCCGCGAGCGTGTAGTCCTCACCGGCGCGGTTCTCCTGCACGTAGGTGGCGCCCACGCCGACGTGGTGGCCGAACCAGTGCTTGCCGCGGAAGCCGGCACTGACGTCGTCGGCATCGAAGCCGGAGGGCACCCACTCGTAGTCCACCAGCAGGCGCTGCTCGAAGCCATCCAGCGGCGCGTCGCGGGTGAGGGTGGGGATGTTCTCGCGGGTGACCTGCGCCAGCGGACGGGTCAGCAGGATGCGGCCCTGCAGTTCGTCGACCTCGTAGTCCGCCCCCCGCTGCAGCACCACGCGGTTCTCCACCCGGCCCGTGGTCAGGTCGCGGATCTCCAGGGTCACGATGTCCGAACCCGGCAGCAGATCGGTATGCCGCAGGTAGTACAGGCTGCCGCCGGTGCCGATGAACTCGTTGTGGCCCGGCGCCGTCTCGGCCTGCGAGCCGAACACGCGCAGCTCGGTGCCCGGATCGCCCCAGCGGTTGGTGGCCAGCGAACGCCAGTTCAGCGCCGCGCCGTACAGCGAGCGCTGGTATTGCGCGTACTCGGTCCCGGCGATGCCCGTGCTGTAGTTGCCCCACAGCGCCTGGTTCTTGTCCCAGTCCACCCGCAGGTAGAACCGGCCCATCGTGTCCACGTCGCGGTAGGTGGTGGAGTCGTCGCCGTAGACGGGGTAGTACAGATCCGGATCCAGGCGGCGGAACACGTCCTGCGGATCGGCCTGGGTGAAGCCGTTGAACAGCCGCTCCAGGTCCCGTTCGGTCGTATCGGCCTGGGCCGTGACCAGGTATTTGCCGCGCAGCTTGGCCTTGCCGTAGAACGCCAGCCGGCCGTCGCTGATCACATCGTCCTGATAGCGCGTGTCGTTGGCGAACGCGGCGCTTGAGCCGCTGACCTTGTTCTGCGCGATGGTCACATCGGCCAGGCCCACGCCGAAGAAGTAGCGCCCGGTCACATCGACATCCAGCGTATGGGACGCTGTCGACCCGCCAGCGCCCTGACCGCCTCCCAGACCGATCTGGAACCGGTGGTGGCCCACCGGCACCAGATACTCGGCCACGAACTTGCGCTCCTGATCGACCGGATAAGCCTCGCCATTGAGGGTCAGCGAGGCGGTGGCGGGAATGTTGCGGCCCTGGATGCGGATGCGCGATCCGTACATCGGGATGTTCTGCTGGCGCAGCCCGTTGCCGGAGAACACGCTTTCCACCAGGCTCTGCGTCTGGGCCTGCTCGGCGCTGAGCGAGGCGCCCTGCGAACGCTCGATATCGGTGCGCAACTGGTCGATGCCGCGCTCGGCATCCTCGAGCGACACCAGCTGCAGCGTACGCGGATACGTCTCATCGAACGCGCCATCCTTGCCGTAGGCGCGCAGCACGTAGACCAGTTCGTCGCCCTTGCGGAACCGATACCGGTCCGGCAGTGCGCCCTCCCATGACGTGCTCGACACCGCCGCCACCTGGACCGGCACCGAGGCGATCGGCTCGATCAGGTCGCCATCGCTGCTGCGGTACAGCGTGATCTCCATCCGCTCGATGAAGGCCGGATAGTTGCCGCGCACATAGAACTGCACCGGACGGGCGATCCGCTGCCCGTCGAACGGCACCATCGAGGGCGCCGAGACCGACAGTTCGGCCTGGCCCAGGGTGGGGTCTTCGGTGGCCCAGATGACGCCGCCGCCAGGCAGGTCGATGGAGAACTTGCCCATCGCGGTGGCCTTGCCCGGCTGCTCCATCGCCACGGTGACGCGGCGGTCCGGTTGCAGGGCTTCGGAGCTCGAGGTGCTGTCGGTCCCCTGCGTCACCGGCCTGTCGTAGCCGCGGGTGCGCAGCCGGAACAGCAGGCCTTCTTCGCCCGTGCAGCGTTCGCCGTCGCAGTCCACGGCCGCGGCCGCACCGGCCAGGCCATCCTGCTGCGCCTGCGAGGGCGGGCGCGACGGCGCAGCCGTCTGTGCGCCGGCCAGCGGCGCCGTGCCGGCCAGCAGGCCGATCAGCGTGTAGTCCAGCAGTTTCATCTTCATGCGCTTCTTCATGACCGGCCCCCTCACTTCCGTACGCCGACAGGGGCTGCCGGGTCGTTGCTGGCTTCGACGCGAACGTGGGCACGCACCTCCGGACTCAGGCGTTTGGCGAGCGCTTCATAGACCGCCCTGGCGCGACGCATGCCCAGGGCGACGTTGTAGGCGTGCGAGGCCCGCACGTCGGTGTGGCCGACGATGGCGATGCTGCCGCCGCCGGTCCTCTCCAGGGCCGCGGCCACCTTGTCCAGCAACGGCTCGAACTCGGGCCGGATCGCCGCCTTGTCGGTATCGAACAGCACCGTGCCCAGCAGCGCGCCGCCTTCGTCCACGCCCACGATCATCGAAGACGGATCGTCGACGGTGCCGCGGGCGCTGACCACCAGGCCCTGGGCGGACGCGACATCGAGCCTGTCCAGCAGGGCGGCCTTGACCGCATGCGCGCGCTCGAAGGCCAGGCCCTGGCTGTCGCCATTGGCCTGGATGACCACTTCGCCGCCCTGGTACTGGCGTACCTTGGCCGCCATCGCCTCGATCACAGGCAGGTACTTCTCGCGCACTTCCGCGCTGCCGGGGGCGAAGAAGACGTCGCCCATCTCGAGCTCGACCTGCTCCGATCCGCCTTCGATCACCTGTTCCGGCAGGGTGACGCCCCAGTCGAAGCGGACCGGCACGCCGGGGGTGACCCGACGCAGCAGCGGATTGTCGGTGCTGAACCGCGCTCCGGCCGGCAGCGTGGACGGGTCGACTTTCAGGATGAAGTTGCGACCGCGCTCCCATGCCCCGCCGGACACGTCCGCCAGGTGGTAGCGGCCGTACTGGTCGGTCTCGATCAGCAGGCCTTCCACCGAGGCGATGCGCACGCCGGGGATACCGCGCTCGTCGATACCGGTGTTGCGGATGACGTAATCCACCACGTAGCCGCCCTCGGACTGGGCCACCCGGCGTTCGACCGTGAGGGCTGCCGCGGTCAGGCCCTTGGCCGCTTCACCGGACTGCTCGACACGGGTATTGCCTGCCGCATCCATGCGCACCGTGACCCCTTGGTTGCTGGTCAGCACGAAGTCGTCAGTGAAGCTCAGCTCGTTCAGACGCTGGCGGATCACCACCTCATGGTCCTCGACCGGATCGGCCACCGACTGACGGCCACTGATGGCGCCCACGGCGATGCCGTGCAGCAGCGGCGAGCTCGCATCGGGCACCGGCTGCGGGCCCGCGCCACGATCGACCGTGGTGGAGTGGGCGATGTAGGCCGCCGGTGCGAAGCCGCCCTGCACCTTCACATCGCTCAGCGCGGCGCTGTCCTGCCAGCCGTCGCCGTCACGGTCGTTGAACACCGTACCGAACACCAGGCTGTCGTCCAGCAGCGGATCAGCCGTCAGCGTCACGTCGGCCGTGGCCACGTTGGACACCGGATCGCCGGTGGCCGAGCGCACCTGGGCCTGGTTGACGTGCGTGCCCGGACGCACGCCCGCGCCCACGCGCATCACATAGACCAGGCTCGCGCTCTGGCCCGCCGCCACGTCCACCCCGCTGAAGCGCAGCGGGGTGCCGCCGGACACCGTGGCCATGGCGTCGGCATCGCTGGCCAGCAGGGAACCTTCCACATAGCTGAAGCCCGCCGCCGGCGTGTCCACCACGCTGCCGTTGACCAGGTCCACGCTGCCCACGTTCTCCACCGTCAAGGTGTAGCGCACCAGGTCGCCGATCCGGACTTCGCGGCTGCCCGCCGTCTTGGTCAGGCGGATCTCCGGTGCTTCCAGTTCGTGCTCCGTGCTGCAGGTGGTGCAGGTGGGCGGCTCGCCACCGCCGCCCGATGCGCTCACCTGGTTGCCCACCACCGGGCCGGCGTCCGGGTTCACGACCGCCTCGTAGGTCAGCCCGTGTACGCCGGCAGGCGTACCGGCCGGCAGGCGGCAGGTCAGCCGCGCGCCGTCGAAGGTGCAGCCGGCGGGCAGTGCCCCCAGGGTCAGGCCGCGATCGGGCGTATCGACCAGGACCAGCGCTTCGCGCAGGGCCGATCCACTGATGTCCACCGTGAGCGTGTAGCGCACCGTCTGGCCCACGTGCACCCGGGTACCGGTGCCCGGGTCGGACGACTTGGACACCACCACGTGGGGCGCGGTGACCGGCGTCTGCGTCGTGCAGGTGTCCGCACAGGTGGGCGCATCCTCGCCCGTGGCCACCACGGCGTTGTCCACCGTGTCCACGGCCTGGTCGTTGACCATGGCGGTGTAGGTCACCGTGTAGGGGCCCGGCGCCGTGCCCGCCGGCAGCGTGCACACCAGCGGGTTGGCGCCGTTGCAGGTGTACGCACCGGCATCGGTCACCGCACCGAAATCCAGGCCTGGACCCAGCGTGTCGGTCAGCACCAGGTCACTGGAGGTGACCGCGTTGACCACGTGGGTGGTCAGCATGTAAGTGACGGTGTCACCCACGCGGGCCTCGGTCTGGCCTGACGGCAGCGCTGCACTCTTGGAGTACGTCACCAGCGGAGGCAACGGCTCGGTTACCGGGGTTTCGGTGCTGCAGGTGCCTGCGCAGGTCGGGGCATCGTCGCCGGCACCGACCACCGCGTTGTTCACCGTGCCGGTGGCGCGGTCATTGACCGTGGCCGTGTAGGCCACCGTGTAAGTGCCCGGCACGGTGCCCGCCGCCAGGGTGCAGACCAGCGGGTGGGTGCTGCAGGAGAACACCCCTGCAGAGACGGTGCCCAGATCCAGGCCGGCGCCCAGGGTGTCGGTCAGGGTCAACGGCCCCGTCGTACGGGCGTTGGCGACGGTGACGGAGACCGCATAGGCGAGCGTATCGCCTGCGGAAACCTCGGTCTGGCCCGCGGGCAGGACGACGGACTTGCTGTAGGTCACGACGGGGTTCTCGACCGGGGTGTCGATCTCCGTGGTGCAGGCCGGATCGGTGCTGCCCGCCGGGCAGACCGGACCGGTCACCACCGCCGTGTTGTGGATGTTGCCCGCATCGGCGTCGGCCTGGGTCACCGTGTACGTACCCACCAGCTGGCAGGTCGCGCCCGGCGCCACATTCGGACACGTGGTGCTGTCCGGGGCGATCAGCGCATCGCTCACCACCACGTCGGCCTGGGTCGTGTTGCCGGTGTTGGTCATCGTGACCGTGTAGGTCAGCACGTCGTCCACGCTCACCGTGCCGCTGGCATCGCCATCGGCATTGCCCGTAAGCGCCTTCACCAGCGTCAGCGCAGGATTCCGCGTCGCCGTCACCGTCACCGTGTCCGGCGGCGAGCTCGTCGTGCCATCGCTGGCGCGGGCGATGTTCGTCACCGTGCCCGCATCGATGTCCGCCTGCGTCACCGTGTCCGTCGCCGTGCACGTGATCGACTGCGTCGGCGCCAGGCCACCGGCCGGCAGCGCCGGGCAGCTCACCGTCGCGATCCGGTCGTCGCTCACCGTGATGGCCGCCGTGATCGTCGTGTTGCCGCTGTTGGTCACCAGGTAGCTGTACGACAGCACCTCACCCACCGACGCATAGCTCGGCGTGGTCGTCGTCTTGTCCAGCGTCAGCGCAGGATTCCGCGTCGCCGTCACCGTCACCGTGTCCGGCGGCGAGCTCGTCGTGCCATCGCTGGCGCGGGCGATGTTCGTCACCGTGCCCGCATCGATGTCCGCCTGCGTCACCGTGTCCGTCGCCGTGCACGTGATCGACTGCGTCGGCGCCAGGCCACCGGCCGGCAGCGCCGGGCAGCTCACCGTCGCGATCCGGTCGTCGCTCACCGTGATGGCCGCCGTGATCGTCGTGTTGCCGCTGTTGGTCACCAGGTAGCTGTACGACAGCACCTCACCCACCGACGCATAGCTCGGCGTGGTCGTCGTCTTGTCCAGCGTCAGCGCAGGATTCCGCGTCGCCGTCACCGTCACCGTGTCCGGCGGCGAGCTCGTCGTGCCATCGCTGGCGCGGGCGATGTTCGTCACCGTGCCCGCATCGATGTCCGCCTGCGTCACCGTGTCCGTCGCCGTGCACGTGATCGACTGCGTCGGCGCCAGGCCACCGGCCGGCAGCGCCGGGCAGCTCACCGTCGCGATCCGGTCGTCGCTCACCGTGATGGCCGCCGTGATCGTCGTGTTGCCGCTGTTGGTCACCAGGTAGCTGTACGACAGCACCTCACCCACCGACGCATAGCTCGGCGTGGTCGTCGTCTTGTCCAGCGTCAGCGCAGGATTCCGCGTCGCCGTCACCGTCACCGTGTCCGGCGGCGAGCTCGTCGTGCCATCGCTGGCGCGGGCGATGTTCGTCACCGTGCCCGCATCGATGTCCGCCTGCGTCACCGTGTCCGTCGCCGTGCACGTGATCGACTGCGTCGGCGCCAGGCCACCGGCCGGCAGCGCCGGGCAGCTCACCGTCGCGATCCGGTCGTCGCTCACCGTGATGGCCGCCGTGATCGTCGTGTTGCCGCTGTTGGTCACCAGGTAGCTGTACGACAGCACCTCACCCACCGACGCATAGCTCGGCGTGGTCGTCGTCTTGTCCAGCGTCAGCGCAGGTGCGGACTGGAAGGTGTTGACGATGGTGCAGGTCGCGGACTGCCCGTTGGCCAGCGTCAGCTGGTTGCCGCTCAGCGTCCCGGCAGTGCAGTTCCAGCCGCTCCCGACATAGTCGGCGGGACCGCCGGACTCGGCCAGCGTATAGGTGCCCGCGGAGACCTGACCGCTCGCACCGCCTGCTCCGCTGATGGACGTCGGGCCGGTCGCGGTCAGGGTCCAGTCGGCCGGGGACGCCGTTCCGCCACCGGTGTTGTCCACCGTCTTGACCAGCGTCAGCGTCGCCGCCTGGTCGTCGTTGGCGATCGTGCAGGTCGCACTCTGACCGCTGGCCAGGGTCAGCTGGCTGCCCGACAGGGTGCCGGCCGTGCAGCTCCATGCGCCGGCGGCATATCCGGCCGCCGTGACTTCCGACAGCGTGTACACGCCGGCATTGACCGGGCTGTTGGTCACCGCAGCCGTGCCGCTGATGCCGGTGATCGTGGTCGGACCGGTCGCTGTCAGCGGGAAGCTGGCGACCGTGGCGGTGCCGCCGTTGTCGTTGACCACCGTCTTGACCAGCGTCAGGGTGGCGGGACGGTCGTCGTTGGTGATGGTGCAGGTCGCGACATCATTGCCGGCCAGGCTGATGCTGTTCCCGGATACCGCTGCACCCCCGTTCTTCACGCAGCTCCAGGTGTTGGCGGTGTAGCCCGCGGGTCCGCCCGTCTCCGACAGGGCATAGGTCCCTGCGGGGACCGCCGCGCCGGTGACCGCCGCCGTACCCGTCGCGCCCGAGAGGGTGCTCAAGGTCCCCGTCGCGACCAGCGTCCACTCGGCGGCGGCGGCGGTGCCGCCATTGTCGTTGACGACCTGCTTGACCAGGGTCAGGCGGGGCAGCGCGAGTACGTCGACGGTGGCGGTAGAGGTGTTGTTCGCCGGGTTGCTGTCGACCACCGGAGAGCCGGCAGGCAGGGCCACCGTGGCGCTGTTCTGGACCGAGGTCTGGGCGTGGGCGGGCGCAAGGAGCGCCAGGGTGGCCAGCAGCAGGCCCGATGTAGTCGCCATCTGGCGGCGGAGGGCCGCTTTGAACAAGTAGGTCAGGCCGTGCACGGTAGTCCCTTGCGCTGAATCTGGACGAGCCAGCCGGGGACTGCCTCCCCCAAGGCTGTCTTGAAGTTGCCACCCCTCGCCGCCCCCCAGTCGCCGCGGCTTTTCGGGATTTACGTCACAATTCGCGGCCTGTGCCCCGGAGAGGACACGGAATCCATAAATGTGATGGCAATTACATATTCACGTAATCTTAGCGTCAAATTGCGGACGGATGCCACTACATTCATGTACGTGATCACACTTTTCACGTACGGCACGCCATTTTCTTGACGCTCAGGGGCCTGGGATTCGCTGCGGGAAAGGCGCAATTGGCGCGCAAGCGAAGGCATCCCGCCATCCGGGAGATGGCAGGTCAGGGGGCTGGGATCAGGGTGGGCAAGCCCGTCAGGGCTTGCGGCAGGCGTCAGTCGCTCTGCAGTTCGGCGACGAAGTCGTAGGCGTCGCCGCGATAGTAGGACCGGGTGGACTCCACGACCCGTCCGTCTTCCAGGAAGGCCCGGCGCTCGACCAGCAGGCCCGGCACCCCCACCGGCAGTTCGAGGTGGCGGGCCGCCTCCTCATCCAGCGCCACGGCCCGCAGACGCTGCAGGGCCCGCTTGGGGCGATGGCCGTAGGCGTCCAGCGCCTCGTACAAGGAAGTCGTCACGCTGTCCGGATCCGGCAGCAGCGCGTACGGCACCAAGGTGCGTTCGATGGCGATCGGGGAGCCGTCGACGTGCCGCAGGCGGTACATGCGCACCACGCCACTGCCTGGCGACAGGTTCAGCGCCATCGATTCTTCCGGGGTCACTTCCCCCACCGAACGCTCCAGGAACTTCACCTGCGGATTCAGCCCGCGCTCGCGCAGATCATCGGTGAAGCTGGTCAGGCGGGAGAACTGTCGCAGGATCCGCTCGGCAACGAAGGTACCCGCGCCCTGCCGCTGCACCAGCAGACCACTTTCGATCAGGCCGGCCAGTGCCTTGCGGATGGTCACCCGCGAAAGATCCAGCAGCTGGGCCAGATCGCGCTCGCTGGGAAGCGCCTGGCCCGGCCGCAACACGCCCGCGTCCATGAGGTTCTGCAGCGCACGGCGCAGGCGCAGGTAGGCCACCGCCCGGGTGGACTCACCGGTCTGCAACCTCTGGTATTCCTCGAGCAGGTTTTTTTGCATGGCGAACAAGATACCAGTGACGTACCAATGACGCAACAATGTCTTCACAGCACCGGACCTGTTGGCGATCCATGGTAGCTCGGTGGTATGGTTGCACTCCATTCTGGTGCGCCGAGACACGCCCGTGACCGCGAAGACCCTGCCCGTCGACACCTTCGATCTCGTCATCTTCGGGGGCACCGGCGACCTGGCGTTGCGCAAGCTGCTGCCAGGGCTGCTGCGACGCTATGCCGATGGCCAGATTCCGGAAGACAGCCGCATCCTGGGCGTGGCCCGCGACAAGCAGGGCGATGCGGAGTACCGGGCCAAGGTGGGCGAAGCCCTGGCCCGCATCGCCGCTGCCGACGAAACCCTCCAGGCCAGGCTGCCCGCCTTCCTCGACAAGCTGGGCTACCTGGCCCTGGATGCCACCAAGGATGAGGGCTGGGACGAGTTCGCCACCCGCCTGCTGGCCACCGGCGAGCGCATCCGGGTCTTCTACCTGTCCACCAGCCCCACGCTGTTCGTGGCCATCTGCGACCGCTTGCGCGCGCACGGGCTGAACAACGGCAACGCCCGCGTGGTGATCGAGAAGCCGATCGGCCACGATTCGGCCAGCGCCGCAGTCATCAACGACGCCGTGGGCAGCGCATTCGCCGAAAGCCAGATCTTCCGCATAGACCATTACCTGGGCAAGGAAACGGTCCAGAACCTGCTGGCGCTGCGCTTTGCCAACATCCTGTTCGAACCGCTGTGGAACGCCAGCCGGATCGACCACGTGCAGATCACCGTGGCCGAAACCGTCGGCCTGGAGAAACGCGCCGGCTACTACGACACGTCCGGGGCGCTGCGCGACATGGTGCAGAACCACCTGCTGCAGCTGCTGTGCATGGTGGCGATGGAGCCCCCCGCCGCCCTGCAGGCCGATGCCGTGCGCGACGAGAAGCTGAAGGTGCTGCGCTCGCTCAAGCCGATCCGCGGCGAAGACGTGGGCCACCTGTCCGTACGCGGCCAGTACCGCGCCGGCGCCAGCAGCGGCGCCGCCGTGCCCGGCTACCTGGAGGAACTGGGCAAACCCGATTCCCGCACCGAAACCTTCGTGGCCCTGAAGGCCGAAGTCGATAACTGGCGCTGGGCCGGCGTGCCTTTCTACCTGCGCACCGGCAAGCGTCTGGCCGAGCGCGTGTCCGAGATCGTCATCGCCTTCAAGCAGATCCCCCACTCCATCTTCGACGACAGTGCCGGTCCGGTGATGGGCAACAAGCTGGTGCTTCGCCTGCAGCCGGACGAGGGCGTCAAGCTGTGGCTGATGATCAAGGACCCCGGCCCCGGCGGCCTGCGCCTGCAGCACGTGCCGCTGGACATGAGCTTCGCCGAGGCCTTCGGCGTGCACCAGCCGGAAGCCTACGAGCGCCTGCTGATGGACGTGGTGCGCGGCAACCAGACCCTGTTCATGCGCCGCGACGAAGTCGAGGCCGCATGGGCCTGGATCGACCCCATCCTGTCGGCCTGGGACAACCTGCGCGAGACGCCCAAGCCCTATACCGCCGGTTCGTGGGGCCCCAGCGCCGCCGTGGCCCTGGTCGAACGCGACGGCCGCACCTGGCACGAAGACACCGTCTGACGTCGCCGGCCCCGTCATTGCGGGGCCCCTCACCCGGCGCCAGGCCGGACCGCCTTCCCCCGGGAAGCCCCCACTCCCGAGCCATTCCATGCCCCCCACCGATCTCTCCCTGCAGATCCAGCTGCACCCATTCCCGGACGGCGACGCCGTCGCCCAGGCCCTGGCCCAGGCCGTGGCCGACGACCTGCGCGCGGCCCTGGCCCTGCGCGGCGAAGCCAGCGTGGCCCTGTCCGGCGGCACGACGCCGCGCCGCTTCCTGCAGGCGCTCTCCCGGCAGCCCATGGACTGGGCGAACGTCACCGTCACCCTGGTCGACGAACGCTGGGTGGATGAGCGCCACGAGCGTTCCAACGCCCGGCTGGTGAAGGAACACCTGTTGCAGGAGGCCGCCGCGGGCGCCCGCTTCGTGCCGCTGTACCGCCCGGCGGCTTCGCCGGACCTGGTGCTGGCGGACGTGACCGCCGCCCTGCCCGCCACGCTCGACGTGGCGGTGCTGGGCATGGGGGGCGACGGCCACACCGCCTCGTTCTTCCCCGGCGGCGACCGTCTGGCCGAAGCGATGGATCCGGACGCCCCGGAACGCGTGCTGCCGATGCTCGCCCCCGGCGCAGGCGAACCGCGCATCACCCTGACCCTGCCGGTGCTGCGGCAGGCCGGCCGCCTGTACCTGCACATCGAGGGCGGCGAGAAGCGGCAGGTGCTGCAGCAGGCCCTTTCAGGACAGGGGGCCGGTGCCGGCTATCCCATCCGTGCGTTGCTGCAGGCCCTGCGCGCCCCGCTGCAGGTCTATCTGACGCAGTGACCGCAGCGCGCCGGTGTTGAGGCAAAGACGGCCTCACTGCTTATAATGCCGCCTTGCCCGCGGCGTTCCGGCGCCCGGTCCCGCCAGGATCGCGCCCTGCGCCATCCGCCGGCCCCCGTTTCGTAGCCATGCGCGGCCCCGCGGCCGTGCTGCCAAAGGTGGAAAGTGCGTAACTACGACCTCGAATTCCTCAAGCATTTCTCGATGGTGATCGGCTTCCTGATGCTGGTCACGGCGGGCCTGATCGTCGGCGCGTACTTCCTGCACGACAGCCTGCCACCGGAAGTGAACCCCAAGGCCGCCCAGATCACCGAGGCGCGCATCGCGCCGGCCGGCGCGGTCTATGCCGGTGAAACCGGTGCGGCGGCGCAGGCCGCTGCCGCCGCCGCCGCTGCAGCGGCGGCTTCGTCCCAGGTCGCCTATGGCGGCACCCTGGACGGCGGCGAGATCTACAAGAACCTGTGCGGCGCCTGCCACACCAATGGCGTGGGCAAGGCCCCCATGCTGAACGCCGCCGGCATCGGCGCACGCGCCGCCAAGGGCGTGGACATGCTGTACACGCACGCCATCGAAGGCTTCACCGGCCCGGACGGCGGCATCATGCCCCCGAAGGGCGGCAACCCGGCCCTCACCGACGAGCAAGTGAAGGCCACGGTCGACTGGATGTTGGCCAACAGCAAGTAAGGCTTCGCGCCTTCCGCCGAAACGCCGCCTCCGGGCGGCGTTTCTGTTTGTGGCGCACCAGGAGGCTCCAACACTCCTTTCTCCCCGCTCGCGGGGCAAGGGGGAAACCCTCCCGTCACCCATTCCGCTTACCCTTGCCACCTCGCTTCAACGGTCGCCTCTCGATGACGTCTTCCCGCACGCTGCCCACCCTCGCACTGCTCGCCACCCTCGCACTGCTCGCCACCCTCGCATCGCCCGCCTGCGCCTTCACGCCCAGGGAGCACGTCACCCCCATCGGACACGTGCAGGGCGAAACCGCACGCAGCGCGCTCGACGGCCAGACCGTCACCGTCGAAGGCATCGTCACGGCGACCTTTCCCGAGCTGGGCGGTTTCTTCATGCAGGACGCGGGGGATGGACAGGCGACGACGTCCGACGCCCTGTTCGTGGCCTTCGAAGAAGGCGCGCCCGCGCCGTCCGTCGCCGCTGGCGACCGTCTGCGTGTGCGCGGCATCGTCGGCGAGCGCAAGGCCGGTGGCGAGGACACGCTGACCGCACTTCACGCACCGGTGATCCAGCCGCGCGGCAAGGGCTGCATCGCGCCCACCGTGCTGACCGCCCTGCCCGGCGCGTGGGAGCCGCTGGAAGGCATGCTCGTCCGCATCGACGCCCCCCTCACGCTCAGTGGCACGCATACGCTCGAGCGTTTCGGCGAACTGATCGCCAGCTTCGACGGCCGCCTCTGGCAGCCCAGCGAACTCGCCGCACCCGGCAGTGCCGCAGCCCGGCGCCTGGCTGCGGACAATGCGCGCCGCACCCTGCTGCTGGACGACGGCAGCGCCCAGCGCGATCCCGCCACCGTCTGGTACGTGAAGCCCGGCCAGGCGCTGCGCACCGGCACCGTGCTGACCGGCGTGCAGGGCATCGTGGAACAGCGCCTGGGCAGCTGGCGCGTGCAGCTCACCACCGCGCCGACGATCGCCCCGCCGGAACGCCCGGCCGCGCCGCAGGTCGCGGGCCACGTCCGCATCGCCGCGTTCAATCTGGAGAACCTGTTCAACGGCGACGGCAAGGGCGGCGGCTTCCCCACCGAGCGCGGCGCCAGGACGCCGGACCAGCTGAAGGCGCAGATGGCCAAACTCACCGCCACCATCCGCGGCCTGGACCCCGACATCGCCGCACTGATGGAACTGGAGAACGACGGCTACGGCGCGGACTCCAGCCTGGCCCAGCTGGTCGCTGCCTTGAACGCCGGCGCAAGCACGTGGCGCTTCGTCGACGCCAAGCAGGGCCCCGGCCCGGACACCATCCGCGTCGGCATCATCTACCGCAGCGACAGGGTGAAGCCCACCGGCAAGTCCGCCACGCTGCTGGAAGGCCCGTTCGGCGAACGCAGCCGCAGCCCGCTGGCGCAGGCCTTCGTGCGCGGTCGCGGCGCGCCTTTCGTCGTGGTCGCCAACCATCTGAAGTCGAAGGGCTGTTCCGAGGCCACGGGCGCGGACGCCGACCAGAAGGACGGTGCCGGCTGCTGGAATGCGCTGCGCCTGGATTCGGCCAAGCGCCTGGATGCCTGGTTGAAGACCGACCCCACCCGCACGCGCAGCGACCGCATCGTCATGCTCGGCGACTTCAACGCCTATGCGATGGAAGCGCCGGTGCGCTGGCTGCGCGATGACGCCGGCTGGGTGGATGCGTTCACCCGGGCCGGCATCGAACAGCCCTACAGCTACGTCTACAGCGGCCTCACCGGCCGCCTCGATCACGCCCTGCTCAGCCCGTCACTGGCGAAGCAGCTGCGCGGCGCCGCCGAGTGGCACATCAACGCCGACGAGCAGGATGCGCAGGGTTACGCCGACGGCGATGCCAGCGTGCCGTTCCGCAGCTCCGACCACGACCCGCTGCTGCTGGGATTCGATCTCTGACGCAGGCCCCAGGGCCGGCGATGCGCCCGCGGACCCACTCACACCTCGATGTGTGCCATCGAAGGTCTGACGTGCGCTGACGAGGTTGCTCTCTTCGTCGACGAAGCATCCACCGAGATGCCGCACCCCGGAGGTGCGTCATCGCTGTTCCATTGTTCGCCGCCGAAGAGAATTCCTTCGTCACCGCAAAAGAGAACATCGGCGACGTCTATGGGCCCGATGCAACCCGGCCCTCGATGCGCGCGGCGACCGGCGAGTAGTAGGCCAGCGCCAGGCATGCGCCCCAGGCCAGCGTCGACGCATCGGTCAGCATCGCCTCGATCGGCGACGACATCGTGGGACCGGTCAGCAGATACAGGGGAAGGCACAGCACGGTGATGCCCAGCGACAGCGTGCGACCCCAGCGCTTCAACAGGAAGAGGCCCGCGAACCCCACCACCGTGATGGCGAGAGCCGCCATCCCCACCCCGGTCGCAATCCCTTCCTTCTTGAACAACCACGGCGGCGGCTCACTGGCGTAGGCATCCGCCAGCGCCTGCGAGTAGCCACCGGGAAGGAAGGCCGTCGCGATGGCCGCGATGGAGAGGGTCGCGGAAGCGATCAGGAACAGACGGAAGCGCGCGATCGTCATGTGGGATGGCATCGGCAGGGACGGGAACGGACGTCAGGCATCGATCTTGTCCACCAGCGCCCGCAGTTTCAACACGGTGGCCCAGTTGCGGGTGGTGGCAGCCTTGCCCGCCTTGCCCAGCAGCGCTTCGGCCGCCTTGCTTTCCAGGATGCCGCTGGCGCAATGCAGGTAGGCGGCGCGCGTGCCGATGTGGAACTGTTCCGGCGCGACGACGTGCGGCTCGATCGCCGACATGGCCGACAGCATGCCGGCGTCCGCCACGAAGGCGACCAGCAGGCGCGAGGGATCGTCGGCCGATGCGAACGGGTTCTCGCGGACGATCAACGCCAGTTCCTTGGCCGACACCACGATGACAGGGACCTCGATGCCAAGGCGCGTCGCGATGGCGGCCGAGATGTCGGCGGCAAGCTTCTTCGGCGCGCCCTTGCGCGCCTTGAAGGCCACGTTGCCGCTGTTGAGCAGCGTGGCGACGTCGGTGTAACCCATGTCCTCCAGCAGCGCGCGCAGGTCCGCCATGGCGATGCGCTTGGCCTTGCCGACGTTGATGCCACGGAGCAGGGCGATGCAGGTGGTCATGGGGGCCTCATTCAACCGGCGCGAAGCGCGGCACGCTGCGCCCGTCCACCATCACGTCCTCGCAGAACATCGCGTACGGCCTCACCCACAGCCCGCCTTCGCCGTACAGCGCGCGGTACACCACCACCGGCTCCAGCGTCTCGCTGTGCCGCGCCACGGCGAGCACCTCGTAGTCGTTGCCTTTGTAGTGGCGGTAGAGGCCGGGGGTGAGTTCGGGGAGGGCGGGGAGTGTGGGCATGTGTGTGCCTAGTGAATGAGTAGGGTGGGCCTTGGCCCACCGTTGCGGACATTGTCCATGACAAGGGAGCAGGGAATGGTATGCATCGCCTGCGGCTCAATCCGTACTACGGCTGTGTCTCGGTGGCTTGTACAGCGCGCGAACATCCAAAAAGTTCCGACTCGATCACGCTCCGCACATCCTCAACCGATCCCGGCCAAGGAAGTCTCGCCAATGCCTCGCGCTCCGCGCGCTCCCAACGCGGAAACATGGGTACCGTACGACGCGCCCATGCCAGCAGCTTTGGTAGCGTGGGGTAGCGTGCTCTGACGCGACACCTCGATCCAGCCATCCGGATATTCCTGGACATCGATCGCTTGTCGCACACCCCCCTCCCACCACGAGAGCTGCCAGTTGCCTGCGTCGTAATACGTGTCGTAGGAGATCGTAAGCCCATGCTCCCGGGCCACGGCTTCCACAAGTTGACGGATGACAGGATCAGCTTCCACGGCGTTCCTTGAACGGGATGGGTTCGGCGGAGGGGTTGAGTAGGAGCAGCGCGTTAGGTTGGGGTGATCTTGCGAAACCCAACAGGTGATGCTTCGTTGCTGCGATGTTGGAGTTCGCTCTGTTCACCCCAACCTATGAATTACGTCAGGGTACGATCTCGAACCAGGCCTCCAGGCCCTTGTCGCCATCGCCGTCACTCGCCTGCCCGCTGCAGGTGGCCCTGCGCGGGTTGTCGTAATCGTGATGAACGACGCGGTACAGCTACTGTGGCACACCGGGGCGGTCGACGGTGACAAACAGCTTCGCGCCTTCGCCGCACCGCACGTAACGCGCGGTGGCATTCCGGGTCTTCGTGCCGATCCTTGCCTCCAGGCGGATCTCGGTCGCGGTGGATGCCACGACCTTCATCGTGCCCGAATAGGGCTCGCGAGCTTTCGGGGACAGCCCGACGATGCGGTAGTCGCCCTGCAAACGCTCAACTGTTCTTGCCTCGTTGCCCTCGCTCGGCGCACAGAAACCATAAAGCCGTGAGCGTGCCGCCGTCGGCAGCGGTGGTGGCGGCGGGGGATCGGCCACGCCCAGCAGGAACACCGTCAGCAGTATCCACGTATGCATAGCCCGGCTCCCGGATGCAGGCGATACACGGTGCGACCTCAGCGCTTTCCGAGGGTGACGCTGAAACCTTCATGGAAAGGCGCAACGGGGGGCGCTGGATACCTCCTGCCCACCATGTCCTCCGAAAAGCACTTTAATGCGGGGTTGTCCGGAAAGATCACGAACTCGGTGATCTTGCCTTCTGCATCGATGACCGCGACCGCACTGAACTCATCGATGCCGGCGCTCTTCGCTGTACGAGCGCATTTCGCGTACACGCTCGACCAGAACGTATTGTGGGTCGTGATCAACCGTTGCTCATAGGAAGCACCCTCCCACGTCGCGGTCTGCACAGCCTGCTTGTCCCACAGCGCCTCCCACCGTTCGCTCTTTGCTTCGCCCGCAACTGCAGGAGAAGCCAGCAAAGCGAGCAGTGCCATCAACAATCCTGCGCATTCGATCCTCATCCTTCAATGTCATGTTGTTGATAGGCAGGCCCGCACGCATCGCGGCCACGCCATATCCCAGGCCGCGATTGATCTTGAACCAAAAGCGTCTCAGCATGATGTCTTGCCTCAGTATCCCGCCGCCTGCCCATCCTTGCGACTCTCGCTGGCGCCGTAATACACGCCGGTCTCGGGGTCGCGCCTGATCGCCTGGTAGCCGCCGTAGGGACCCAGTGCCCATTCGACATGATGGCCCTTGTCCATCAGCGCGCGCACGGTTTCGTAGGGGAAGCCGGATTCCAGCTGCACCACGCCGCCGTCGCTCATGGCCTTCGCGCTGCCCACCGGTTCGGTGGAGCCTTCGTGCTGGACGCGCGGGGCGTCGCCGGCTTCCTGCAGGGTCATGCCGAAATCGATCAGGTTCATCACGATCTGCACATGGCCCTGTGGCTGCATGGCGCCGCCCATCACGCCGAAGCTGACCCACGGCTTGCCGTCCTTGGTGATGAAGGCGGGAATGATGGTGTGGAACGGGCGCTTGCCCGGTGCGTAGCAGTTGGGATGCGGCGCGGCACCTTCGCACCCTTGCAGCACGAACATTTCGCCGCGGTCCTGCAGGATGAAGCCCAGGCCCGTCGGCGCCATGCCGCTGCCCATGCCGCGGTAGTTGGACTGGATCAGCGAGACCATCATCCCGTCCTTGTCGGCGACGGTCAGGTAGATGGTGTCGCCTTCGTCCAGTTCCTTCGGCGTGCCGGGCTGCACTTCGCGCAGCACCCTGTCGGGGGAGATCAGCCTGGCGCGCTCCCGCGCGTACGGCTTGGAGATCAGGCGCGCGACCGGCGCGGGCTGGAAGGCGGGATCGGCGTACCAGCGCGCGCGGTCGGCGAAGGCCAGCTTCTTCGCCTCCACCAGCAGGTGCACATGCTCGGGGCTGTCGAACGGAATCTTCGAGAAGTCGTAGCCTTCCAGCACGTTGAGCATCTGCAGCGCGGCGATGCCCTGCCCGTTCGGCGGCAGCTCCCAGACCTCGTAGCCGCGGTAGCCGGTGCTGACCGGCTGGACCCACTCGCCACGGTGCGAAGCCATGTCTTCGTACGACAGGAAGCCACCGTTGGCCTTGAAGTACGTGTCGATGGTGCGGGCGATGTCGCCCTTGTAGAACGCATCGCGGCCACCATCGGCGATCTTCTGCAGCGTGTCGGCCAGGTTCGGGTTCTTCCACATCTCGCCGATGCGCGGCGCACGCCCGTCGAGGGTGAACTGCTGGGTGAAGCCCGGGAACTTCGACAGCCGCGGCACGGATCGCTCCCAGTAGTAGGCGATCGTCTGGTGCACCGGGTGCCCTTCGCGCGCATAGCGGATGGCCGGCGCCAGCAGGTCCTTCACCGGCAGCCTGCCGAAGCGCCCGTGCAGCGCGAACCACGCGTCCACCGTGCCCGGCACGCTGACAGGCAGCGGGCCGTGCGGCGGGATGTCGGTGATGCCCTGCTGCCGGAAGTAGTCCAGCGTGAGCGACTTCGGCGAGCGGCCGGAGCCGTTGTAGCCGTGCAGCTTTTTCGTCTTCGGATCCCATACGATGGCGAACAGGTCGCCACCGATGCCGTTGCCGGTGGGCTCCATCAGGCCGAGTGCCGCGTTGGCCGCGATGGCCGCGTCCATCGCGGTGCCGCCCTGCTTCATGACGTCCAGCGCGATCTGCGTGGCCAGCGGATGCGAGGTGGCCGCCATCGCGTGCGGCGCGATGACATCGGAACGGGTGGCGAAGGCGCGGCCGGCGATGCGGTCGGCGGCGGCGGCGTGCGATGCGGCAAGCAGCAGCGCGCAACAAGCCAGGGGTCGCAACAGGGACATTGACACCTCCTATCGGGGACGCGGGAGCATGTCTGCGCGCTGCGCAGACTTCAGGAGCGGCGGAACCAGCCCGTGATGCTGTAACGATGGTCACCCGCCCAAGGCGCCACCTGGCTGACCTGATGCGCCTGTGGCACGCGGAACAGGCTGAGGCTGTTCCAGTGCGGGGTGAAAGTCTCGACGACGTTCTGCCGGTCATCGACGAACTGCAGCAGGCCGCCCCAGTCGGCTTCCCAGCGGCGTCCCAGGTTGATGACGTAGGCGAACGCCCGGTCTTCCTCGTGCGACTTGTCGTCGTGCATGCGCAGGAAGTGGCCGGGGCGGTAACGCACGGCCATCGCACTCACCATCCGGATATCGGCATCGCCGGTAAGCTCGCGCGCGAAGGCGAGGAACTCGGGCGAGTTGAGGAAATCCACCACCGCGTGCAGCACCAGTCCCGGATGCAGGCCGTCGCGGCGCGCCTCGATCATCTTGAAGCGATCGAAGAAGAATTCGAACCCGCCCATCGCTCTGCGTACCGCCTCCATGAGGCGAGCCCGGTCCTGCTGGGGGGGCGGCAGCCCTTGCGCGGCGGCGGGCAACAGCGGCGGCCTGTCGCTGCGCTGGCCGGGCTCCCACGGGACTTCGCGGCTGAGGCACTCACGCAGTCGTTCCGCCGACGACTCCTGCAGGAACGCCGGGATCTGGACCCTGCCCACCGCATCCAGGCGTGCGCGATGGGATTCGATGCCGAGGTCGTTGTTGATCATCGAGGCGCGCGCCCTTCCGGCAACCGCACACTGCGGCCGCCCACCGGGCCCATTGTCTCACGCGGTCAGGGCCAGGTCGGTGGATTGGCTTGCCAGGCACCCAGGACTTCGGCCAGCGTGTCGCGATCTTCCTGCTTCCAGTCCGGGAGCTGCGAAGCGAAGTTGCGTGCGTCGATCCAGACGGCGGGTTCCGTGCGCACGGCGGCGCCGAACCAGGCAACCGCTTCCTGCTTGCGGTCCAGACGCCACAGCGCCAGTGCCAGCGTGGGCGGCGCCCACGAGGGCGATCCGTAGGCGCTGGCGACTTCGACCCAGCGCGTCAGCGCCGGCTCGACCTGGCCCGCGCGAAAGAGGTCCCACGCGTAGTTCCACCGCACGGCGCGCCCCAGCGTGCCTTTGGTGTCCGTCTGCGCCAGGGCCTGCTGGTAGAGCTGGCTGCCCAGGTCCGCGCGCCCGTCGCTGAAAGCGATGTGGGCCAGCTGTGCGGTGGCCTCGAGTTGTCGACGGCCGCGGTCGCGTTCACGCACGAGCGCCTGCACCTGCGCTTCTCCCTCGCCCTCGACCACGACGATCGGCCGCACCGTCGCCTTGTCCTCGTCGAAATAGAACTCCTTGGGCTTGGGCACGCTCTGTGCGTGCGCGGAAAACACCACGGATGCCAGCACGGCGGCCAGCAGCATGCACTTACCGGATTTCACGAACGTCCCCCAGACAGCCGATGTACCCCGACCCCATGCTAACCGCTGCAACGCACAATGACGAAGTGACGGGCGTCACAGAAAAGGCCGCTGTTACAATGCGCGCCTTCGCGCCCGGGGGTTGTCGGGCCTCGCCAGCCGCTTGCACGGGCCCGCCATGACCAGCACCGCCGAACTCACCTCACCCTCGTCCGCCAATCTGCCGCAGCTCGGGGTGATCGACAGCGACTACACGCTGGAGCACAAGTACACCCGTACCGACGGCCGCATCTACCTGAGCGGCGTGCAGGCGCTGGTCAGGCTGCCGTTGATGCAGCGCCTGCGCGACCAGGCCGCGGGCCTGAACACGGCCGGTTTCATCAGCGGTTACCGCGGCAGCCCGCTGGGCGGCTTCGACCTGGAGCTGTGGCGCGCGCGCAAGCATCTGGAGACGGCGGGCGTGAAGTTCACTCCCGGCCTGAACGAGGACCTGGGCGCCACGATGGTGTGGGGCACGCAGCAGACCAACCTGTTCCCGGGCGCCAAGGTCGATGGCGTCTATGCCATGTGGTACGGCAAGGGTCCCGGCGTGGACCGCTGCGGCGACGTGTTCAAGCACGGCAACGCGGCCGGCACCTCGAAGTTCGGCGGCGTGCTGGCGCTGGCGGCGGACGACCACAACTGCCGCAGCTCCACCCTGCCGCACGGCTCGGAAGACGAATTCGTCAGCGCCATGATGCCGATCCTCAACCCGGCCGGCGTGCAGGACATCCTGGACCTGGGCCTGGTGGGCTGGGCGATGAGCCGCTACACGGGCCGCTGGATCGGCTTCAAGACGATCGCCGAGACGGTGGAATCGTCGGCCTCGGTGCAGGTGGACCCGTTCGCGCGCGAGATCGTGCTGCCGGAGGACTTCGCCATGCCGGCCGGCGGGCTGAACATCCGCTGGCCCAACCCGCCGCTGGACCAGGAGATGCGCCTGCACAAGTACGCGGTGGCGGCGGCGCAGGCGTTCGCGCGGGCGAACCGGGTGGACCGGATCGTGCTGGATTCGCCGCGCGCGCGCCTCGGCATCGTCACCACCGGCAAGAGCTACCTGGACGTGCTGCAGGCGCTGGAGTACCTGGGCCTGGACGAGCAGGCCTGCGCCGACATCGGCATCCGCGTCTACAAGGTCGGCATGACCTGGCCGCTGGAACCGGTGGGCATCACCGAGTTCGCCAAGGGGCTGGAAGACATCGTCGTGGTGGAGGAGAAGCGCGCCTTCATCGAGCGGCAGATGAAGGAGTACTTCTACAACTGGCCGGCCAGCGCGGGTACGCGCCCGTCCATCGTCGGCAAGTACGACGAAGCGGGCGAGTGGATCCTGCCGTCCACCGGCGAGCTGACCCCGGCCACCATCGCCGGCGTGATCGGCCGCCGCATCCAGCGTTTCTTCACGACCGAATCCATCGAACAGCGCCTGCGCTGGATGGAGGAGAAGGAAGCCGAGATGGCGCTACCCCGCGCCAACTTCCCGCGCGTGCCGCACTACTGCTCGGGCTGCCCGCACAACACCTCGACGGTGGTGCCGGAAGGCTCGCGCGCGCTCGGCGGCATAGGCTGCCACTACATGGTCACGTGGATGGACCGCAGCACCGATACCTTCACCCACATGGGCGGCGAAGGCGTCACCTGGTCCGGGCAGGCGCCGTTCACCGAGACCCCGCACGTCTTCCAGAACCTGGGCGACGGCACGTTCTTCCATTCCGGCTCGCTGGCCGTGCGCCAGTCGGTGGCCACCGGGGTGAACATCACCTACAAGATCCTCTACAACGACGCGGTGGCGATGACCGGCGGCCAGCCGGTGGACGGCACCCTGTCGGTGCCGCAGATCGCGCACATGATGCGCGCCGAAGGCGTGGACACCATCGTCGTGGTCAGCGACGAGATCGGCAAATGGAGCAAGCGCGAGCTCTTCCCGTCCGGCGTGGAGTTCTTCGACCGCAAGGAGCTGGACGACGTGCAGCGCCGCCTGCGCGAGGTGAAAGGCGTCTCCATCCTGATCTACGACCAGGTCTGCGCCACCGAAAAGCGCCGCCGCCGCAAGCGCGGCAAGCTGCCGGACCCGGCCAAGCGCACGATGGTCAACACGCTGGTCTGCGAAGGGTGCGGCGACTGCGGGGTGAAGAGTTTCTGCGTGTCGGTGCTGCCCAAGGAAACCGAGTTCGGCCGCAAGCGCGAGATCGACCAGTCCAACTGCAACAAGGACTTCCGCTGCGTCGACGGCTTCTGCCCCAGCTTCGTCACCGTGCACGGCGGCAACCCGCGCAAGGGCAAGAAGGCCAATGCGGCGGACCTGCTGGCCTCGCTGCCGGCGCCAGCGTTCAAGTCGGACCTGGCCCAGCCCTGGAACATCCTCATCACCGGCGTCGGCGGCACCGGCGTGGTGACCATCGGCGCGCTGCTGGGCATGGCCGGCCACCTGGAAGGCAAGGGCGCCAGCGTGCTCGACCAGACCGGCCTGGCGCAGAAGGGCGGCGCGGTGACCACGCACATCCGCATCGCGCGCACGCCGGAGGACATCCACGCCGTCCGCATCGCCGCCGGCGAGGCCGACCTGGTGCTGGGCTGCGACATGGTGGTGGTCAACGACTACTGGGTGCTGTCGAAGGTGCGCGGCGAGCGCTCCCAAGTGGTGCTGAACACCTACGAGGCGATGCCCGGCACCTTCACCACGCATCCGGACATGCAGTTCCCGGCCACCGACATCATCGCCGGCGTGAAGGTCGCCCTCGGCGGCCGCGAGCCGATGCTGGTCGACGCCACCCAGGTGGCCACCGCGCTGATGGGCGATGCGATCGCCAGCAACCTGTTCATGCTGGGCTATGCCTGGCAGCAGGGGCTGGTGCCGATCTCGTACGAGGCGATCATGCGCGCCGTCGAGCTCAACGGCGCCGCCATCGAGATGAACAAGACCGCCTTCGCCTGGGGCCGCCTGGCGGTGGTGAATCCGCAGGCCGTGCAGGAGGCCGCCGGGCTGATCCGCAATGCGCAGACCGAGAGCGAGCGTACCCCGCGCGCCCTGCAGGTGCTGCCGCCGGGCGAGTGGGAAAGCACCGAGTGGGGCGCGAACGCAGCGCCGCGCAATCCCGGCAACGAGAGCGAACTCCGCGGCCTGCCCGAGGACGGCGCGAATGGCGGCGGCGTCGCGTTCCTGCCGCTGGACGACCTGCGCCTGTCGCGCTCGCTGGACGAACTGATCGCGCGCCGCAGCGCCTTCCTCACCGAATACCAGGACGCCGCCTACGCCGCACGCTATACGGACCTGGTGGCCAAGGTACGCAACGCCGAGAACACCCGCGCGCCGGGTTCGACCGCACTGACCGAAGCGGTCGCCCGCTACTTCTTCAAGCTGATGGCGTACAAGGACGAGTACGAAGTCGCGCGCCTGTACACCAGCGGCGAGTTCAAGCGCCGGCTGGAGCAGCAGTTCGAAGGCGACTACGAGGTGCACTTCCACCTGGCGCCGCCGCTGTTCGCCAAGAAGGACGCGCATGGCCGCCTGATGAAGAAGGAATACGGCCCGTGGATGTTCAAGGCTTTCGGCCTGCTGGCGAAGCTGCGCTTCCTGCGCGGCGGTGCCTTCGACGTCTTCGGCTACACCCAGGAGCGCAAGGGCGAGCGCCGGTTGATCGCCGACTATGCCAGCACCATCGACGAACTGCTGTCGGCGCTGGACGCGGACAAGCTGGGCCTGGCCGTGGAGATCGCCAGCATTCCCGAGCACATCCGCGGCTACGGGCACGTCAAGGAAAAGCACCTGCACGCCGCCAAGGCGCGCGAGGCCGAGTTGCTGGGACTGTGGCGCAACCCCAAGGCCCTGCACATCGTGCAGGCCGCATGACCGGCAACCCCGCTTCGGCGGGGTTGCTTCTTTCGCGCCACGCCGGCCTAGGCGCGACCTCCCCGCAGCGACGCCAGCGCCTGCCGCAGCGGCGGCTTGAGCGGCCGCGCGAACGTGCGGTAGACGAAGGACAGCGCCCGCCGCGCCCGCGGCACCCGCCAGCCCAGGCCTTCCTCGATCGTGTAGACGCAAGGGGCGCAGACCCCGCACGGCCTGCCGCGCAGCGGCCGGTGGCAGAACCAAGTCATCGCCATCAGCGGCTCCCAGCCGGCCAGGCGTGCCTGGCGCTGCATGGCCCGCTTGTCGATGGAGAACAGCGGGAAGCTGAAGTAGCGGAACAACGTGTACTCGGGCGTGCCGGCCTGTCCGCTGGCGACGCGCACGCTGCGGTAAGCGCCCGCCTGTTCGAACGCCACCACGCGCGAGGACAGCAGCGCCTGCACCTTGTCGTCGACGTGCACGCTCATCTCGATGCCCTCCACGCCGTGCTGCTTGCAGAACATCGGCAGCCACGCGTACTGGCTGCCGATGTACGTCCGGGTACGCACTTCGCGCAGCGCGTCTTCGATCACGGGATCGGGCACCAGTCCGGCGACCGGGAAGCGCCGCAACGGCCGCAGCAACGCACGGGTATGCGGGTACCGCGCATGCAGTGCGGCGGTGATCCGGGCGATCGCCTCCAGTTCGGTGCCGGTGGAGGCGCGTGTGGCGTCTTCCAGATAGTAGGGCGTCACCGGCAGTCGGTGCTGCAGCAGCAGGCGCAGCAGCTGGAACGTCGAATCCCAGCCGCTGGTCCACAGCAGTCGCACGCCCTCGGCCGCGCCCGCGGGGTCACACGTCTGCGCTGGCATGCGCGCTGCATCGCTCGTCCGCATCATGGAGCCGATGCTAGCAACGGCGCGGCTCCGCCGCCTGCGCTTCTCTTCACATCCATGAGCGGCGCCCTTGCGCGTCGCGCGCACAACGCGCCCAAGCCCTCGGACTGTGCACGTTCTACTCACGCCGGCCGATTCCATCATGTGACGACGGCGTGTACACGCGTTTGCGCCGCGTGCCGCCGTGCCACCCCCAGGAGCGAGCAATGCAAGACCACCCCACGACCCGGGAGCAGTTCTGGCGCTTCGCCGACGCGGCCAAGGAAGCGACCGAAGCGCTGGCCGCGCGACGCATGCGCGTCCTCCCCGACCTCGACATCGCCGAACTGCGCGGCTTCTGCGTGCAGTACCGGTTCTTCACCATCGACTACATCACCGACCTCGCGCTGCTGGTCTCGCGCCTGCCGTTCGGCGGGCTGCGCAGCCTGCTGGGCCAGATCCTCGCCGAGGAACTGGGCGAAGGCGATCCTGCGCGCGCACACCCCACCGTGTACGACCGCTTCCTGGCCAGCATCGGCGTGGACGAGCGCGACATCGAGCGGGCGCTGCCGGCGAACACGGGCATCCTGCAAGGCCTGACCCGCGACCTCGCCCGGAGCCCGGTGGCGTATGGCGTCGGCCTGCGCGGCATGGGCGGCGAATGCCTGTGCCAGACCTATCTGTCGGTGATGTTCGAGCACATGCGCGCCCATCCCTACCTGCGCGCGAACGAGGACCGGATCGACTGGGAGTTCTGGACCATCCACACGGGCGAAGAGGACATCGTGCACGGCGAGCTGACCCGCGCGGCCATCGACGAGTACCTGCGCCACGACCCCGGCGTCCTGCCCGAACTGGCGCGCGGCTACGAGCGCAGCATCGGCGCGTGGAATCTGTTCTGGCAGAACATCGTCGATGCGCATGCGCCGCAGCTGGAGGCCGCCTCGTGAACGCGGCGGCCGGCACGATCCGCCAGTTCCACCTCGCCTTCCCCGTACGCGACCTGGACGAGGCGCGCCGCTTCTACGGCGGAACGATGGGCTGCCCGATGGGACGCAGCGACGCGTCTTACCAGGACTTCGACTTCTTCGGCCACCATCTGGTCGCGCACATCGGCGGCGACGGCCAGCCGCTGCACAACGGACGCTTCGATGGCGAGGCCGTGCCGGTGCCGCATTTCGGCCTGAACCTGGACCGCGCCGCGTGGGAAGCCCTGGCCATGCGCCTGAAGGCCGCCGGCATCGCGTTCCACGAAGAACCGCATCTGCGGCTCAAGGGCAGGCCGGGCCAGCACGTGACCATGTTCCTGTTCGATCCGTCGGGCAATGCGCTGGAATTCAAGTCGTTCGACGATCCGGAACAGACCTTCATCCCGTAGCCTGCGCCATGCGCACGACCTGATGAATCCATGCGGCAGGGCGAGATCGCGCTGTCCTCATGGTTCCTCTGGCGATGCAAGCCCGTGCGCATGGCGCACGCCACGCCTGGACCAGACGATGCAGCGGTTGTTCGCCGGCATTGCGTTGTCCTCGACCAGCCGCAGGCCGATGCCGCGCGCCAACGCATCCACGGCCTCGAAGTCGCGGATGCCGGAGGCTGGATCGCGGTCCTTCAGCCACTGCTCGAAGGCTCGGTTGCTTTCACTGGTGAAGTCGCCACCGTAGTTGAAAGGGCCGTAGGCCGCCAGCAGCCCCCCGCCGGCAGCACCCCGCCGACCCCGGCGAAGAATGCTTCCACCTGCGGCCAGCCCATGATGTGCAGGGTGTTGGCGGTGAACACCGCATCGAACAGGGTATCCGGCCAGCGACCCTCGACATCCAGCTCGATGCCGGGCGGCGTATTGGACAGTGCCGCCTCAGCGAGCCACTGCGCGATGCCGGGCAGGTTGTCCGCGCGGTCGCTGCACTGCCACGACAGCCAGGGCATCGCGGCGGCGAAGTGCACGGCGTGCTGGCCGGTGCCGCTGCCGATTTCCAGCACGCGGCGCGTGTTGCCCAAGTGGCGTCGCAGCACCTCGAGGATCGGCCCCTGGTTGCGTTCGCAGGAAGGGGCGAAGGGCCTGGCGCTCATGGCGCGCAGCGTGCGCCATGCGCACGACCGCCTGGCCCTCTCCACGACGCGTCGACGTGCGCGCGGCGCATGCTACGCCGAACGCACGTAGAACCGCTTCGCCCCGCCTTCGCCGGCGCGCTCCTCGACGGTGAAGTGGCGCGGATGCGCCTTCATCAGGTCGCTGAGCTTCTTGTGCCCGTAAAGGCGGGTATCGAAGTCCGGCCGCACCTTGCTGAGGTAGCTGCCGACGCTGCCGAGGAAGGCCCACCCCTGGTCGTCGCTCGCCTCCTCGATGGCCTGGCGGATCAGCTTCAGCGGCAGCGACTCGTGCCTGGCCGGTTCGACCACGGGTGCGGCGGTGGGCTCGGCCTGCCCCGCGGGCTTCTTCGCCGCCGGCCTGGCCGCCTTCTTCGCGGGCTTCGGCGGCGGCGGAGCGGCCGGCGCGGACGCTTCGCTGCGCAGCACCTCCACGTAGATGAACTTGTCGCAGGCCTGCACGAAGGCATCCGGGGTCTTGCGCTCGCCGAAGCCGTACACGGTCAGCCCTTCCTCGCGCAGGCGCTGGGCCAGGCGGGTGAAATCGCTGTCGCTCGACACCAGGCATACGCCGTCGAAGCGGCCGGTGTACATCAGGTCCATCGCGTCGATGATCAGCGAGCTGTCGGTGGCGTTCTTGCCGCTGGTATAGGCGAACTGCTGCACCGGGTTGATGGAATGCTTCAGCAGCGCCTGCTTCCATTGCGTCATGCGGGTGCTGGTAAAGTCGCCGTAGATGCGCTTCACGCTGGCCACGCCGTACTTGGCCACCTCGGCCAACAGGCCTTCGATCACCGCAGGCTGCGCGTTGTCGGCATCGATCAGCACGGCGAGCCGCGGCTGCTCGTCGTCGCTCTCGGGGCGTACGGACGGACGGGACTTCATGCGGGCGCGTTCCTGGGCGGGATGCGCGCATTGTGCACCACGTCGCCCGCCCGTGACCGGCGTCACTTGACGCTGCGCGGCACGCCGACGACAGTCCGGGGCTCCTCCGCCCGGACACGCGCATGCAGCGACGCGACTTCCTGACCATCGGCGGCCTGGCCTTCGCGGGCCTGGCCCTGCCCGGCACGCGGGTGATCGCCGCCGAGGCCCTGCTGGAGCCGGGCGACGTGGCGAAGAAGAAGCGCCTGGCCGAGGCGGCGTTGGCGGCCGCCACCGCGGCGGGCGCCACCTATTGCGATGTGCGCATCGGCCGCTACCTGCGGCAATCGCTGATCACCCGCGAGGACAAGGTGCAGAATGTGGTGAACACCGAATCCTCGGGCGTCGGCGTGCGCGTGATCGCACAGGGCGCCTGGGGGTTCGCGGCGACCCACGACCAGACGCCCGAGGGCGTGGCGGCCGCGGCGCGGCAGGCGGTCGCCATCGCCGGCGCCAATGCGCGCATCCAGGGCAAGCCGGTGCAGCTGGCCCCGCTGAAGGGGGTCGGCGAGGTCGCCTGGCGCACGCCCATCGTGAAGAACGCCATGGCGGTGCCGGTGAAGGAGAAGGTGGACCTGCTGCTGGACGCGAACGCCACCGCCCTGGCCGCCGGCGCCAGCTTCGCCGCCTCGCGCATGTTCGTCGTCAACGAGCAGAAGTACTTCGCCAGCACCGACGGTTCGTACATCGACCAGGACGTGCACCGCATCTGGGTGCCCTTCACCGTGACGGTGGTGGACAAGGCCAGCGGCCGGTTCAAGACGCGCGATGGCCTGTCCGCGCCGATGGGCATGGGGTACGAATACCTGGACGCCGACGCTGCCGACAGGTTCATGCTGCCGGGCGGCGTGGTGGCCTACGGCGCGTCCTATGATCTGCGCGAGGACATCATCGCGGCGGCGAAGCAGGCCCGTGCCAAGCTGACCGCGCCCTCGGTGAAGCCGGGCAAGTACGACCTGGTGCTGGATCCGTCCAACCTGTTCCTGACCATCCACGAGAACGTCGGCCACCCGTTGGAACTGGACCGCGTGCTGGGCTACGAAGCCAACTACGCCGGCACCAGCTTCGCCACGCTGGACAAGCGCGAGCAGCGTTTCCAGTGGGGCAGCCCCATCGTCAACTTCAGCGCCGACAAGACCGAGCCGCGCAGCCTGGGCGCGGTGGGCTACGACGACGAAGGCGTGAAGACACGGCGCTGGGACCTGGTCAAGGACGGCGTGCTGGTCAATTACCAGGCCACCCGCGACGAAGTGCACCTCCTCGGCGAGGATGCCCCGCACGGCTGCAGCTACGCCGACTCGTGGAGCAGCGTGCAGTTCCAGCGCATGGCCAACGTCTCGCTGGCGCCGGGCAAGGCCCCGCTGACGGTGGCCGAAATGGTGAAGGACGTGGAGAACGGCCTGTACATCCACGGCCGCGGCTCGTATTCCATCGACCAGCAGCGCTACAACGCGCAGTTCGGCGGGCAGCTCTGTTTCGAGATCAGGAACGGGCAGGTCACGCGGCAGGTGGAGGACGCGGCCTACCAGATCCGCACGCCCGAATTCTGGAGTGCGTGCGCGGCGATCTGCGATGCCCGCGACTTCCGCCTGGGCGGGTCGTTCTTCGACGGCAAGGGCCAGCCCAGCCAGGTGTCGGCGGTGTCGCACGGCTCGGCGACCACGCGCTTCAACGGCATCAACATCATCAACACCGCGCGCAGCCTCGGATAGATGTTCAGCCGTCGTCCCAGCGCACGCTGGGACCCATTTGGCTTTTGATCTTCCCGTCTGATTCGGAGCGAGAGCAAGATGGATCCCAGCGTACGCTGGGATGACGGTTCGAGGTCTGCGCGCAAACCCCGGATGATCCGTTCGATCACGATGACGGGCTTCATCTATGCCGAAAGTCATTTGACGTTGTCGGCATGCAGGGCAAGAATCGGCGACGACCTGCGCGGGGACTGCGCGGGCCGACGCACTACCGTCGCAGCCCCGCCTGCCCCGCAGGCCCAATCGGTGGAGAACTGCCTTGCAACGTCGTGACTTCCTGGCCATGACCGGCCTCAGCCTGGGCGGCCTGATGGTGCCGTCCTTCCTCGGCAAGGCGATCGCCGCCGAGCAACTCCAGTCCACCCTTGATGTCGCCTTCAAGAAGCGCCTCGCCGATGCCGCGCTCGCCGCCGCCAGGCAGGCCGGCGCGACCTACTGCGACGTGCGCATCGGCCGCTATCTGCGCCAGTTCGTGATCACCCGCGAGGACAAGGTGCAGAACGTGGTGAACACCGAGTCCACCGGTGCGGGCATCCGCGTGATCGCCAACGGCGCCTGGGGCTTCGCCGCCACCAATACGCTGACCGCCGAAGGCGTGGCCGGCGCCGCGCGCCAGGCCGCCGCCATCGCCAAGGCCAACAGCAAGACCCAGACCGCGCCGGTGCAGCTAGCCAAGGCGCCGGGCTTCGGCGAGGTGTCGTGGAAGACGCCGATCAGGAAGAATGCGATGGAGGTGCCGATCAAGGACAAGGTCGACCTGCTGCTGGGCGTCAACGCCGCGGCGATCAACGCCGGCGCCGACTTCGTCAACTCGATGATGTTCCTGGTCAACGAGCAGAAGTACTTCGCCAGCACCGACGGCTCCTACATCGACCAGGACGTGCACCGCATCTGGGTGCCGATGACGGTCACCGCCATCGACAAGGCCAGCGGCAAGTTCCGCACCCGCGACGGCCTGTCCTCGCCGATGGGCCTGGGCTACGAGTACCTGGACGGCGATGCCGGGCAGAAGTTCACCACGCCCAACGGCGTGGTCAACTACGGCCACTCCTACGACATGAAGGAGGACGCCATCGCCGCCGCCAAGCAGGCGCGCGCCAAGCTGACCGCCCCGTCGGTGAAGCCGGGCAAGTACGATCTGGTGCTGGACCCCTCGCACACCTGGCTGACCATCCACGAATCGGTCGGCCATCCGCTGGAGCTGGACCGGGTGCTCGGCTACGAGGCCAACTACGCCGGCACCAGCTTCGCCACGCTGGACAAGCGCGAGCAGCGCTTCCAGTACGGCAGCGAGCTGGTCAACCTGTTCGCCGACAAGACCCAGCCCGGCAGCCTGGGCGCGGTCGGCTACGACGACGAAGGCGTGAAGACCAAGCGCTGGGACCTGGTGAGCGCCGGCAAGCTGGTCGACTACCAGACCATCCGCGACCAGGCCCACATCCTGGGCAAGACCGAATCCGACGGCTGCTGTTACGCCGACTCGTGGAGCAGCGTGCAGTTCCAGCGCATGGCCAACGTCTCGCTGGCCGCCGGCAAGACCAAGCTGTCCGTGGCCGACATGGTGAAGGACGTCGAGAACGGCATCTACATCATCGGCGACGGCTCGTTCTCGATCGACCAGCAGCGCTACAACGCGCAGTTCGGCGGCCAGCTCTTCTACGAGATCAAGAACGGCACGATCACCCGGCAGATCGAGGACGTGGCCTACCAGATCCGCACGCCGGAATTCTGGAACGCGTGCGCCGCCGTCTGCGACGAGAGCGACTACCGTCTGGGCGGCTCGTTCTTCGACGGCAAGGGCCAGCCCGGCCAGGTGTCCGCGGTCTCCCACGGGTCGTCCACCGCGCGCTTCAACGGCATCAACGTCATCAACACCGCCCGCTCGCTCGGCTGACCGGCGCAAGGAGACCCTAGAACATGAGCATCCTCACCGAAGCGCAGGCCAAGGCCATCCTGGACAAGGTCCTCGCGCTGTCCAAGGCCGACGAATGCACCGCGTCGCTGACCGGTTCCGTCGACGGCAACATCCGCTTCGCGCTGAACAACGTGTCCACCAGCGGCATCGTCAGCAATACCGACCTGGGCGTGCAGGTGGCGTTCGGCAAGCGCGTGGGCGTGGCGACGATCAACGAGTTCGACGACGCCGCGCTGGAGCGCGTGGTACGCCGCGCCGAAGACCTCGCCCGGCTGGCGCCGGAGAATCCCGAGTTCATGCCGGCCGTGGAGAAGCAGACCTACAGGCCCAGCGCCACCTTCAGCGAGTCCACCGCCGCCATCACCCCCGAGTTCCGCGCCCAGGTGGCCGCCGACTCGATCGGCCCCTGCAAGGCGGAAAAGCTGATCGCCGCCGGCTTCCTGGAAGATGGCCAGAGCTTCGTGGCCTTCGCCAACAGCAAGGGCAACTTCGGCTACCAGAAGGCCACGGCGTTCAACTACACCTGCACCGTGCGCACGGAAGACGGCCGCGGTTCCGGCTGGGTCGGCCGCAACCTGAAGGACGCCAGCGCGTTCAAGGCCGACAGCGACATCCGCATCGCCATGCGCAAGGCCAGCGAATCGGCCGAGGCCAAGGCGCTGGAACCGGGCAAGTACACGGTGATCCTGGAACCGGCCGCGGCCGCGGGCCTGATCTCGTTCATGATGAACTTCTTCGACGCGCGCCAGGCCGACGAAGGCCGCAGCTTCCTGTCCAGGAAGGGCGGCGGCAACAAGCTGGGCGAACAGGTCTACGACCCGCGCGTGAACATCAGCGCCGACCCATGGCACCCGGGCGCCGAAGTGATGCCGTGGGATGGAGAGGGCCTGCCGCGCGAAAAGATGGCCATCGTCGAGAACGGCAAGGTGGTCAACCTGGAGTACTCGCGCTTCTGGGCGCAGAAGCAAGGCAAGCGCGCGATCGGCTCGCCGGGCAACCTGCTGATGGCCGGCGGCAACAAGTCCACGGCGGAGCTGGTGGCCGGCACCCAGAAGGGCATCCTGGTCACGCGCACCTGGTACATCCGCATGGTCGACCCGCAGACGGTGCTGCTGACCGGCCTGACCCGCGACGGCACGTTCTACATCGAGAACGGGCAGATCAAGCATCCGGTGAAGAACTTCCGCTTCAACGAATCGCCGGTGATCATGCTCAACAACATCGAGGAACTGGGCAAGCCGGTGCGCGTGGCAGGCGACGAGTCCAGCTTCGTGATGATGATCCCGCCGATGAAGCTGCGCGACTTCACCTTCACCTCGCTGTCGGACGCGGTGTAAGGGCGAGAAGTGAGTGGAAAGGAACGAGGAACGAGTCGGGTGCCTGGCCATAGTCGATACCAACGAGGTGCTGGGCCCCTAGTCGCAACTCCGGTACAGGCGGAGCTGCATTCGTTCCTCGTTTCTCCGCACTCGTTCCTGGCCCCATGACCCGCGCCGAGTTCCTGCGGCTTGCGGGCGGCGGCCTGGCCGGGGCGCTGCTGGCCGGCGTCCCGCGCGGCGCGCGTGCGGCGGGCAACTACGACTTCTGGTTCACCCGGCTGAAGTACGACTCCGGCGACTGGGACGTGGACGCGCGCATGCCGTCCAACCTGATCACCTCGCTGATCGACTACACCACCCTGCGCGTGGACCCGAAGGAGCACGTGCTGGCATTGTCCGACCCGCGCATGCTCGCCGCCCCGTTCTGCTACCTGGCCGGACACAAGCTGGTGGAGTTCAACCCGGGGGAGCGCCGCCATTTCGAACGTTACGTGCGCAATGGCGGCTTCGTGTTCGTGGACGACTGCAACCACGACATCGATGGCCTGTTCGCCAAGTCCTTCGAAGCGCAGATGGCCTCGATCTTCGGCCCCAAGGCGATGAAGAGACTGCCCAACACCCATGCCGTCTATTCGTCGTTCTTCAAGTTCGACGGCCCGCCGGCCACCAGCTTCGAACTCAACGGCTGGGGCGACGACCTGGTGCACGAATACCTGCAGGGCATCGAGATCAACGGCCGCCTCGGCGTGCTGTACAGCAACAAGGACTACGGCTGCGAATGGGATTACGACTGGCGCAACAAGCGCTTCCTGGCCGAGGACAACACCAGGTTCGGCGTCAATCTCGTGATCTACGCGCTGACGACGTGAACGCACACACCCCTGCGCCTGTAGGAGCGCCCCATGGGCGCGATGCTCCTGCCGCGACGCATCCGGAGCACGAGCATCGCGCCCATGGGGCGCTCCTACGCATCTTTCGGGATACACCATGACGTCTCTCACCGAATCCGACCTCCAGCAGCAGCTGGCAAAACTCGGCGAACTCCGCACCGCCATCGGCCAGGCCATCGTCGGCCAGCAGGACGTGGTGGAACAGCTGCTGATCGGCCTGCTGGCGGGCGGCCACTGCCTGCTGGAGGGCGTGCCCGGTCTGGGCAAGACGCTGCTGGTGCGCTCGCTGGGGCAGGCCTTGCACCTGCAGTTCCGTCGCGTGCAGTTCACGCCGGACCTGATGCCCAGCGACATCCTGGGCACCGAGCTGCTCGAGGAAGACCACGGCACCGGGCACCGCCATTTCCGCTTCCAGCCGGGCCCGATCTTCACCCACCTGCTGCTGGCCGACGAGCTGAACCGCACGCCGCCCAAGACCCAGGCCGCGCTGCTGGAAGCCATGCAGGAACGCACCGTCAGCTACGCCGGCACCACCCACGCACTGCCCTCGCCGTTCTTCGTGCTGGCCACGCAGAACCCGCTGGAGCAGGCCGGCACCTACCCGCTGCCGGAAGCCCAGCTGGACCGCTTCCTGCTGCACATCCGCGTCGACTATCCCACCGAACAGGAAGAGCACGACATCCTGGCGCAGACCACCGGCCGCGCCGGCGGCGACGTGCCGCGGGTGATGGAGGGCGAAGCGGTGCTGGCGCTGCAGCAGCATGTCCGCGACGTGCACATCAGCGAGGACCTGCTGCGCTGGATCACGAAGCTGGTACGCGCCAGCCGGCCCGGCGACGGCGTGCCCGATGAAGTCCGCAAGTACGTGCGCTGGGGCGCCGGTCCGCGCGCCGGCCAATCGCTGGTGCTCGCCGCGAAGGCGCGCGCACTGCTGCATGGGCGGCTGGCCGCGACGCGCGAGGACATCGTGGCCCTGGCAAAGCCGGTGATGCGGCACCGCCTGCTGCTGTCTTTCGCCGCCGAGGCGGAGCAGGTCGGTGCCGATGACGTGATCGCCGCGCTGCTGCGTGGCGTGCCGCTGGCCGGCTGAGTCCGCCCTGCCGATGGCGCACGACCTGATTCCCGCCGATGTCCGCAGCCGGTTGAAGGACCTGCGGCTGACCGCGCGACGCGCCATCGGCGCGCAGGGGATCGGCCTGCACCACAGCCGCAGCCGCGGCGCAGGGCTGGAGTTCGCCCAGTACCGCGCCTACGAGCCGGGCGATGAACTGCGCCAGATCGACTGGAAACTCTATGCGCGCTCGGACCGCTTCTTCGTGCGCGAGGCCGAGCGCGAAAGCCCGCTGACGGTGTGGATAGTGCTGGACGCAACCGCGTCGATGGCGCAGCGCGACGGCAGCCGCGGTACGCGCTTCGACGCCGCGCGCGGCCTGGCCGCCTGCGTCGCCGAACTGGCCCTGCGCCAGGGCGATCGCTTCGGGCTGATGGTGCTGCATGGCGAGGGCGTGCGGTTGGTGGCGCCGGGCAACGGCGCGCGCCAGCGCGACCAGCTGCTGCTGGCGCTGCATGGCCTGCGCGCCGAGGGCGGGTTTCCCGCGCAGGAACGGTTGGGCCCCGTGTTCGAGCGCCTGGGCGCCGGCGATCTGGTGCTGGTGCTGAGCGACTGGTTCGACGACGCCATGGCAGCGCTGGCCGAACGCCTGGCCGCCGCGCGGCGCGAGGTGCTGGCGATCCAGCTGCTCACCGCGGACGAACGGGATTTCCCGTACGCGGGCGGCCACCGCTTCCGCGACCCGGAAACCGGCGAAGAGCTGCTGGGCGATGCGGCCGCCCTGCGCGCGGACTACCTGCGGCGGTTCGGCCGGGCGCAGGACGCGCTGGACGCACGCCTGGACGCCGCCGGCATCCGCCACGCACGGCACTACACCGACCAACCGCTGGACCTGCCACTGCGGCGGTTGTTCGGCGCGCGCGACGCGGCGGAATACGCATGAGCCTGGCGCTGCTACTGCCCGCCGGCCTGGCCGCGCTCGCCGCCCTGCTGCTGCCCCTGCTGCTGCACCTGGCGCGGCGGCACGAGCAGACACCGACCGATTTCGCCGCGCTGCGCTGGCTGCGGCAGAAACCGAAGCCGCGCCACCGCATCCGCTTCGACGAATGGCCGCTGCTGCTGCTGCGCCTGCTGCTGCTCGCCCTGCTGGCGCTCTGGCTGGCGCGGCCGGTGCTGTCGGGCTGGGACGATGCGCGCCCGTGGGTCGTCGCCGTGCCGGGCGTGGATGCCGGTGTCGTGCGCGCGCAGACGGCCGATGCGCGCGCGCGGCTGCACTGGCTGGCGCCGGACTTCCCGTCGCTGGATGAGCCGATGCCCGCCGGCACGCCCGCCATCGGCAGTCTGCTGCGGCAGCTGGATGCGGAGCTGCCCACCGGCGTCGCCCTGACCGTGATCGTGCCCGCCACGCTGCAGGGCGCGGATGCCGGACGGCCCGCGCTGTCGCGCGCGGTGACATGGAACGTCGTCGGCGGTGCCATGCCGGCATCGTCGGCGAAGGCATCGCCGCCACCTTCACTGGTGGTCCGTCACCCGGTGGGCGACGAGCGTGGCCTGCGCTATCTGCGCGCCGCCGCACGCGCGTGGCAACCCAACGGCTCGACGGCCGTGCGGATCGGGACGATCGATGCGCCGTTGCCTCCGCCGTCGCAGCCGTTGGTGTGGCTGGCGCCCGGACCGGTGCCCGCGCCGGTCACGCGATGGATCTCGGCCGGTGGCGTCGCGTTGCTGACCCACGAAGCCAGGTTGGACGGCATTGCGATGTCGCCGATGACCTGGCGCGATGCCGACGGTGCCCCGCTGGTCGAAAGCGCCGCATTCGGGCAGGGCCGGGTGATGCGCTTTAGCCGGCCGCTGCGGCCCGAGGCGATGCCGGCACTGCTCGAAGCCGACTTCCCGCACCGCTTGCGCGCGCTGTTCGAGGGTCCCGCCGTGGCGCCCATGCGCGTGCCGGCGACGGACTACGCGCCCATCCGCGGTGGCACGGCCTATCCCGTTGCGCCGCGCGATTTGCAACCCTGGCTTGCGCTGCTGATCGCCTTGCTGGTGCTGGTGGAACGCTGGATGGCCACGCGACGCACGCGGAGCGTGGCGCCATGATGCTGTCCGCATGCGACCGCCTCGCGCAGGTCCGCCGCCATGCGGCGCTGGGCCGACTGCTGTCGGGTGCACCGGTTCCCGTCGCGCTCACCGGCCTGCTGTGGCGCTTCGCATCCCCCGCTGTGGCCGTCGCCGTCGCGCTGGCCGGGACCGCGGTGCTCGCCGCGCTGGCCTGGCGGCGGACACGCGCGTTCGATACCGCCTGGCTGGTCCGCCAGCTGGACACACGGCGCAAGGACCTGGACGACAGCAGCGATCTGCTGCTCGCGCCGCCCGCTTCGCTGACGCCGCTGCAACAGCTCCAGCAGGCGCGTGTGCGCGAACGCCTGCGCACCCGACCGGCCCCGGACCTGCGCGCACCGTGGCCGTGGCCGCGCATCGTGGCGATGTGGCTGGTCGCCGCCCTCGTGGTCGCCGCTGCCGCGCTCTGGCCTGCGCGCGCGCCGCAATCGCGCACGCTGGCGCCCGCGGACGAGGAGGCGCCCGTCGCCCCCGGCGTGCCGCGGCTCGTCGCCCAGCGGCTGCACGTCGCACCGCCGGCCTACACCGGACGGCCACCCCGCGACGAAGCCGGGCTCGATGCGAAGGCACCCGCCGGTTCGCGCCTGGGCTGGACGCTGCGCTTCGATCCGCAGCCGGCCGCCGCGGATCTCGTTTTCCATGACGGGCGGCGTCTTGCGCTGGTCCGCCAGGGCGATACCTGGCACGCGACGCATGTGCTGGCGAAGTCCACGCTGTACCGCGTGGTCGCCGCCGGCGCCGGGGGCCCGCCGCCGAAGCTGCGCCGCCTGGATGCGATTCCCGACCGCGCACCCGAGGTGAAGGTGCTGGCGCCCGATCGCGGCCTCAGCCTGGTGGCCGTGGGGCAGTCGCGCTGGTCGCTGGCCTTCGAGGCGCGCGACGACTACGGGGTCGCATCGTCGGCCACGCTGAAGCTGACGCTCGCGCAGGGCAGCGGCGAGAACATCGCATTCAAGGACCAGGCGATGACGCTGCACGGCACCGGTCCGGCGACCGCGCGCCGCTTCACCGCATCGCTCGACCTCGCAGCGCTCGGCATGGCGGTGGGCGACGACCTGATCGCGCAGCTGACGGTGCACGACATGCGCTCGCCTGCGTCACAGCGCGCGCAGAGCCCCGGCCTGATCCTGCGCTGGCCGGCCGACCTCGGCCAGGAGAGCACGGGACTGGAGGGGCTGGTGAAGAAGGTCATGCCGGCCTATTTCCGCAGCCAGCGCCAGATCATCATCGACGCCGAGGCCCTGCAGAAGCAGAGGCGCGGCCTGGCGGCGGATACCTTCGTCACGCGCGCGGACGCGATCGGCGTGGACCAGCGCATCCTGCGCCTGCGCTATGGCCAGTTCCTCGGCGAGGAAGCCGAGGGCGAACCGCAACCGCCGCCGACCAGCGATGCCGACCACGACCCTGCGGAAGACGACGGACACGACCACGCCTCCACAGGCGCGGCCCAGGACGGTCACGACCCTGCGACCTCGGCGACGGGCGCGAGCTTCGGCCGCGAAGCCGACGTATTGGAAACCTACGGACACACCCACGACCACGCCGAGGCCGCCACCCTGCTCGACCCCCAGACGCGCGCCACCCTGAAGAAGGCGCTGGACCAGATGTGGCAATCGGAACTGCACCTGCGCCAGGGGCATCCGGACCAGGCGCTGCCGTTCGCGTACAAGGCGCTGGAATACATCAAGCAGGTGCAGCAGGCCACGCGCATCTACCTGGCACGCGTGGGCCCGGAACTGCCGCCCATCGACGAGACACGGCGGATGGGCGGCGATCGCACGGGTATCGCGGCGCGGGCGCTGGGACCGCTCGAACGCGTGCCCGACGACGCGGACGCGGCCCCCGCACGCGCATGGCGCGCCCTGGCCAACGATCGCGCGCCGGCGGATGGCGCGGACCTGGACGCGCTCCAGGCGTGGCTGCGCGCGAATGAAGCGCGCGTGCCGGATGCGCTGGACCTGTTCGCCGCCATCGATGAAGTCCGCGGCGACCCGGCGTGTGCGCCCTGCCGCGCGCGCCTGCGCGCGCTGCTGTGGTCGGCATCGCCGCAACCGCCCGCACGGGTGCCGCGCCGGCCCGCACCGGACGATGCGGGCCGCCGTTATCTCGATGCCCTGCAGCAGGAGCCCGCGCGATGACCCTGCCCGCGACCCTGCCCTGGCTGCTGGCCGGCCTGCTCACGCTGGGCGTGCTGCTTGCGTGGACGCGCCTGATCGCGCGACGCCGCGGCGCTTCCGCCGGCGTGCGCGGCTCCCGTACGCGCTTCCTGCTGCTGTGCGGCCTGCAGCCCGTCTGCGCGCTGCTGCTCTACTTCACCCTGCTGCCGCCGCGACAGGCGTCGACCCCCGGCACGCTGGTGGTGATGACCGCGAACGCAGGCCAGGTGGCGCTGCCCGCTGCGCTGCTGGGCCAGCCCCGCGTCGCCCTGCCGGAGGCCGCGACGTCCGACGGCAGCGAGCGCGTGCCGGACCTGGGCACCGCGCTGCGCCGGCATCCGGAGGTGCGCACGCTGCACGTCGTCGGCGATGGACTGGAAGCCCGCGACCGCGATGCGCTGGGCGGCCGGCGCATCGTGTTCTCGCCCACGGCCTTGCCGCGCGGTGTCGTCGAACTCGCTCCGGTGGGTGTGGTGGCGCCGGGCGACACCTTTGTCGTCAGCGGGCGGGTGAACGGCGTGGCGAAGGCGACGGTGGCGCTGTTCGACCCCGCAGGCCAGCGCATCGATGCCGGGCCGGTGGACGCGCTGGGCCAGTTCCGACTCACCGGCGTCGCCCGCCTGCCGGGCCCGGCCCTGTTCCGGGTGGAAGCGCGGGCAGCGGGCGGAGGCGTGGCCGACGCCGTGTCCTTGCCGGTCTGGACGCAGCCGACGCAGCCGCCCCGCGTCTGGATACTGGCCGGCGCACCCAATGCCGAAGGAAAGTACCTGCGTCGCTGGGCCACGGACGTGGGCATTCCGTTGCACATGCAAATAAGCCTGGGTGGCGGCATCCGGCTGGGCGATGCACCGCTGCCGATGAGCGCCGAGACGCTGCGCCGCTTCGACCTGCTGGTGCTGGATGCGCGCACAGCCGCCGGACTCGGCGAGGCGCAACGCGTGGCCCTTGGCGCGGCCGTGCGCGACGGACTGGGCGTGCTGGTGCTCGCCGACGGCCCCCTGCCCCCGCCGCTGCAACGCCTGCTGGGCGTACCCGCTGTCGGCAACGACGAGACCGGGTTGCGCCTGTCCCGTCCCGCCCCGGATGACGACGCATGGCGCGCCCGGCGCGGCGCGGGCACCGCCGACCTGCCCGTGGATGCCGACGCCGTGCCGGCCGGCCTGCCGCTGCTCACTCGGCGGACGGTGCGGATGCCCGCGGGTGATGGGGTCGCGTTGCTGCGCGACGCCGCCGGCACACCGGTCGCGTGGTGGCACGCGATGGGGCGCGGCCGCGTGGGTCTATGGACGCCGCGCGATACCTACACGCTGGTGCTGGCAGGCCATGCCGACGTGCACGCCACCCTGTGGTCGCAGGCCTTCGCCACGCTGGCGCGCGCTGGCGCACCCACCCTGGCTGCGACTGCCGACGGCGCGCGCGTGGACGAACGCGCGGCGCTGTGCGGCATTGCCGACGATGCACGGGTCGTCGCGCCCGACGGCACCATCACGCAGGTCCTGCGCGATCCTGTCACCGGTAGCGCGCGCTGCGCGGGTTTCTGGCCGCGCAGCGCGGGCTGGCATCAGCTGAGGATGGGCGACGCCGTGGCGCCGTTCTTCGTGCGTGCCGGAGACGACGCGCCCTCGCTGCACCGCGCCGAGCTCCAGGCCCAGACGCGCGCGCGCGCGGGCGCCACGAGCACCGCAGCGGCATCGCCATCGGCTGCGGAAGGCGCGCGCGGCCCCGCGTGGCCATGGTTCCTGGCGTGGCTTTCCGCCAGCGCGCTGCTATGGTGGCTGGAACGCAGGCGCGCGCCGGCCGGTTAACGACTCCCGAATGTCCGGTGCGCAATGCTTGCGGTCATCTCACCATTCCGGAGTTCCGCATGATCCGAACGGCGATTCCTGCCCTGCTGCTGACCCTCTCGCTGGCCGCCTGCTCCTCGCCCGAGGCCGACGAACAGACCGCCGCCGCCGAGCAGTCCCAGGCCGCGGCCAGCGAAGCGGCCACCCCGCCCGCCGCCGAGCCTGCCCCGGCCGAACTCGCCGGCAGCTGCGACGACACCCAGGCGCAGTGGATCGTCGGCAAGACGCCGACCGGGAAGGACATCGAACAGGCCAAGAGCGACAGCAAGTCGGAATCCGTGCGTGCCCTGAAGCCGGGCGACGCCGCGACGATGGACTTCAACCCGAACCGCCTGAACATCATCCTGGACGAGAAGGGCGCGGTGGCCTCGGTCAACTGCGGCTGACGCCTCGCGACAGCCTCGCGGGACCTTGAACCGCTCGCGGCGACGCGGGCGGTTTTTCGTTGTCCGGCGCGCACGTTCTTGTCGCGAAAAAAGTTGCTTCTGCAACCAACAAGTGGTGCGCGAGAGGTGTTGTTGCGGCGTCGCAACATCTATGGTCTAGTCGGATTTCCGGTGACATTTCGAAGTGCCGCTGCGCGGGCAGGGCACGGTGTCGCCGTCAGTCCGGTTTGAGGCACTACATGGCCCCTCGCAATCGCCAAGGCGGCTTTGATCAGGGTCTGTACGACCCCAACGACGAACGCGACGCCTGCGGCTTCGGCATGATCGCGCAGCTCGACGACCAGCCCTCGCGCGCACTCGTCGATACCGCCATCGCCGCGCTCTCGCGCATGACCCATCGCGGCGGTGTCGCCGCCGACGGACTGACCGGCGACGGCTGCGGCCTGCTGATCCGCAAACCGGATGCCTTCCTCCGCGCGCTCGCCGCCGAATCCGGCATCGACCCGGGCGCGCGCTTCGCCGCCGGCCTGGTGTTCCTGCCGCACGACGAAGCGCAGGCCGCGCAGTGCCGCGCCACCCTGGAAGCGGAGCTGTTCCGCGCCGGCGTGGCGGTGAAGGGCTGGCGCGTGCCGCCGACCGACGCCGCGGTATGCGGGCAGCTGGCCAAGGACACCCTGCCGCGCATCGAGCAGTTGTTCGTGGAGGCGGGCACCGAACAGAGCGCGGACGCATTCACGCTGGCGCTGTTCCTTGCCCGCCGCCGCGCCGAGCAGCAGCTGCGCGCCACCGCGCCGGACTTCTACGTGGTCACGCTGTCGCCGCACGCCATCGGCTACAAGGGCATGGTGCTGCCGGACAAGCTGGCCAGGTTCTACCCGGACCTGCAGCGCGCCGAGCTGGCCAGCAGCGCGGTGGTCTTCCACCAGCGCTTCTCCACCAACACGCTGCCGCGCTGGCCGCTGGCGCATCCGTTCCGCCTGCTGGCGCACAACGGCGAGATCAACACCATCGAGGGCAACCGCCGCTGGGCGCAGGCGCGCAGCAAGGTATGGCAGACGCCGCGCTTCGACATCGGCGAATTCGACCCGGTCATCTCCATGCACGGCTCCGATTCGCAGAGCCTGGACAACATGCTGGAGCTGCTGGTCGCCGGGGGCATGGAGCTGATCCAGGCGCTGCGCATCCTGGTGCCGCCGGCCACCCAGTCGCTGGAGTTCAAGGACGCCGACCTGGCCGCGTTCTACGAGTTCTACGGGCTCAACACCGAACCATGGGACGGGCCGGCCGGCATCGTCTCGATGGACGCGCGTTACGCGGCGTGCACGCTGGATCGCAACGGCCTGCGCCCCGCGCGCTGGATGCTGACCAGCGACCGCCACTTCATCGTCGCCAGCGAAGCCGGCGTGTGGGAAGTGCCGGCCGAACGCGTCACCCGCAAGGGCAAGCTGGGCCCGGGCGAGATGATGGCCATCGACCTCAAGCGCGGCGACCTGCTGGACAGCGAGGCGGTGGACCGCATCAACCGCGGCCGCGCGCCCTACAAGCAGTGGCTGCACCAGGGCGTCACCTACCTGCAGACCGAGCTGATCGATCCGTCGCTGGTGGAGGAACCCTTCGACGAGCGCACGTTGCGCGGCTACCACAAGCTGTTCCAGCTCTCGACCGAGGAAGTGGAGCAGGTCCTGCGACCGCTGGCCGAGACCGAGCAGGAAGCGACCGGCTCGATGGGCGACGACACGCCGATGGCGGTGCTGAGCCGGCAGACGCGCCCGCTGTACGACTATTTCCGCCAGGCGTTCGCGCAGGTGACCAACCCGCCGATCGATCCGCTGCGCGAAGACTGCGTGATGTCGCTGACCACCCAGCTGGGCCGGGAGACCAACATCTTCCACGCCGGCCCGGAGACGGTGAACCACGTCATCCTCAATTCGCCGGTGCTGAGCCAGCGCAAGCTGCGGCAGCTGTTGAAGATGCCGCAGTACGTCGAGAAGAACCGCCTGATCGACCTGTCCTACGCGCCGGAGGAAGGCCTCAAGGCCGGCCTGGAACGGATCTGCCGCCAGGCCGAGCAGGCCGCTCGCGATGGCGTGGTCATGCTGCTGCTGTCGGACCGCTACCCGCAGCCGGGCCGGCCGATGGCGCATGCGTTGCTCGCCACCGGTGCGGTGCACCACCACCTGTGCCGCGTGGGCCTGCGCTGCGACGCCAACCTGATCGTCGAGACCGGCACCGCCCGCGATCCGCACCACATGGCCTGCCTGATCGGCGTGGGCGCCACCGCGGTGTATCCGTACCTGGCCTACCAGACCCTGTTCGACCTGGGCCGGCGCGGCATCCTGCAGATCAAGAAGGGCGGCGAGCAGGCGCAGATCGGCCGCAGCTACCGCAAGGGCATCTACAAGGGCCTGTCGAAGATCATCTCGAAGATGGGCATCTGCACCATCAGCAGCTACCGCGGCGCGCAGCTGTTCGAGATCGTCGGCCTGGACCCGGACGTGGTCGAGCTGTGCTTCGCCGAGACGCCCTCGCGCATCGGCGGCGTAGGCTTCGAGCGCCTGGACCTGGAGGCGCGCCAGCTGGATGCGCGCGCCTGGAACGATCGCGAATCGCCCGAAGTCGGCGGCCTGCTGAAGTACGTGCACGGCGGCGAGTACCACATGTACAACCCGGACGTGGTGATGACGCTGCAGCGCGCCACGCGCACCGGCGACGCCCGCGACTGGCAGGCCTACGCGGATGCGGTGAACTCGCGGCCGCCGTCGGCGCTGCGCGATCTGCTGCAGCTGAAGAAGGCCCACACGCCGACGCCGCTGCACGAGGTGGCCGACGCCTCCGACCTGCTGCGCCGCTTCGACACCGCGGCGATCTCGCTGGGCGCGCTGTCGCCCGAGGCGCACGAGGCGCTCGCCATCGCGATGAACCGCCTCGGCGGCCGCAGCAACTCCGGCGAAGGCGGCGAAGACCCCGTCCGCTACGGCACCGAGAAGCGCAGCAAGATCAAGCAGGTCGCCTCCGGCCGCTTCGGCGTGACCCCCGAGTACCTGGTCAACGCCGAAGTGCTGCAGATCAAGGTCGCGCAGGGCGCCAAGCCCGGCGAAGGCGGCCAGCTGCCGGGCCACAAGGTCAACGAACTGATCGCGCGCCTGCGCTACGCCAGGCCCGGCATCGGCCTGATCTCGCCGCCGCCGCACCACGACATCTATTCGATCGAAGACCTCGCCCAGCTGATCTACGACCTCAAGCAGGTCAACCCGACCGCGCTGGTGTCGGTGAAGCTGGTCAGCCATGCGGGCGTGGGCACGATCGCCGCCGGCGTGGTGAAGGCGGGCGCGGACCTGATCACCATCTCCGGCCACGACGGCGGCACCGGCGCCAGCCCGGTCAGTTCGATCCGCTATGCCGGCGTGCCGTGGGAACTCGGCGTGGCCGAGGCCCACCACGCGCTGGTGGTGAACCAGCTGCGCGACCGCACCGTGCTGCAGACCGACGGCGGCCTGAAGACCGGCCTGGACGTGGTGAAGGCCGCGCTGCTGGGCGCAGACAGCTTCGGCTTCGGCACCGGCCCGATGATCGTGCTGGGCTGCAAGTACCTGCGCATCTGCCACCTCAACAACTGCGCCACCGGCGTGGCCACCCAGGACGAGCGCCTGCGCACGCAGTACTTCACCGGACTGCCCGAGCGCGTGGAGAACTTCTTCCGCCTGCTGTCCGAGGAGGTGCGGCAGTGGTTGTCGTACCTGGGCGCGCGTTCGCTGGACGAGATCGTCGGCCGCACCGACCTGCTGCAGCAACTGGACGTATCGCCGCGCGAAGGCGTGAACGTCGATCTGTCGCGCCTGCTGAAGGGCGCGCAGGTCGACGGCGGCGGCTGTGCGGCGCAACGCCTGTACGAATCGCCGGACAGCCTGGCCACGCAGCTCGACGGCCTGCTCGCCGAGCCGATCCGTCACAAGCGCGGAGGCGACCATCGGTTCCTGATCCACAACACCGACCGCAGCATCGGCACCCGCCTGTCGGGCGCCATCGCGCGCCAGCACGGCAACCAGGGCATGGCCGATGCCCCGCTGACCCTGCGCTTCCGCGGCACCGCCGGGCAGAGCTTCGGCGCCTTCAACGCCGGCGGCCTGCACATGGAACTGGAAGGCGAAGCCAACGACTACGTGGGCAAGGGCATGGCGGGCGGCCGGCTGGTGGTGCGACCGCCGCGCGGCGCGCGCTTCGAAGCGCGCAACACGCCGATCATCGGCAACACCTGCCTGTACGGCGCGACGGGCGGCGAGCTGTTCGCCGCCGGCCGCGCGGGCGAACGCTTCGCGGTGCGCAACTCCGGCGCGCTGGCCGTCATCGAAGGCGCGGGCGACCACTGCTGCGAATACATGACCGACGGCATCGTGCTGGTGCTGGGCAAGGTGGGCCTGAATTTCGGCGCCGGCTTCACCGGCGGCCTGGCCTATGTCCTGGACCTGGACCGCGACTTCGTGGACCGCTACAACCACGAGTTGATCGACATCCACCGCATCAGTCCGGAAGGCTTCGAGAGCCATCGCCAGCACCTGCATACGCTGGTCACCCGCCATCGCGAACTGACCGGCAGCATCTGGGCACAGCAGATCCTCGACGAGTTCCGCGACTACGTCGGCAAGTTCTGGCTGGTGAAGCCGAAGGCGGCGAGCATCGATTCGTTGACCGAGACCTTGCGGAGGGCCGCGTGAAGCGGGGAACGGGTGTGGAGAAACGAGGAACGAGTGAAAGCGGAATGCTCATCTCGCCCTCCCATCCGCCGCGCCCGTCGTTGCCGTTGCCCTTACTCGTTCCTCGTTCCTCCCCACTCGTTGCTGACCCGACCTTATGAGCAAGAAGCAGGTATTCCAGTTCCTCGACCTGCCGCGGACCATGCCGCAACGCATTCCGCTGGAGCTGCGCACGTCCGGCGACTGGGGCGAGCTGTACGGCAGGTTCGGCAAGGAGGAAGCGCAGTACCAGGCCGGCCGTTGCCTGGACTGCGGCAATCCCTACTGCAGCTGGAAGTGCCCGGTGCACAACGCCATCCCGCAGTGGCTGCAGCTGGTGCAGGAGAACCGCATCGAGGAGGCCGCCGCGCTCTGCCATTCCACCAATCCGCTGCCGGAAGTCTGCGGCCGCGTGTGTCCGCAGGACCGGCTGTGCGAAGGCAGCTGCACGCTGGAGGAGTTCGGCGCGGTCACCATCGGCGCGGTGGAGAAGTACATCGTCGATACCGCCCTGGCCCAGGGCTGGCGCCCCGACCTGAGCGCCGTGCAGCCGACCGGCAGGCGCGTCGCCGTCGTCGGTGCCGGACCGGCGGGCCTGGGTTGCGCCGACCGCCTGGCGCGCGCCGGCATCCAGGCCGTGGTCTACGACCGCTACGAACAGATCGGCGGCCTGCTCCAGTTCGGCATCCCCAGCTTCAAGCTGGACAAGGGCGTCATCGCACAGCGACGGGAGGTGCTGGAGGGGATGGGCGTGGAGTTCCGCCTGGGCGTGGAGGTCGGCCGCGACATCACGCTCGCACAGCTGCTGGACGACTACGACGCCGTGTTCCTGGGCACCGGTGCCTACCGGTACACCGACGGCGGCCTGCCCGGCCAGGACCTGGACGGCGTGCTGCCCGCCCTGCCCTTCCTGGTGCAGAACGGCCGCATCATCAGCGGCAACGATCCCTGGGGCCGGCCCATCGCCGGCTGGGAAGACCAGCTGCAACTGCCGGACCTGCAGGGCAAGCGCGTGGTCGTGCTCGGCGGCGGCGATACCGGCATGGACTGCGTGCGCAGTGCCATCCGCCTGGGGGCGGCCAAGGTCACCTGTGCCTACCGCCGCGACGAGGCCAACATGCCCGGCTCGGCGCGCGAGGTGGCGAACGCCCGCGAGGAAGGCGTGCGCTTCCTGTTCAACCGCCAGCCGCTGGGCATCGTGGCCGGCGTGGACGGCAAGGTCGCGGGCGTGCAGGTGGTGGAGACCACGCTCGGCGAACCGGACGACCGCGGCCGGCAAAGCGCCGTGCCGATCGAAGGCAGCGAGTCGGTGCTGGAGGCGGACGTGGTGATCATCGCGTTCGGCTTTTCCCCCACCGTGCCGGCGTGGCTGGCGGACGTGGGCGTGGAGGGTACGCCGAACGGCCGCATCGTCGCCGGCGGCGGCGACCGCCTGCCGTTCCAGACCACGCACCCGAAGCTGTTCGCCGGCGGCGACGCCGTGCGCGGTGCGGACCTGGTGGTCACCGCGGTGGCCGAAGGGCGCGACGCGGCCGCCAGCATCGCGACGCTGCTGCTGGCGTAGCGCGCGACCCGCCCCGCTGCTGTCGCTCCCGCCGGCTCGCTGGGTCGGGCCGACCGGGCCCGGCTCTACGCTAGACTCGCGGCTCCTCTCCCCTCCTCATCGATCATGCGCCTGGGCCTGGCCGCCAACCGCCTGCACCACCACACCGAGGACGCGGCGCTGTTCCGCTGGCTGCGCGCCTGCGAACCCGGCATCCGCGACCTGCACTTGGCGCTGCATGCGGTCGGCCGCACGCATGATGCGATCGCCGCCGCCGGCATGCTGCGCGGATACGACGGGCTGAAGCGCTATCCCTACGGCCGCGATGGCGGGCTGATGAAGCTGGTGGCCGAGGTCGTCGGCCTGGAAGGTGCGGAGCGCAGCCTCGACGGCGCGATCTACTTCATCGATCCTGTCGATCCGTCGTCGATCTTCCCCGAAGCCACGGCGCTGAAGCGCCAGTGCGTGATCCACGGCAAGCCGTTCCTGTCGACGGTCGCCTCGGCCCGCGACTGGGTCGAGATGGAGCGCATCCATGCGGGCCTGGCGCCCGATCCGGACGCGGACCGCTTCCATGCGCTGGAATCCCAGACCCTGGCGCTGATCGCGCACGACGCGATGAAGCCGCAGATGCTGGCCTTCGCCGACGCCCACTTCGACGTGCTGTCGCGCTTCGCCCACCGCATGGCGACCGGCACCACCGGCCTGCGCCTCAACGAACTGGCGTGGAGCCGCGGCTGGCCGCAGGACACGCCGTGGGTGGAGCGCTTCCAGAGCGGACCGCTCGGCGGCGACGCGCAGATCGCCGACCGCGTGCTGGAGCACCGGTGCCAGCGGGTGATCTTCTTCGAGGATCCGCACGTGGCGCGCCAGCACGAGGCCGACATCCAGCTGCTGGAGCGCGCCGTCACCACCGTCACCGACGAGGCCGTGTGCACCACCTCGCTGGCGGTGGCCAAGCGCTGGTGCGAGGCGGTGATCAAGCGTGGGATTCTTGTAGGAGCGACGTAAGTCGCGACCGTACGCCCGGACTACCTTCGGACCCGAACCACACGCATCGACAGGACGAGATAGTTCAGTCATTACGGTCGCGACTTGCGTCGCTCCTACAGGTACGGCAGCAGCAATGAGTTCCCCACCCCGCCATCTGCTGAAAGACCTTTCCCTGTCCGCCATCGCGGCCGGCTTCGTCACCGTCCTGGTCGGCTTTGCCAGTTCCGCGGTGATCGTGTTCCAGGCGGCGCAGTCGCTGGGCGCCTCGCCGGAGGAGATCTCGTCGTGGATGTGGGCGCTCGGCCTGGGCATGGGGCTGACGTGCATCGGCCTGTCGGTGCGCTACCGCATGCCGGTGGTGACGGCATGGTCCACGCCCGGCGCGGCCATGCTGATCGGCAGCGCGGCGGGCCTGCCGCTATCCGATGCGATCGGTGCGTTCCTGCTGTCGGCATTGCTGATTGTGGTGTCGGGCTTCTCCGGCTTCTTCGAACGCATGATCAGCCGCATCCCGGTCCCGCTGGCATCGGGCATGCTGGCCGGCGTGCTGCTGCGCTTCGGCATCGACGCCTTCGCCGCCATGAAGACGCAACTGGGCATGGTGCTGACGATGTTCGCGGTGTACCTGCTGACGCGCCGGCTGCTGCCCCGTTACGCGGTGATCCTCACGCTGCTGGTGGGCATCGCCTTCGCCGGCGGACTGGGGTTGCTGCGCGTGGACGGCCTGTCCCTGCAGTTGGCCAAGCCGATCTTCACGCCGCCGACGGTCTCGCTGGCCGCCGTCGTCGGCATCGCCTTGCCACTCTTCGTCGTGACGATGGCCTCGCAGAACGTCCCCGGCGTGGCGGTGATCCGCGCGTCCGGCTATGCGATCCCCATCTCGCCCGTCGTCGGATGGACCGGCGTGGCCAACCTGCTGCTGGCGCCTTTCGGCGCGTTCGCCCTGAACCTGGCCGCGATCACCGCGGCGATCTGCATGGGGCGCGAGGCGCACGAGGATGCCTCGCGGCGCTATGTGGCGGCCATCGCGGCGGGCGTGTTCTATGTCGTGGTCGGCCTGTTCGGCGCAACGGTGGCGGCGCTGTTCGCCGCGTTCCCGAAGGAGCTGGTGCTGGCCATCGCCGGCATCGCCTTGCTGGGCACCATCGGCAACAGCCTGGCGGCGGCATTGCGCGAGGAGGCCGAGCGCGAGCCGGCGCTGGTGACGTTCCTCGTCACGGCCTCGGGCCTGTCGCTTGCAGGCATCGGCTCGGCGTTCTGGGGCCTGCTGGCCGGCGTGACGACCTGGTGTGTGTTCCGGCGCCGGTAACGCCGTTCGCGTTCCGCTCACGCGCGTGAATGCGGCGTGGAAGGTTCAGTTTCGCGCGCGGGGATTCACTCCGGAGTGATGGGGGCCGGGGCAGGATCGGACCCACCATCCCCACAGGAGAACTCCATGACGACCGTTCGCCCCCGCCATCGCCTGCTTGCCCTGGCCACGCTGGCCGCGCTCTCGGGCGCCGTCTTCGCGCAGGCCCCCGCGCCGACCGCCGGCAAGGACGCCCTGAAGGAGCCGCAGGTCCGCGCGCTGCTGACCGAGAAGGGCTACACCCACATCGACGACCTGGATTTCGAGGACGGCATGTGGGAGACCGACGCCACCAGCGCCAACGGCGACCGGGTGGACGTGCGCATCAATCCGGCGACCGGCGAGGTGATGGCCGAGAAGCTGGTGTCCGATCTCAGCGAGAACGACGTGAAAGCCAGGCTGACGGCCGCCGGCTATTCCAAGATCCACGACGTCGACTTCGATGATGGCGTCTGGAAGGCGGAGGCCGAGCGCGCGGATGGCAATGACGTGGAGATCCACCTGGCTGCCAACACCGGCGAGATCATCCACGTCGAGAACGATTGATCCATCGCGCGTGTCGCGCCATGAAGAAGGCCGCCCTTGGGCGGCCTTCTTCGTTTCAGTGCGGCGATGGCGAAGGCGATCTCGCGAATCGCCAACCCACCAGCCAGCCGATGGCGAGCAGCAGCGCCGCCAGCAGCCACGGAGCGCCCGGCAGGTGCGCGGGCGCCGTCTTGCCGATGAACAGGGCGAACGTGCCCGCGAACATCATCGGCCCCACGATGCCGGCCAGGCTGACCAGACTCATCAGCGCGCCCTGCACCCGGCCCTGCACGTCGGCCCCGACCTGTTGGGTGATCAACGCCTGCGTGGCCGGGCCCGCCAGGCCCCACAGCGCGCTGATGGGCAGACCGATCAGGAACATCCAGCCCAGGTCGGCCATCCCGTAGATGCAGAAGCCGACCACGCCGCATGCCAGGCCGAACAGCAGCGTGCGGCGTTCGCCGAACTTGGGCACGACGCGGCCCACCAGCCCGGCCTGCACGATGACACTGCACACACCGACGGCGGCCAGGACCCATGCGACCTGCTGCTCGTTCCAGCGGTACTGGTACTCGGCGAACAGCACGAACACGCTGGGGTACACGTAATGCGCCAGGTTGGCGATCAGCACCACCGCGGCCAGGCCGAAGACCTGGGGGTAGCGCTTCAGCAACACCATCGAGCCGACCGGATTGGCGTGCGACCAGTCGAACTTCGCGCTGCGGCGCTCCTTCGGCAGCGACTCCGGCAGCACGAACACGCCATACAGGAAGTTCAGCAGCGCCAATCCGGCCGCGAACCAGAACGGCAGGCGCAGGTCGATGGCGCCCAGCTGGCCCCCGATGATGGGGCCGATGATGAAGCCCACGCCGAACGCCGCACCGATCATGCCGAACGCCTGGGCACGCTTCTCCGGCGCGGTGATATCGGCGATGTAGGCATTGGCGGTGGTGAAGCTGGCCGAGAACACGCCGGAGAAGATGCGCGCCACCAGCAACCACGGCAGCGACTGCGCCAGCGCCATCAGCACGAAGTCGATGCCCAGGCCCAGGCAGGACAACAGGATGACAGGGCGGCGGCCGAAGCGGTCCGACAGCGCGCCCTGGATCGGCGTGCAGACGAACTGGATGGCGGCGAACAGCATGCCGAAGGTGCCCACCCACCACGCGGCCTGCGCGAAATCGCCACCGGTGAACTGGCGGACCAGACCGGGCAGGACGGGAATGATCACGCCGAAGGACAGGATGTCGATCAGCACGGTGATGAAGATGAAGACCAGGGCGGCACGGCGGCCGGGGACGGCGGGAATCTCGGCGCTCACAGGCGTGCTACTGCGGAAAAGGTGCGCAAGTGTAGGGCATCGGACCGCCGCCCATCGCCCCGCACCCGTAGGAGCGCCCTCGGGCGCGATGCTTCTGCTTTCCAGCCATGGCGAAAAGCATCGCGCCCGAGGGCGCTCCTACAGGGAACTTGCCGAAACCACGTGGCTCAGGCGGTGGCGCTGTCCCGGCTCCAGTTCGATGGCGTCCTCGCCCGCGTTCGCGGCCTCCAGGCAGACGAAGGTGCGCCAGCCGTCGTCCGGCATGTCGGCAATGGCCGCCGTCCCGGCCTGGCCCGGGTTCCACACCACCAGCGACCGGCTGCCGAAGGTGTCCAGCCGGATGCGTCGTCCACCGGCCGGATCGAGCAGGTCGAAACGATGGCCAGTGCCGCTGTAGATCCGGTCGCTGCGGCCGGGATCGCGCGCGTCGTCCAGCGACCACTCGCCGGACTGCACATGGGTTTCGCCGTCGTACTTGTCCGCGTAATGCAGACCCTCCAGGCCCTTGACCCGCACCTGCGTCGCATCGCCGACACGGAAGTAGGTATGCAACGCCTGTGTCAGCATGAGCGGGGCATCACCGCGGTGGAGGGTGTCCAGGCTCTGCCGCAGTTCGCGCCCGACCTGCACGGTCTGGACCAGCTCCAGCGGTACGCCGTCGCGCAGCGGCAGCGCGAGCTTGAGCACGACGCTGCCATCGGCTTCGCGCTTCACCTCCGTCAGCGGCCAGCGAGAGAGGCGTGCATGACCGTGCTGCGGCGCGTCGTCGGCTTGTCCCTGGCGGCCGAAGTAGGGCCAGCACACCGGCACGCCGCCGCGCATCGCCTTCGGTGGCAGGGCCGTGGTGGGCGACAGCCACAGCAGATCGTCGAAGCCCGCGGGCACGAACGAAATCACCTGTCCGCCATGCAGGCTGATGCGGGCGACGGACCACGGCGTCTCGATGCGCAGCACATCGATCTGTTGCCAGACCTCACGGGTAACCCCTTCGGGGAGTGCGCTCATGGCGTTCGCGGCTCCGGCAGAGCGACGGGCGGTCCTTCCGCCTTCAGCGCGGCGAGTATCTTCGCGCCGGCGCGGCCATCGGCGGGCTGCAGGCCCAGGCGCTGCTGTTCCAGGACGATCGCGCGCCGCGTCTGCGTGCCGATCATGCCGTCCGCGCTACCGATCGCATGCCCACGCGCCAGCAGCAGCGTCTGCAGTTCGCGGCGCTGCGGACGGCCCAGGCCCGGGTCGTCCGTAGGCCAGGCGGTCACCAGGCCGGTGCCGCCGCGCAGGCGGTCGGCCAGCAGCGCGATGGCCAGCGCGTAGCTTTCGGCGGCGTTGTAGGAATAGATCGCGTCGTAGTTCTTGAACACCAGGAAGGCCGGCCCCGCGATGCCGGTCGGCACCAGTACCGCCGCATTGCGGTCGTCGGCCGGCAACGGCTGGCCGTCGATGCGGGCGATGCCCTGCGCAACCCATTGGGTCAGCGGCTTGCGGTGGGTGCGCCCGGCCTGTGCGAGGTCGAGGCCTGCAGGCAACTTCACTTCGTAGCCCCAGGGCTCACCGGTGCGCCAGCCGGAGTTCACCAGGTAGTGGGCGGTGGATGCCAGCGCATCGGGAATGCTCTCGGTCAGGTCGCGTCGTCCGTCGCCATCGAAGTCGACCGCGATCCGTTCGTACGTACTGGGCATGAACTGCGTGTGGCCGAACGCGCCGGCCCACGATCCGGTCAGGCCCTCGGCGCGGATGTCGCCGGCCTGCAGCAGCTTCAGCGTGGTGAGGAATTCGCCACGGAAGAACGCCTGCCGCCGACCGAAGCACGCCAACGTGGACAGCGAGACCAGCAACGGGCGCTTGCCGGACACGCGGCCATAGTCGCTCTCCACGCCCCACACCGCGACGACGGTGGCCGGGTCCACGCCATAAGCCATCGACACCCGGTCCAGCAGGTCGCGATGGGTCGCCAGCATGGCCTGGCCGTCGGCGACGCGCGGGTCGTCGACCAGCGCCGCCAGGTAGTCCCACAGCGGCGTGGTGAATTCCGGTTGCGCGTCCAGCAGGTCCAGCACGCTCATGTCCGCGGCCAGGCCCTGCGTATACGCGTCGAATGTGCTCGTCGTGATGCCCTGCTTCTCCGCCACGCCGCGCAGGCTGGTCATGCAGGCGGCGAACACCGGGTCCGCGGTGGGCGTTGGCGGTACCGCCGCCGCCGCCGGGGTGGCCGGCGGGGGAAGCGGTGGCGCTGCGCCAGGCGCAGGCGGCGTCTGTGCGTTGGCGGGCAGCGCCATCGCCATTGCCATCGACAACAGCAGGACGGTCGCGTTGGGCATCATCTCGGCCTCCCTGGCCTTCTGGGGGGAGGCGCCACTTTGCCCTCTGCGCAGCGCGAATGCGACCCTCCAGCGTCGTCAGCGGACCTCGATGCGGTACTCCACCACCTCCACCGGCGGCACTGTCTCCCATGGCCGCCGGTAGACCATGCGCACGCTGGCCTCGCCCGCCCTCTCCGCGCGGAACCACCAGCGCGCGATCGACGAAGCCCCGGGCATCGGTGGCTGCGTATCCATGGGCGGAGGCGTGGCCGGGCCGGTGGTGCGTGCCAGCACGGGGGCGCCATCGGCAGCGAATTCCCACTCGTAGCCCGTGCTGGGATTGGCCACCAGGGCGATCTCCAGCACCTGGCCGACGCGCATCTTCACCGGCGACCCGCCCTGAGGACGGACGATGCCGTCGTCCGGCAGGGTATCGGCGGGCGTGGCCCCACCGGCAGCCGGTCCGCTGGCGCAGGCCGACAGCAGCATGCAAACACTGGTGGCCACCCACATCTTCATGGTCGCGCCCTCGCTGGAGACGGGTGCGTTATACACCGCCGCTTTAGGCCCCGTCCGTAGAATGGACCGCATGAACAACACCCCCCAGGATTCCTCGCTGGGTCGCGAGGTCGCGTATCCCGCGCATTACGACCCCACCCTGCTGTTTCCCATCCCGCGCCAGGGCGCACGCGATGAGATCGGCATCGCCGCCGATGCCCTGCCGTTCGTCGGCCACGACCGCTGGCATGCTTACGAACTCAGCTGGCTGGATGCCCGCGGCAAGCCGCGCGTGGCGACCGCCACGCTGACCGTGCCGTGCACGTCGCCGTGCCTGATCGAGTCCAAGTCGCTCAAGCTCTACCTCAACTCGCTCAACAGCACGCGCTTCAACAGCGACGCCGCGGTGCTTGAGCGCGTCGCCACCGACCTGTCGGCCCGCGCCGGCGCGGATGTGGGCGTGGTCTTCGGCCTGCCGCCGATGGCCGAGGCACCGGAGGGCGAATCGCTCGATGGGCTGGACGTGGAGATCGACCATTACGGACCCCCGCGCGCCGAGTTCCTGGCCGCCGATCCCGAAGTACAGGTCGAGGAGACCCTTTCATCGGAACTGTTGAAGTCGAACTGCCCGGTCACCGGCCAGCCCGACTGGGCCACGGTGGCGATCCGCTACCGCGGCCCACGCATCGACCGCGTCGAACTGCTGCGCTATCTGGTGAGCTTCCGCGATCATGCCGAGTTCCACGAGCAATGCGTCGAACGTATTTTTCACGATGTGCTGATGCACTGCCGGCCTTCGTCGCTGTCCGTCGAAGCGCGCTACACCCGCCGCGGCGGGCTGGACATCAATCCGTGGCGCGCCACGGGCGACATGGATGTCCCGCCGATGATGCGCGACATGCGGCAGTAAGGTCGCACAGCAACCGTTGAGGCCATTTCACGCGCGCGCTATGGTTTCTTAACAGCACGCGTGCAAGGCTTGCTCATCCTACAGCCCGCCAGGAAGGGGTGGTTGCAATGAGCACAGAGAAGAAGGCCGATTTCTCGGGCGTCACCGCCAAGGTGGATAGCACGGCGCCGCAGGTCGAGAAAGCTGATTTTTCCGGCGTCAGCGCTCGCGTGGACAGCACTGCGGAAATCATCGGAGAGCAGAGCTACACCATAGAGAAGGGCGACACCCTCTCGAAGATCGCCAAGACGCATTACGGCAACGCCAATGCGTGGAAGCAGATCTTCGAAGCCAATCGCGACACCATCGACGATCCGGACCGCATTTTCCCGGGGCAGATCATCAAGCTGCCGCCGAAGCCCATCGGCGCCTGATCGTCAACCACTTCATCCACAAGGATCGACACCATGAAGCAGAACCGCATGTCATACGTCCTGGCTGCCGCACTGGTCGGCAGCGTCGCTTTGGTCGGCTGCAAGAAGAAGGAAGAGCCCGTCGCCGCACCGCCCGCCGCGACAGAACCCGCGCCCGCTCCGGCACCGGCGGAACCGGCACCCGCTCCGGCACCGGTCAGCGCCACCAGCGTTACCGTGGGCAACATGGCCGCCGCCGACAAATCGGTCGCCGCGATCAGTACGTTCGGTACGAAGGACAAGATCATCGTCTCCGTTAAAACCGATGCCGCGACGCCAGCCAATGCCGCTATCGATGCCAAGCTGACATTCCAGGATGGCCAGGTTGCCGCCCAGCAGACGGCGAACGTGGTTGCCGGGGGGGCGGATACCACCAATGTTGAGTTCACGAACAGCAACCCCTGGCCCGCCGGCAAGTACAAGGTCGACGTGACCTTGAACGGCCAGCCGGTCGGCATGACCCAGGAAATCGAAGTCAAGTAGTCGGCAAGGCAAGTCTCTCTCCCACGTGTGTGGGGCAAGCTCGGGCGTGGAGGAATCCACGCCCGCTTTTTTTGCCTGAATTGTTAGTTGCTCGGCCCGAACTTCTGAGGCATCTTCAAGTCGTCCCGACGCGGGACTTACACCCAAGGAATGGAACGATATGAAAGAACTCAATGCTTCCGAAGTTCAGATGGTTTCTGGTGGTACCGCGGACTTCTCCGACGTGACGGCTACCGTCACATCGACCGAGCAGATCGTATCGACCTGCAAGCCAGGTACATCGTCGGCCTGGGGCATGCCGTACTACTCGTTCGCTTGCAAGATCCGCTGAGCATAGATTCAACTGCCTGCGGCGAGGAGCGGGCCTGACGGCCCGCTCCTCCTCCCTCCCACTCCGGTCCAAGTCGCCAAATCCAGCTGCGAGCCGTGCCCGCCGAGCCCGCTCCCAGACACCTGTCCCCCGGACAGCGCTGGCGTAGACCGCGTCCCCGTCCATACCCCCTCGTTTTGCCCTGCGTGCGGCGGCGCGCGACAATGGCGCGCTGAGTTCCCCATCGCCCCTTGTCCAGAGCCCTTGTCCCCATGTCGGATACGCCCCGCATCATCTACACCCTCACCGACGAAGCCCCGTTCCTCGCCACCCAGTCGCTGCTGCCCATCGTCGAGGCGTTCACCGCGCCCGCCGGCATCACCGTGGAAACCCGCGACATCTCGCTGGCCGGCCGCATCCTGTCGCAGTTCCCCGAATACCTGAGCGATGCGCAGAAGGTCAGCGACGACCTGGCCGAGCTGGGCCAGCTGGCGACGCAGCCGGAAGCCAACATCATCAAGCTGCCCAACATCAGCGCCTCGGTGCCGCAGCTGAAGGCCGCCATCAAGGAGCTGCAGTCCCAGGGCTATCCGCTGCCGGACTACCCGGACGAGCCGAAGGACGACAAGGAGAAGGACGCCAAGGCGCGCTACGACAAGGTCAAGGGCAGCGCGGTGAACCCGGTGCTGCGCGAAGGCAACTCCGACCGCCGCGCACCGCTGTCGGTCAAGAACTTCGCCCGCAAGCACCCGCACCGCATGGGTGCGTGGAGCGCCGACTCGAAGTCGCACGTCGCCCACATGGCCGCCGGCGACTTTTTCGGCAGCGAACAGTCGGCAACGCTGGCGGCCGATGGCGCGCTGAAGATCGAACTGGTCGCCGCCGACGGCACGGTCACCGTGCTCAAGGACAAGGTGAAGGTGAAGGCGGGTGAGATCGTCGATGCGTCGGCGATGAGCCGCAAGGCGCTGGCGGCCTTCATCGCCGAACAGATCGCCGACGCCAAGGCGCAGGGCGTGCTGTTCTCGCTGCACCTGAAGGCCACGATGATGAAGGTCTCCGACCCCATCATGTTCGGCGTGGTGGTCACCGAGTTCTACAAGACGGCGCTGTCCAAGCATGCCGCCGTGCTGGAGCAGATCGGCTTCGACGCCAACAACGGCATCGGCGACCTGTATGCGCGCCTGGGCGCGCTGCCAGCCGACCAGCAGGAGGCGATCAAGGCCGACCTGCAGGCCGTGTATGCGGACAGCCCCGCCCTGGCGATGGTCAACTCCGACAAGGGCATCACCAACCTGCACGTACCCAGCGACGTGATCGTCGACGCCTCCATGCCGGCGATGATCCGCGACTCGGGCAAGATGTGGAACGCCGAAGGCAAGCTGCAGGACACCAAGGCCGTCATCCCCGACCGCTGCTACGCCGGCATCTACCAGGCGGTGATCGAGGATTGCAAGGCGAATGGCGCGTTCGACCCGGCCACGATGGGCAGCGTGCCCAACGTCGGCCTGATGGCGCAGAAGGCCGAGGAGTACGGCAGCCACGACAAGACCTTCCAGATCCCCGCCGATGGCACCGTTCGCGTCACCGACGACGCCGGCAAGGTGGTATTCGAACAGAAGGTGGAAGCCGGCGACATCTGGCGCATGTGCCAGGCCAAGGACGCGCCGATCCAGGACTGGGTGAAGCTGGCCGTCGGCCGCGCGCGCCTGAGTAAGACCCCGGCGATCTTCTGGCTGGACAAGGACCGCGCGCACGATGCGCAGGTGATCGCCAAGGTCGAGCGCTACCTCAAGGACTACACCACCGACAATCTCGACATCCGCATCCTGCCGCCGGTGGAGGCGATGAAGGTGTCGCTGGAGCGCATCCGCAAGGGCCAGGACACCATCTCGGTGACCGGCAACGTGCTGCGCGATTACCTGACCGACCTGTTCCCCATCATGGAGCTGGGCACCAGCGCCAAGATGCTGTCGATCGTGCCGCTGATGGCCGGCGGCGGCCTGTTCGAGACCGGGGCCGGCGGCTCCGCGCCGAAGCACGTGCAGCAGTTCCTGGAAGAGGACTACCTGCGCTGGGATTCGCTGGGCGAGTTCCTCGCCCTGGCGGCGTCGCTGGAACACCTGGGGCAGCGCTACCTCAATACGCCGGCGAAGGTGCTGGCCAACGCGCTGGACGTGGCCAACGGCCGCATCCTCGACGAGAACCGCTCGCCCGCACGCAAGGTCGGCGAGCTCGACAACCGTGGCAGCCACTTCTACCTGGCCCTGTACTGGGCGCAGGCGCTGGCCGCGCAGGACGAGAATCCCGAACTGAAGGCGAAGTTCGCGCCACTGGCGAAGGCCCTGGCCAACAACGAAGCGACCATCCTGGCCGAGTTGAACGGCGCGCAGGGCAAGGCGCTGGACATCGGCGGTTACTACCATCCCGACCTCGCCAGGACCGCCGCCGCCATGCGTCCCAGCAGGACGTTCAACGAGGCGCTGGCCGCGCTGTAAGGCACCGTCCACCCGCAGCCGCACCACCGACGCCCGGCTTCATGCCGGGCGTCCTGTTCTGGGTCGCTCCCGCGGCAGACGGCCCTCAGCGGAACAGCGACAACGAGGTCATCGCGCGCAGGTGGCGTGCGCCCAGCCGCTGCACCGCCTCGCGATGACGTGCCTGGCCTGCCGCGTCGTGGACGTGGTGTCGCGGCGCGGGTGCCAGCGGCGGGCCGTCGGGGTGGGCGATGTGGCCTTGCAGGAACAGCATGCCCTGGCTCATTCCACCCAGCTGCTGCCACCACTGCTTCCTGGTTCCGGTTTGCATGGGACTGCTCCGTGGCGCCGGTGTCCGGCTTGAAGGACTGCCAAGGTAGGCGCATGATCGGCCGCGAAAAAGCGAAAGCTCCGCAAGCCAGCCTTGAGGTACATTCAAGATGAGCCGACTGCCCCTGGACCAGGTGGACGCCTTCGTCACCGCCGCGCGCCTGCGCAACCTGACCCGCGCCGCCGAGGCCATGCATCTGACCGTGAGCGCGCTGAGCCACCGCATGCGCCTGCTGGAACAGCGGCTGGGCCACAAGCTGCTCGCGCGCGGACCCCGCGGCGTGGAGCTGACGCCCGACGGGCAGCGCCTGTTCGATGCGATCTCCGGGCCGCTCGACACCATCGACCACGCCCTGCGGCGCGCCACGCTGCGCAACGACCACACGGTGACGCTCAGCCTCATCCCCTCCATGGCCACGGCCTGGCTGGTGCCACGGCTGCCGGCGTTCCTCGCCGCGCATCCCGAACTGGGCCTCAACCTGCAGTCGAGTACGCACGTGGTCGATTTCGAGCGCGAACCCGTCGACCTGGCCCTGCGGCTCGGCGGTGGACGCTGGGCGAACGTGCACGCGGAGTTCCTGTTCCCCGAATGGATCACCCCGGTCGCCAGTCCCGACCTTCTGAAGCGGTACGGGCGCCCGGCGCCGGACCAGATGGCGAAGCTGCCGCTGCTGGGCGATCCGGCCAACCGCTGGAAGGACTGGTTCGAGCATTTCGGCGGCCAGCCCCCGGCACGCTACGTAGCCCAGTTCGACGATACCGAAACCCTGCACCAGGCCGCCGCCCAGGGCGTGGGCGTGGCGCTGGCGCGCTGGACGCTGGCCGAGCCGCTGGTGAAGGCCGGGCGGCTGGTGACATTGACGAAGAAGCGCCTGCAGGCCGACTTCGCCCACTACCTGGTGTATCCGGAACGCAGCCTGGGCCATCCGGGCTTCCGCAAGGTGCGCGGCTGGCTGCTCGAGCAGGCCGGCGTGGCGGTGGAGCGATGACTCCAGCGCGGCCCCGCTAACATCGCGCGCATGATTCCCGCCGACGCCATCGCCCGCCTGATCCACGATGCTTTCGCGGACTACCACGCGCGGTTCGCCGAGATCACCCGCCGGGCCAAGCTGCGCTTCGAGACGCAGGACTGGGCCGGCGCGCGCGCCGATGCCGTCGAACGCATCGAACTTTACGACCAGTGCATCGCCGAATGCGCGCTGCGCCTGCAGTCGGCGCTGCTGGGCCACGCCCACGACCGCACGCTGTGGATCGCCGCGCGCGCGGCCTTCGAGGCATTGATCGCCGGACAGATCGACCGCGAGCTCTACAAGACCTTCTACAACACGCTCAGCCGGCGCTTCTTCCGCATCCGCGGCGTGGACGCAGCGCTGGAGTTCGTCGCCCTCGACGTCGAGCCTACCGATGCGATCACCCACCCGGTCGCACGCCACAGCTATGCGGTGTCCGAGCAGCGTCCGACCGAAACCTTCGCGCGGGTGCTGGCCGACTACGGCTTCGACGTGCCCTACGCGCACCGCACCCGCTGCGCGGCGGCCATCGCGGTGCGGCTGCAGGACGACCTGGCGCACTGGGGCGCGCAGCCGGTGCGCGCCATCGAACTGCTGGATACCGTGTTCTACCGCGAGCGGCGCGCCTACCTGGTGGGCCGCGTGTTCGGCGAGCACCGCTTCTCGCCGTGCGTGATCGCGCTGGTCAACGACGGCGGCCGGTTGAAGGCCGAGGCCGTGCTGACCCATCGCGCCGACGTGGCGCACCTGTTTGGCACCTCGCGCAGCTATTTCCATGCCGACCTGGCGACGGTCGGCGATGCGGTGGTGTTCCTGCGCTCGTTGCTGCCCGGCAAGCCCATCGACGAGATCTACACCGTGCTGGGCCGCGCCAAGCAGGGCAAGACCGAGCGCTACCGCACCTTCTTCCACCATTTCGCCGCGCACGGGGACGAACGGCTGGTGCATGCCGAAGGCACGCCCGGCATGGTGATGGCGGTGTTCACCCTGCCCAGCTATCCGCTGGTGTTCAAGGTGATCCGCGACCGCTTCGCCTACCCCAAGGCGATGAGCCGGCAGGACGTGGAGGACAAGTACGACCTGGTCTTCCACCTGGACCGCGTCGGCCGCCTGCTGGACACGCAGGCGTTCCGGTTCCTGCGCTTCCCGCGAGCGCGCTTCGCGCCGGCCCTGCTGCAGGAACTGCGCGAAAGCTGCGGGCAGAGCCTGAGCGAAGACGGCGACGACCTGGTCATCCACCTCTGCTACGTGCAACGCCGCCTGCGGCCGCTCAACCTGTACCTGCGCGAGCAGAAGGCCGAGGCCGCGCGCGCCGCCGCACTCGACTACGGCCAGGCCATCAAGGACATGGCGCGCAACAACATCTTCCCCGGCGACATGCTGCTGAAGAACTTCGGCGTGTCGCGGCACGGGCGCGTGGTGTTCTACGACTACGACGAGCTGCGGCTGGTCACCGACTGCCGCTTCCGCGACTGGCCGCAGGCCACGACCTACGAGGAGCAGATGGCGGACGCGCCGTGGTTCCACGTGGACGCGGGCGATGTGTTCCCGGAGCGCTTCCCGCAGTTCCTGGGCCTGCCCCAGACGCAGGCGAGGGCGCTGAAGGCCGCGCACGGCGACCTGTTCCGTCCGGCCTGGTGGCGCGACCTTCAGTCGCACCTCGCCGCCGGCGACTATCCCGATACTCCTCCCTATCCGGATACGCTCAGGCTGGCGTGACGGCACGCAAGTCCGCGCAACAGGCCGCGCGTTACCCTAGCCGCAACCAGGAGACCGCCTTTCCGCCATGAGCACCTACCGCCTGGACTCGATCTTCCGCCCGCGCGCCGTGGCCGTGGTCGGCAGCCAGTCGCGCCCGCGTTCGGTGGGCCGCGCGGTGGTGGAGAATCTCCGCGGTGCGGGGTTCGCCGGCCCCATCGGCCTGGTCAACAAGCATCCTTCGCCGATGGACGGCGTGGCGACCGTGCGCCACCTGCATGAGCTGCCGTGGACGCCGGACCTGGTGGTGATCGCCACCCCGGCGGCGACGGTGCCGCAACTGGCCGCCGAGGCGGCCGCGAAAGGCGCGGCCGCGGTGGTCGTGCTGACCGCCGCGATGGGCAGCGGCCCGGGCTCGCCCGCGGCACGGCTGGAAGCGCTGACGCGCGAGAAGGGCCTGCGCGTGCTCGGCCCGAACTGCCTGGGCGTGATCGCGCCGCATGCGCGGCTCAACGCCAGCCTGGCCAGCCGCTTCCCGAAGGCGGGCGACCTGGCGCTGATCTCCCAGTCCGGCGCCATCTCCGGCGGGCTGGTGGAATGGAGCATGAGCCAGCCGGTCGGCTTCTCCGCCGTGGTGTCGCTGGGCGATGCGCTGGACGTGGACTTCGCCGACCTGCTGGACTACTTCGCCACCGACAGCCGCACGCGCGCCATCCTGCTGTACGTGGAAGCCATCCGCGACGCGCGCAAGTTCATGTCGGCCGCGCGCGCGGCGGCGCGCACCAAGCCGGTGGTGGTGGTGAAGTCCGGCCATGGCGGCACTGCGCAGGTCACGCCGGCCGGCAGCACGCATACGCAGAACCTGGCGCGGCCCAACGCGGTCTACGGCGCCGCCTTCCGGCGCGCCGGCCTGCTGCGCGTGCGCTCGCTGCACGAGCTGTTCGCCGCGGCCCGCACGCTGGGCCAGGTGCGCCCGTTCCAGGGCCGGCGGCTCGCCATCCTCACCAACGGCGGCGGCGTCGGTGCGCTGTCGGTGGACCACCTGTACGAACAGGGCGGCACGCTGGCCACGCTGTCCGAGGCCACGCGCGATGCGCTGGACCGCATCCTGCCCGTGGGCTGGTCGCGCACGAATCCGGTGGACCTGCTGACCGACATCGATGCCGGCCGCTACGCCGCCACGATCGAGGCCCTGCTGGCCGACCCCGGCAACGACGCACTGCTCGCGGTCAACGTGCCCACCGTGCTGTCCTCGTCAGCGGAAGCGGCGCACGCCGTCACCCGCGTGCTGTCGCAACCGCCGGGCCACGGCACGCGCAAGCCGGTCTTCACCGTCTGGCTGGGCAACGACCCGCAGGCCGAAGCCGTGCTCGACGACGCCCAGGTGCCGCGCTACCCGAACGAATCGGACGCGGTGGCGGGCTTCATGCACCTGGTCCGCCACCGCGAAGTGCAGGCCGCGCTGATGGAGACCCCGCCCAGCCTGCCGGAAGACTTCAGTCCCGACGTGGCGCTGGCGCGCACACTGGTCGACGCCGCACTGGATGCCGGCCAGACCTGGCTGGACCCGCTGGCCACCACCCGGCTGCTCGCGGCGTACGGCATCCCGATGGCGCCGTTGTGGCGTGCCACCGATGCCGACGACGCCGCCCGCATCGCGGCGCCACTGCTGGCCGAGGGCGCGACGGTGGCGGTGAAGATCCTCTCGCCCGACATTCCGCACAAGTCCGATGTGGACGGCGTGCGCCTCAACCTGCCCCATGCCAACGCCGTGCGCGAGGCGGCGGCGGGCATCCTTCAGCGCGCCCGCGAACGCCGTCCCGAAGCGCGCATCGAGGGCGTCCTGGTGCAGCCCACGGTGTTGCGGCCGAAGGCGCGCGAGCTGATCGCCGGCATCGCCGACGACCCCGTGTTCGGGCCGGTGATCGCCTTCGGCCGTGGCGGCACCGCCGTGGAAGTGATCAACGACCGGGCCGTCGCGCTGCCGCCGCTGGACCTGCGCCTGGCGCACGAACTGATCGCGCGCACCCGTGTGTCGCGCGTGCTGAAGGCCTACCGCGACGTGCCGGCCGCCGACGAGCGCGCCGTCGCGCTGGTGCTGGTCAAGCTGGCGCAGCTGGCCGCCGACATCCCCGAGATCCAGCAGCTCGACATCAACCCGCTGCTGGCCGACCGCGAGGGCGTGGTGGCCGTGGACGCCCGCATCGCGGTGGCGCGCGGACGCACGCTGCACAAGGGCCGCGGCCATCCGCGCTTCGCCATCTTCCCTTATCCGAAGGAATGGGAACGCAGCATCGAGCTGGCCGACGGCCAGCCGGCGCTGGTGCGCCCGGTGCGGCCGGAGGACGATGCGATGTTCCGCGAGTTCTTCACCCACGTGACCGACGAAGACCTGCGCCTGCGCTTCTTCCAGTCGGTGCGCCACTTCAGCCACGAGTTCATCGCGCGCCTGACCCAGCTCGACTATGCGCGCTCCATCGCGCTGGTGGCGATCCACCCGCGGACGCACGAGATGCTGGGCGCGGTGCGCCTGCACGCGGACGCGAACTACGAGAAGGGCGAGTACGGCATCCTGGTGCGCTCGGACCTGAAGGGCCACGGGATAGGCTGGAAGCTGATGCAGATCATGATCGAGTACGCTCAATGGCAGGGCCTGAAGGTCATCGAGGGCCAGGTGCTGCGCGAGAACCGCACCATGCTGGCGATGTGCGAAAGCCTGGGCTTCACCGTCAAGCTGGACCCCGACGATCCCACACTGATGAACGTCAGCCTGCCGGTGCCGGCCAGCGCCTAGTTCTTCGTCATTCCCGCGCAGGCGGGAACCCCGTGCCTTCGTGTTCGCGTGTTCGAGTCGCTGGGTCCCCGCCTGCGCGGGGACGACGATCTACAGCTTCACCACCACCTTGCCGAAGTTCTCACCGCGCAGCAGGCCGATCAGCGCGCGCGGTGCGTTCTCCAGGCCTTCCACGATGTCCTCGCGGTAGCGGATCTTCCCGTCGGCCAGCCAGGCGCCCATCTGGCGCAGGAACTGCGGATACAGCGCGATGAAGTCGTGCTGGATGAAGCCGCGCACGGTCAGGTGGCGGGTCAGGATCTGGCTCATCAGCCACGGCATGCGGTCGGGGCCGGGCGGCAGCGCGGTGTCGTTGTAGTGCGCGACCAGGCCGCACACCGGAATGCGCGCGAAATCGTTGAGCAGCGGCACCACCGCATCGAAGACCGCCCCGCCGACGTTCTCGAAGTACACGTCGATGCCGTCGGGACAGGCGGCGCGCAGCTGGTCGGCGAAGTCCGGCGCGCGATGGTCCAGCGCCACGTCGAAGCCGAGTTCGTCGCGCAGGTAGGCGCGCTTGGCCTCGCCGCCGGCGATACCGACCGCGCGGGCGCCCTGCAGCCGCGCGATCTGGCCCACGGTCGCGCCGACCGGGCCGCTGGCGGCGGCCACCACGACGGTCTCGCCGGGTTGTGGCTTGCCGATCTCGTGCAGGCCGACGTAGGCGGTGAAGCCCGGCATGCCGTACACGCCCAGTGCGGTGGTCAGCGGCGCGGTACGCGCATCCAGTCTTCGCTGCAGCGTGCGGCCGTCGGCGACGGCATGCGTCTGCCAGCCGCCGTGCGCCAGCACCATGTCGCCGTTCCGGAAGTCGGGATGGCGCGAAGCGATCACTTCCGACACCGTGCCGCCCTCCATCACCTGGCCGAGCTCGACCGGCCTGGCGTAGGAACGACCGGCGTTCATGCGGCCGCGCATGTACGGGTCCAGCGACAGGTAGCGGTTGCGCAGCAGCACCTGGCCTTCGCCGGGCACGGGCAGGGGCACGTGTTCCAGGCGGAAGTCGTCGGCGGCCGGCTCGCCGCGCGGGCGCGCGGCCAGCACGATGCGGGCGTTCTGCGTGGCGTCGTGGGCGGTCATGCCAGGTCTCCGGAGCAGCCGGGGCCTGCAGTCTAGCGAGGCCCTGTCCGCGTGCGGTGAAGCGTGCCCATGCTGCGACGGCCGCGATGCCCGGTGAACAGACCGCGTGCTAGGCTCCGCGCACCTTTCTGGAGGGCTGACGCATGACGATACGCATTGTTCCGCTGTCCCTGGCGCTGGTGGCCGCACTGGCCGCCGGGCAACCCTCGTTCGCCGCATCGCCGGCCGGGCCCGCGGATGCCGCGCAGGCGCTGCCCGCCGCCGACGCCAGCGCACTGGACGCGGCGTTGAAGGGCCCGTGGCGCGACCCGCAGAACGTGGCGCGCGACGCGTATCGCCATCCGCGGGAAACCCTGTCGTTCTTCGGCGTGACACCCACGCAGACCGTCGTGGAGATCACGCCCGGCGGCGGCTGGTATGCCGAGGTGCTGGCGCCGTATCTGAAGGCGAAGGGCCGCTACGTCGCCGCCGTCGTGGACCCGACCAAGGCGTCCGAGAAGAGCCGCAACTACTACCAGCGCAGCCTGGACGGGCTGCAGAAGAAGTTCGCCGACGGTCCGGCGCAGTTCGACCAGGCCACGGTGGTGAAGTACGACCCGGCCGCGCCGGTGTTCGGCGCGGCGGGCTCGGCCGATGCCGTGCTGACCTTCCGCAACGTGCACAACTGGCGCAGCGCCAGCCAGGCCGAAGGCATGTTCAAGGGCTTCTTCGCGTTGCTGAAGCCGGGCGGCGTGCTGGGCGTGGTGGAACATCGGGCGAACCGGGACGTGGCGGCCGACGACGACACCGGTTACGTCAGCGAGGCGCAGGTGATCGCGCTGGCCGAAGCCGCAGGCTTCCGTCTGGACGCGAAGAGCGAGGTCAACGCGAATCCGAAGGACAGCAAGGACCACCCCAACGGCGTGTGGACGCTGCCGCCGTCCAACAACCACCCGGAAGCCGACCGCGCGAAGTACCAGGCCATCGGCGAGAGCGACCGCATGACGCTGCGGTTCGTGAAGCCGCGTTGAGTCGCGCCAGGTGCGGCCCGTCCGGGGCCGCACCTGCGGTCAGCCGTTCTCCAGCAGGCGCGGCAACGCGCGCGCGGCGGCATCGGCCGCATCGCTGACCAGCGCGAAGCTGGTGTGGCGGTCCGACCAGTACTGCGCCAGCAGGTCGCCGTCGCGGCGCTGGCCCTCGCCTGCCAGCCGGCCGCGCGGCCGCAGGTAGAAGCCCACCCGAGCGCCCGACCCGTCCTGGTAGACCAGCATCGCGGCGGCGCCCTGTTCGGTGGACAGCAGGCGGCCGCCCATCAGGCGGTAACCGGCCTGGCTGAGATCGGGCACCCGTCCGGCCTCGCCGAAGTGACGCAATAGCCAGCGCTGCAGGTCGTCGGCGCGTGCCGTGTCGAATTCCATCGGCGGCGCACCGGCTTCCGCGAACTGGCGATACGCGGCCACCGCGTCCGCCATGGGCAGGGTCGATGGCGGCGGGCGCAGGTCGCGCATCTGCCACCCCGCGCCGCCGCCGATCACGAACGCCAACACCCAGGAGGCGGCGATGCCCAGGCGCCGGCGGCGGCGGGCCCGCAGGCCGCGCCTGACCTGCGCGGGCGCCAGCGATGCGTTCGCGGGCCAGCGCTCGGGATTGGCGGCCAGCGCGCGCAGGCGTTCGGCATCGCGCTTCCAGCCTTCCACCTGGGCCGCGCGCTCCGGATGCGCCTCCAGCCAAGCGGCGACGGCCGCGCGCCGCGCGGGATCGAGCCGGCCGTCGACATAGGCGTGCAGTTCGTCGTCCGCAGGGACGTCGTGCAGGGTATCGAGGGTCATCGCAGGGCCTTCAGGGCGGGCGTGGGCGGCGTTTCCTCCTGCATCGCGCGCAACGCCTGGCGCGCGCGCGACAAGCGCGACATCACCGTGCCCACCGGGATGCCCAGCGCGTCCGCGGCCTCGCGGTAGGCCAGCCCTTCCACGCTGACCAGCATCAGCAGCGCGCGCTGCTCGGGCGTCAGGCAGGCGAAGCCGGCCAATGAGGTACGTGCGTCGAACACATGTTCAGGCGTGGGCGCAGAAGCATCGTCCTCGGCGGAGAACAGTCGTGCGATGCGCTTCCAGCGTGCCATGCGCCGATGCTCGTCGACAAAGGCGCGGTACAGCACCGAGAACAGCCAGGCCTGCAGCGCCGCCGGATCGCGCAGGTCGGCGCCGCGCGTCAGCGCGCGCTCCAGCGCGGCCTGGACCAGGTCGTCGGCGGCCGCAGCATCGCCCGTCAGCGAGCGCGCGAACCGGCGCAGGCGCGGGATCAGCGCGTGCAGGGTCTGGTCATCCAGGGGAGGCGGGCGGGCAGGCATGGGACGGTCATGGCGGGAATGGAGGTAGGACGCACCACGGCCCGGATTATTCCCGTTCGCGGTTCCTTCCGGACGGGTCGGGCCTGCGCGGGGAATAAAACCGCCACCCGCGCGTCCCACCGGCATCCCACGACGCAGGAACCCCTCATGCCGCGCCTCCCCGACGACCCTTCGCCGCCCTCGCCGCCGCCCCGCCCCTGGCGTGCCTGGGCCGCCATCGCCGCGCTGGTGCTGGCCCTGTCGCTGCCCTTCGCCTGGGTGGCGGGGTGGATAGCGCCGGCCGGGCGACTCACCGCGCCGCAGCTGGTGGACGACATCGAGAACGGCAAGCCCTTCCCCGGCTTCCGGCGCGCGCACAGCAGGGGCGTCTGCGTGGCCGGCTACTTCGAACCGAGCGCCGGGGCGGCCACGCTGTCGCGTGCGCGGGTGTTCCGGCAGCCGCGCACGCCGGTGCAGGGACGCCTGTCGATCGGCGGTGGAGACCCCTTCGGTCCCGAGGCACAGGCCCGCGTGCGGAGCCTGGCCCTGTCGCTGCGCACCGACGATGGGCAGGAATGGCGGATGGCCATGAACAGCTTCCCGTTCTTCGCCGTCGCCACGCCGGCCGGGTTCCACGCGCAACTGCTGGCCTCGCGGCCCGACCCGGCCACCGGCAAGCCCGACCCGGCCAAAATGGCCGCCTTCCTGGAACGGTATCCGGAGGCCGCCCGTTTCCAGGCCTGGGCGAAATCGGCACCCTGGTCGAGCAGTTGGGCGAACACCGGATACAACGGCGTGAACGCCTTCCGCTTCATCGATGCACAGGGCCGCTCGCGCTTCGTGCGGTGGTCGATGCGGCCGCAGGCCCCGTTCCAGCCGCTGGCGGATACGACACGCCGGCAGGCCGAAGCGGATTACCTGCAACGCGAACTGCAAACCCGGCTGGCCCGCGGGCCCCTGCGCTGGGACCTGGTGGTCACCGAAGCCGCGGCCAATGACCCGGTGCACGACCCCTCGCAGCCCTGGCCCGACGCGCGGCCCCGGTACGTGGCCGGGACGCTGGTGCTGGCACGCAGCGAGCCCCAGGCCACGGGCGCCTGCCGGGACGTGAACTACGACCCCACCGTGGTGCCCGACGGCGTGGCGCTGTCCGACGATCCCATCCTGGCCGCGCGCGCGGCCGCCTACAGCGTCTCGTTCAACCGGCGCGAGCGCGAGACCGCACGTGGCGACATCGCCATGCCTGCCGATGCCGAAGGAAAGGAGAAGCAGCCATGAACCGCCACGACCATTTCGACGGGTTCGCGCGCGCGCTGCACTGGGGCATGGCGGTGCTGATCCTGGCCATGCTGTTCGTCGGCGCGGGCATGGTCGCCTCGCTGTCGCTGCGCCCGGTCCTGATCGACCTGCACCGGCCGCTGGGCATCGCGCTGCTGGGTCTGGCGGTGATCCGCCTGCTGCACCGCTGGCGCCATCCACCGCCGCCGCTGCCCGTTTCGCTGCCGCGTGCGCAGGCGCTCGCGGCCAAGGCCTCGCATGTCGCGCTGTACGCCGCCATGCTGGCCATGCCGCTGCTCGGCTGGGCGATGCTGTCGGCGGGCGGCTATCCGGTGCGCATGACGCCGGCGTTCGCGCTGCCGCCGATCCTGCCGCAGGATCCGGCGCTGTACAGCGTGTTGCGGCAGGCGCACGGAGGGCTGGGCTATGCGCTGTTCGCCTTGATCCTGCTGCACATGGCCGCCGCGCTGCATCACGCCTGGGTGCGCCGGGATGGCGTGTTCGAGGCGATGGCGCGCGGGAGATCCCGGACGCCGGCGCAGGCCGATCCGGAGCCGGAGGCATCGCCGCCGGCATGAGGGCGATCACGTGCTGGACGCGGCACGCCGATGAGGTTGCAATGCGCGCTGTCGTCTCTCCGGAAAGCGCGGTGTGCTGATCGCGTTCAACAAACCGTTCAACGTCCTGTGCCAGTTCACCGACCGCAGCGATCCGCCGCGACGGACGCTGGCCGGGTTCGGCCTGCCGCCGCGCGTCTACGCGGCGGGACGGCTGGATTACGACAGCGAAGGCCTGTTGCTGCTCACCGATGATGGCGTGTTGGCGAACCGGCTGACCGATCCGCGCCACAAGCAGCCGAAAACCTACTGGGTGCAGGTGGAAGGCACGCCGACGCAGGCGCAGCTGGAGGCGCTGCGCAACGGCGTTGTGCTGAACGATGGTCCCACCCGACCGGCGCAGGTCGAACGGCTCCATCCCGCCCCGACGCTGTGGGAACGCGACCCGCCCGTGCGCTTCCGCAAGACCGTGCCGGATGCATGGTTGTCGCTGACGATCACCGAGGGCCGCAACCGGCAGGTGCGGCGCATGACCGCCGCGGTCGGGCTGCCGACGCTGCGGCTGGTGCGCATGGCGATGGGCGATGCCCGCCTGGGCGACCTCGCGCCCGGGGAATGGCGCCCGCTCTGACGCGGGCGCCCGCCGACATCAGCTTTCGGCAGAACGCGTCGTGCTGCGCGGCTTGCGCGGCGTGCCGGTCTTGCGCGCGGTGGAGGTGCGGCTGGTGCCATTGACCTTGCGCGCTTCCACGCGGCGCGACTTGCCTTCGATCGGCGCTGCGGCCTGGTCGCGCTTGCGCTTGCGGTAGGCCACCAGGGCCAGCAGGCCCACGCCGATGCCGGTGGCCACCGCCACTGCCGGGTTGCGCCGCACGAAGTTCACCGCCAGCTTGCCGCCGGTCTTGGCCACGCCCAGGGCGGCGCCGGTCTGCAACAGCTTGTCGGCGCTGGGAACGGCGTGCTTCAGGCTGGTGCCGGCCTGGCTGGCCAGTTCCAGTGCGCGGTCGGTGATGATGGTCAGCTTGCTCATGGGGCCTTCCCTGAAAAGTGGGTAGGACGCCAGTGTCCGTGCGGGGATGTTTACGCGATGTTAGTTCCTCGCCCACCACCTGAACGGACACGTAGCGTGCACGCTACGTACCGCGAGGTTTCGCCCGGTGGGTGGCCTGGGCGCTCCAGGGGTCATCAGGCCGCGCCGAGTGGAATTCGCCGCCAACGTGGTGCCCGCGCCGCCGCCGCGGCAGGTGGTAATGACGCGCTACGTACCGCGCGGTTTCGCCCGGTGGGTGGCCTGGGCGCTCCAGGGATCGTCGGGCCACGGATGCTTCGGATACCGCCCCTTCATCTCCTTCTTCACCTCGGCGTAGGTCGAGTTCCAGAAGTTGCGCAGGTCGGAGGTCACCTGCAGCGGCTTGCCGCCCGGAGAAAGCAGGTGCAGCAGCACCGGTACGCGCCCGTCGGCCACCCGCGGGGTGTCGGCCAGGCCGAACAATTCCTGCAGCTTCACCGCCAGCACCGGTGGCTGGCCGTGCGCGTATTCGATGCGGCGCTCCATGCCCGAGGGCACGGTGATCCGCGTCGGCGCAAGCGCGTCGATACGCTGGCGCAGCGACCAGTCGAGGCCGGACTTCAGCGCATTCGCCAGGTCGTCCTCGCCCAGCGCATCCAGCCGCGTCCTGCCGGCGAAGGCGGGCTTGAGCCAGTCGTCGAGCGTCGCCACCAGCGCGTCGTCGGACAGGTCCGGCAGGCCGAGTTCCGGCATCCACTCGCGCAGGCAGCGCACGCGTTCGCGCCACTGCCGCAGCGATTCCGGCCAGGGCAAGGCCTCCAGGCCCAGGTCGCGCACGGCGTCGGTCAACGCCGCGGCGGCGAGCGCGGGGTCGACACGGCCGGCAGGGCGCGCATCGAACACGATCTGGTCGAAGCGCGATTCGCGCTGCGCCGACAGCGCACGCCGCGACGCATCCCAGCGCACGGTGTCCTCGGTGACGAAGCGGTCGGCGAAATCGCGGCGAAGGCAGCGTTCGTCCACGGGCGCCGCGCGTTGCACCAGCGCATCGCGTGCTTCATGGCGCAGCTCGCTGACCACGATCCACGGCTCGCCGACCAGCGCGCTGTCGTCGAACAGCCGCGCGCTGCGCCCGTTCGCCAGCAGGTAGCGGCGCGCGTCCTGCGGATGCTGGAAGCCGATGCGGTCCGGGAACGCGTGCATCAGCACGTCGCCCAGGCGGTGCGCTTCCACCGAGGACGGGGGCGCGCCGGCCTCGCGCACGCGGCGGCGCCACTGCTTGGCGGCGGCCTCGATCGCGGCCAGGCCCGACCGGTTGGCGTCCTGCGGCGCGCGGCCGTTGCGGAACGCCGCCAGCGCACGCCAGCGCGCGGCCAGCGCGTCCCCGCCCATGCGCAGCGGATCGCGCGCTTCGACCAGCGCGGCGAGATCGCAGGCCAGCGCGCGGTCCTCACCCTCGCCCGCCGACAGCAGCATCGCCGCGAGCCGGGGGTGCGTGCCGAGCGCGAGCATGCGCTTGCCCAGCGGCGTGATGGCGTTCGACGCCGCCAGCGCGCCCAGCCGGCGCAGCAGGTCGCGCGCGGCATTCATCGCCCCGGGCGGCGGCGCATCGACGAAGCGCAGGTCGTCGCTGCCCCATGCGGCCAGTTCCAATGCCAGGGCACCGAGTTCGACCAGCGCGATCTCCGGCCGTCGCTGCGGATCCAGCCGCTGCGACTGTGGCCACAGGCGGTAGGCCCAGCCCTCGGCCACGCGGCCGGCGCGGCCGGCGCGCTGGTCGGCGGACGCCTGCGAGATATTGGTCACTTCCAGCCGCGAGAAGCCGCTGTTCGGATCGTACGAAGGTTCCCGCGCCAGTCCGCTGTCCACCACCACGCGCACGCCGGGCAACGTCACCGACGACTCGGCCACGTTGGTCGCCAGCACCACGCGGCGGCGACCCTGGGGATCGGGCTGCAGGGCTTCGGACTGCTTCTCCACCGGCAGTTCGCCATGCAGGGCGAGCACGACGATGTCCTGCGGCAGCGCGTCCGCCAGCAGCGCGTGGACCCGTGCGATCTCGCGTTGGCCCGGCAGGAACACCAGCACGTCGCCGGGGTGCGATTGCACGGCGTGTTCTATCGCCCGCCGCGCCTGCACCTCGGTCGTCTCGTCCCTGCGCGCCGGGAAATGCGCGACCTGCACCGGGAAGCTCCGCCCCTGGCTGCTCAACCTGGGCGCATCCAGGAACCGCGCCAGCTTCTCGCCGTCCAGCGTGGCGGACATGACGACGATGCGCAGGTCCTCGCGCAGCTGCGCCTGCACATCCAGCGCCAGCGCCAGGCCCAGATCGCCGGCCAGGTGACGCTCGTGGAATTCGTCGAACAGGATCGCGCCGACCCCCTCCAGCATCGGATCGTCCTGGATCATCCGGGTCAGGATGCCTTCGGTGACCACTTCGATCCGTGTGCGCGGCCCGACCTTGTTCTCGAAGCGGATGCGGTAGCCGACCGTGTCCCCCACCGCTTCGCCCCGCTGCCTGGCCATGAAACCCGCCGCCGCGCGCGCGGCCACGCGGCGCGGCTCCAGCATCACGATCTTGCGGCCCTGCAGCCAGGATTCGTCCAGCAGCGCCAGCGGCACCTGGGTGGTCTTGCCGGCGCCGGGCGGCGCTTCCAGCACCAGGCGCGGATGGTCGGACAGGCGGCGGACAATGTCCGGCAGCAGCGGGGTGATGGGGAAGGTGGGCGACGGCATGCGGCAGGAAGGATAAAGCCTGAGCCTGGCCGGTAAAATGCCGGCATGGATCTCATCGACATCGGCGCCAACCTTACCCACGAAAGCTTCGACCACGACCGCAACGCCGTGCTCCAGCGCGCGCGCGAGGCCGGCGTGGTGCAGCAGGTGGTCACCGGCGCCAGCCGCGAGCATTCGCCGATGGCCCTGCGCCTGGCGCAGGCGCATCCGGGCGAGCTGTTCGCCACCGCGGGCGTGCACCCGCACCATGCCAGCGAATACACCGACGAATGCGATGCCGAGATGCGCGCGCTGCACGCGCATCCGGAAGTCGTCGCAGTGGGCGAATGCGGCCTGGACTACTTCCGCGATTTCTCGCCGCGCCCGGCGCAGCGCAAGGCGTTCGAGCGCCAGCTGCAGATCGCGGTCGACACGGGAAAGCCCCTGTTCCTGCACCAGCGCGATGCGCACGAGGACTTCGTGGCGATGATGAAGAACTTCGACGGCAGGCTGGGCCCGGCCGTGGTGCACTGCTTCACCGGCACCAAGCAGGAACTGTTCGACTGCCTGGACCAGGACTGGCACATCGGCATCACCGGCTGGCTGTGCGACGAGCGCCGCGGCCAGCACCTGCGCGAGCTGGTGAAGAACATTCCGGCGAACCGGCTGATGATCGAGACCGACGCCCCGTACCTGTTGCCGCGGACGGTGAAGCCGCAACCCTCGCACCGCCGCAACGAGCCGATGTACCTGGCCCACATCGTCGCCGAACTGGCGCGCGACCGCAGCGAGGATGTCGAGGTCACGGCCGCGGCGACGACGGCGACGGCGCGTGCATTCTTCGGCTTGCCTGTTGGCAGCTGAGCCCGAACCGTGTCACTCGACCTTGGTGTCCTCGGACTTGGCCTGCCGCATGGCCTCGGGTTCGAGTTCCTCGGCGCTGCGGTTGAGACGGACGAACACGCCCCACGCCACCAGCAGCAACGCCGCCGAGCCGCCGATCGCGATGACGTACGGCAGTTGGCGCGGATCCTCGTGCATCAGCTCGAACGTGGCCACCAGCGTTTCGATCGACAGCGCGATGACGATGACCACCAGGAACCGCGACAGGTAGCGGCGCACGCGGGTGGGACCGCTGACTTTCACGTCGCGCTGCACCTCTTCTTCGAACACCGTCTGCGCCAGTTCCAGCGCGACCAGCCCGATGGTCAGCATGCCGATGCTTTCGAGGATGTTGTCGAAACGACCACGCAGGCCGGCGTCGGTACCCGCCATGATCGCGCCATGCCACAACTCGCTGGCGGCCAGGACGACGAGTGAGACGGCCGCAGCAAAGAACAGGGCGATGATGGCCAGGTGGCCGGCGAGGAAGAGTCTGTGCAGGTGCTTCATGACGGCGCCACCGGAAAGGTGGCGCAGCATGGAGGCAGTCGCCGTCAGGGCGGCGTGAAGCCCCTCGCTCAGGCCGGTCGCTGCGCCTCGTACGCCTGCAGGTGCACCCACGCGGCCTGCAGGTGGGGCGTGGCGATGCCATGCGCCGCCGCGCGATGCACCATGTCGCCGACGATATGCGCGGCCTCGACACGCTGGCCCGCCTCAAGGTCGCGCAGCATCGAGGCCTTCATGGGCGAGCCGGCAGCGGTCAGCGTCTCGCGTGCCGATGCCTGGGCTGCCGCCGGTATCGGATGACCGGACGCGGCCGCAACGGCCAGGCATTCCCCATGCAGCGCCGTCATGAATTCGACGCCGCCCTCGCCCGCCACGAGGGTGCCGATCGGCGCGCGCATCTGGCAGGTGCCCGCGGCCAGCGCGGTGAGGAAGCTGTACTTCGCCCACTGCGCCTGGGCGATATCGGGCGTGTGCATGTGGTCGATGCCGGCCTGCGTGCAGGCGGCGGCGAGCGCCTGCAGGCGCGCGTCGGGCGCCTGGCCTTCGCGTTCGCCGAACGTCATCGAAGCCGGCTTGCCCAGGTGCAGGATCTCGCCGTCGGCCCCCAGCGTGGCGCTGATGAAGCAGAGGCCACCGGGCACGTTGGCGAAGCCGAAGCGCGCGTCCAGCGCTTCGTAGTGGCGCAGGCCGTTGAGCAGGGGCAGCACGCGGGCGCCGGCCGCCACGGCGGGCGCGATGGCGTCCATCGCGCTGTCCAGGTCGTAGGCCTTGCAGCTCAGCAGCACCAGGTCGAACGGGGCGGCATGGACGAGTTCATCCGCCGTGACGGCCTGCACGGCGATGTCGGCGTCGCCCAGTGGACTGCGGATGCGCAGACCGCGCTCGCGCAGCAGCGCCGCGCGCGCAGGGCGCACCAGGAAGGTCGCGTCGACGCCGGCCTGCGCGAGGCGCCCCCCGAAATAGCCGCCGGTGCCGCCGGCGCCAAGAATCATCAGTCGCATGGTTGGCCTGTCAAAGGGCGGTGTTGGCTTGAGCGGGAGGGGTTGCTATAATCACGCCCGGATCGGGGATTCTCGGTCGGCATGAGGCTCTGGCGGAAACGTCGGGGCCTTTTGTTTTTCAGGGGAAGCACTTCAAGCCATAGCCCAGGTAGCGGCCATCGGCATCGTGATCCAATTTCTCCCTGATGACGTCCCAGGCTCGGTTCGGCTGCCCTGGATGCAACTGGCTAAGACCGATGGGACGCGCAACCAGGTCTGCCAGCTGCAAACCGATGGAGTTGTTCCTCTTGTCGCAAATCACGGGCTCGAAAGGCATTTCTGCGCGCGGATAGTTGTCCCCCGCACAGATCCTCCGAAAGGCCAACTCCAGCGATCGATCCTCGTTTCGACCACGCGATTCGCATACGACATGGGTGGTCAGCGCCGCGTGCCCCTGCGCGACTTGGCCTTGCCTGCGCAAAGTGTAGTAGATCCTTTCAAGGCAGAACCTCAACGAGACCTCGTAAGGATTCTCGCCCCTTTCACGATCCAGCAAGCGCCGCTTGTCGATTACCGCAGCGAAGATCTTCATCGGAGAGATAGCAAGTGCGTCTGTCAGCACTTCGAGGAATGCCTGCTTCTTCTCCGGATCGCGCAATACAGAGAACGGGCCTATATCACGACGGATCTCGCGCTCATGGAGCACCGTCGTGTCATGGCCGAATGTCGCGAACTTTATGCGTTGCATTGCGGGAACGATGACGTCGGCATAGTCCCGTTTGCTGATCAGACAACACGACAGTACGAACAAAGGAAAAGCCGGATCGATGCTGGACATTCCATGATCGCCGCTTTCGTCGACGAACACGATGTAGTCGCTGAAAGCCGGCATCAGCTGCGCAGCCCCACGCCCTTCTTCAGCAGCCACAGGCCGAGCGCGGCCAGGCCGAACACGAACGCCAGCATCAGCGCGTACGCCACCCACAGCGGGACGTCGCTGGTGCCCAGCAGGCCATAGCGGAACGCGTTGACCATGTAGAAGATCGGGTTGGCGTGGGTCAGCGCCTCGGCCCACGGCGGCAGCAGCTTCACCGAATAGAACACGCCGCCCAGGTAGGTCAGCGGGGTGAGGATGAAGGTCGGCACGATGGCGATGTCGTCGAACTTCTTCGCGTAGGCGGCGTTGACGAAGCCGGCGAGCGAGAAGATGGTCGCGCCCAGCAGCACGGTGGTGATGGTCACCAGCGGATGCGGCACGCGCACCTTGGTGAAGAACATCGCGATGACCAGCACGATGGCGCCCACCATCAGGCCGCGCAGCACGGCGCCCGCCACGTAACCCAGCAGGATCACCCAGTTGGGCATGGGGCTGACCAGCAGCTCCTCCACGTGCCGTCCGAACTTGGCGCCGAAGAAGCTGGAGCTGATGTTGCCGTAGCTGTTCTGGATGATGCTCATCATCACCAGGCCCGGCACGATGAACTCCATGTAGCTGTAGCCGCCCATGTCGCCGATGCGGCTGCCGATCAGCCCGCCGAAGATCAGGAAGTACAGGGTCATGGTGATGGCCGGCGGCACCAGGGTCTGGCCCCAGATGCGCAGGATGCGGGCGACTTCGCGGCGGACGATGGTGCCCAGCGCGACCAGGTTCTTCTGCAACGGCGTGGTCATGGCAGTCTCCCGTGGATCGACGGCGCTCATGCGGCCTGCTCCCGCTTGGCGGCGGCTTCGTCGCCGGTCAGGCGCACGAACAGCTCTTCCAGCCGGTTGCTCTTGGTCCGCATGGAGCGCACGCGGATGCCGGCATCGCTCAGGGCGGTGAAGACGCGGTTGAGGTCCATCGCGCGCGGCATGTCCAGGTCCAGGGTGTGGCTGTCGCTCGCGGACAGCGTGGTGCCTTCGATCACCGGCAGCTGCGCCGGCAGCTCGCCGTCGATGTCGAACAGGAAGCCCTCCACATCCAGCTTGGCCAGCAGCGCTCGCATCGGGCCCTGCTCGACGATGACGCCACGGTCGATGATGGCCAGGTTGCGGCAGAGGCTTTCGGCCTCTTCCAGGTAATGCGTGGTCAGGATGATGGTGGTGCCGGCCTCGTTGATGTCCTTCAACGTCTTCCACATGCCGCGGCGGATCTCGATGTCCACGCCGGCGGTGGGCTCGTCCAGGATCAGCAGCCGGGGCCGCGTCATCATGGCGCGGGCGATCATCAGCCGGCGCTTCATGCCGCCGGACAGCGTGCGGCTCATCACGTGCGCCTTTTCCCACAGCTGGGCGCGCTTGAGTTCCTCTTCGGCCCGCACCAGCGCCTCGGCACGGGGGATGCCGTAGAAGCCCGCGTAGTTCACGCAGATGTCCAGCGGCTTCTCGAACATGTTGAAGTTGATCTCCTGCGGCACCAGGCCCAGCAGGCGCATGGCGCCGTCGCGATCGCGGTCGATGTCCACCCCGAACACGCCGACCTGGCCGCTGCTCTTGTTGACCAGCGAACTGACGATGCCGATGAGCGTGGACTTGCCGGCGCCGTTGGGGCCGAGCAGGGCGAAGAAGTCGCCGGGTTCCACCTGCAGCGACACGCCCTTCAGGGCCTGCACGCCGTTGTCGTAGACCTTGCGCAGATCGGAGATGGCCAGCGCGGGCGCCGCCGCGGAAGCCGTTGTCGCAGACGCCATGGGGTACCTTGTGGCGCCGCGACGGCGCCCGGGGGGGAATCGAGCGCTTATTATAGGCGTCCCGCCGGGGCCGCCCCGGGCCACACAGTGTTCCAGACGCCTTGGCGATCGTGCATTTCCCGTTGAAGCTCGTCGGCCGCCGTATGCTGGCGCCCAGTGTGGGCCACTACCGGTTCGTCCGCGACGACGGGCAGCCGCTGGACTTCGTCCCCGGCCAGTTCATCCAGGTGCACTTCAGCTACGCCGACGGCACGCCGGCCAAGCGCAGCTATTCGCTGGCGACGATCCACGACCATGCACTGGGCCCGGGCGAAGCGGTGGAGATCGCGGTCAGCTACGTGCCCGGTGGCGCGGCGACCGCGCTGTTCGAAGGCCTGCCCGACGGCGGCCACGTGCAGGCCAGCGGTCCGTTCGGCCGCTTCTGCCTGATGCCCGGCGACCGCAACGCACGCTACCTGCTGATCGCCACCGGGACCGGGGTGACGCCCTACCGCTCGATGCTGCCGCAGCTGCAGGCGCTGATGGCGCAGCGCGGCGTGGAGGTCGTGCTGCTGCAGGGCGCCCGCACCCCGGCCGAACTGCTGTACGGCGACGAGTTCCGCGCCTTCGCCGACGCGCATCCCGGGTTCCGCTACGTGCCCTGCCTGTCGCGCGAGCTTCCGGCCGATCCGCACCCGGACGTGCGCCACGGCTACGTGCAGCAGCATCTGGGCGAATTCGCGCCCGATGCCGCGCGCGACGTCGCCTACCTGTGCGGCAACCCCGACATGGTGGATGCGTGCTTCGAGGCCCTGAAGGAACACGGGCTGCCGGTACCCCTGATCCGCCGGGAAAAATACGTGAGCAGCAAATAGCCGCGGGCACGCCGACCGCCGGTCACATCCGTCCCGCCGCGCCGTCATGGCATGCTGGAACCAGCTCAAACGGGACAGATGCATGGAACACCAGTTTCGTCGAACACTCGCGACCGCCTTGGGCGCCCTGGCGCTCGCCGGCTGCAACGGCGCCGCCCCCGGGCCCGACCAGCAGGCCGTCCGCCACTATGGCGAGCTGGCCTTCACGCCCTGCACGCTGACGGCGCCCTACCTGACCACCAACGTCGAAGCGCAATGCACGAGCTACGAAGTGCCCGAGGATCCGGCCAAGCCCGGGGGGCGGAAGGTCGCGCTCAACATCGCATGGCTGCCCGCGACCAACGAAGGGGCCGCGACGGACGATCCCGTGTTCTTCCTCGCCGGCGGCCCGGGCCAGTCGGCCGTGCAGGTCTGGCCGGCCATCGACGGCGCGTTCCGCGAGGTGCGCAAGTCGCGCCACATCGTGCTGGTCGACCAACGCGGCACCGGCAAGTCCAATCCGCTGGCCTGCAAGGACGGGGAAGGCCGCAAAGCCTACAGCGATCCTGATGACCTCAGCCAGGCCGCCGCGGCCGCCTTTGCGCGCGATTGCGCCGCCTCGCTGAAGGCCGATCCCCGCTTCTACACCACCACCGACGCCGTGCGCGACCTGGACAGCGTGCGCAAGGCGCTGGGCGCGGCGAAGATCAACCTGGTCGGCGGCTCCTATGGCACGCGGGTGGCGCAGCAGTACGCCATGCGCCACCCCGACAGCACGCGCGCGGTGGTGATCGACGGCGTGGTGCCCAACGAGCTGGTGCTGGGCAGCGAGCATGCGCGCAACCTGGACGCGGCGCTGGCGCTGCAGTTCCAGCGTTGCCAGGCGAACGACACCTGCAAGGGCCGCTTCGGCGACGACCTGCGGGGCCAGCTGCGCACTTTGATGGCGCGCCTGGCGGCCACGCCGGTGGACACCGAGTACCGCGAGCCCTCCACCGGCGAACTGGCCACCGGCGAAGTGAACGCCGGCACCGTGGCCGGCATCACCCGCATGTATTCGTACTACCCGCAGGGCGCCGCGCTGCTGCCGCTGGTCCTCAACGAAGCGCAGCAGGGCCGCTACGGCTCGCTGATGTCGCTGTCCAGGCTGCTGGAAGCGCAGGTGGGCGACCAGTTCATGCACGGCATGCAGCTGTCGGTGATCTGCGCCGAGGACGCCGACCTGCTGCAGGCCGATCCCGCCGACGGCGACACCGTGCTGGGCAGCGCAATGGGCGATACGCTGAAAGCGCAGTGCGGCGCGTGGCCCACGGGCAGGCGGCCGGCGGATTTCCACACCGCGTGGACATCCGACATCCCCACGCTGCTGGCCTCCGGCGAGCTGGATCCGGTCACGCCGCCGCGCTACGGCGAGCAGGTGCTGCGCACGCTGTCCAACGGCCGCCACCTGGTGCTGAAGGGGCAGGGCCACGGGACATTCGCCGTGGGCTGCATGCCCAAGCTGCTGGGCCGCTTCCTGGAGACGGCCGACGCCAAGGGCCTGGACGCGAAGTGCCTGGACAGTCTGGACTACGTGCCGCCCTTCACCAGCTTCAACGGCTGGGAGCCGTGAGCCGCGCCCTGCGCGCCCGCCACCTTCAAGGACATGACCGAATGATCATCGCCAACGACCTGCACAAATCCTTCAAGACCAAGACCGGTACGGTCACCGCCGTGGACGGCGTCAGCTTCACCGCCCACGACGGCCAGATCACCGGGCTGCTGGGGCCCAACGGCGCCGGCAAGACCACCACCATGCGCATGCTGTACACGCTGATGACGCCTGACCGCGGCAACGTCACCGTCGACGGCATCGACGCCGCGCGCGACCCGGTCGCCGTGCGGCGTGCGCTGGGCGTGCTGCCCGATGCGCGCGGCGTGTACAAGCGCCTGACGGCGCGCGAGAACATCGCCTACTTCGGCGAACTGCACGGCCTGTCGTCCCAGCAGATCGCCGAGCGCACCCGGGCGCTCTCCGAGGCGCTGGACATGGGCGACATCCTGGACCGCCAGACCGAAGGCTTCAGCCAGGGCCAGCGCACCAAGACCGCGATCGCCCGCGCGCTGGTGCACGATCCGCGCAACGTCATCCTCGACGAGCCCACCAACGGCCTGGACGTGATGACCACGCGCGCGATGCGCGGTTTCCTGCGCCAGCTGCGCGAGGAAGGCCGCTGCGTGATTTTCTCCAGCCACATCATGCAGGAGGTGGCCGCGCTCTGCGACCGCATCGTCATCATCGCCAAGGGCACGGTGGTCGCCGCGGGCACCGCCGACGAGCTGCGCGAACAAGCCGGTGAAGACAACCTGGAGGAAGCCTTCGTCAAGGTGATCGGTTCGGAGGAGGGCCTGCTGGCATGAACATGTTCCGTACCCGTCTTTTGTCCACGGTGTTCACCGTGATGCGCAAGGAACTGCGCGACCTCTCCCGCGACCGCCGCACGCTGGCGCTGGCCCTGTTCCTGGGACCGTTGCTGTATCCGGCGCTGATGCTGGGCATGGGCTACCTGACCGAGAACCGGATCCGCACGCAGGTGGACAAGACCCTGGAGATTCCCATGGTGGGCGCCGAGCACGCGCCCAACCTGGTGAAGTTCCTCGCCACTCACGGCATCACCGCAGCGCCCGCCCCCGCCAGCCTGGACAGCGCGATCCGTTCGCAGGAGATCGACGCGGCGCTGCGCATCAGTCCGGACTACGCCGAAGACTGGCGCAACGGCCGTCCCGCACTGGTGGAGATCATCCGCGACAGCACGCGACGCGACGCGGACATCCCCACCCAGCGCCTGCAGGCCGCGCTGAACGCTTACAGCCAGCAGGTCGGCGCATTGCGCCTGCTCGCACGCGGCATCGATGCCTCCGTCGCACGCCCGGTCAACATCGGCCTGCAGGACATGGCCACGCCGGAAGCCAAGCAGGGCATGCTGTTGTCGGTGCTGCTGCCCTACCTGCTGATCCTGACCTCGTTCATCGGCGGCGCCTACCTGATCCTGGATGCGACCGCGGGCGAGCGCGAGCGCCAGTCGCTGGAGCCGCTGCTGGCGACGCCCGCACCGCGCAGCGCCGTGGTCAGCGGCAAGATCGCCGCGGCCTGCGTGATCGGTCTGGCCACGCTGCTGCTCACCCTGCTGGCCTTCAAGTTCAGCGCGCAGTTCGCGGGCACGCTGGGACGGCAGTTGAACGTATCGTTCCTGGCCATCGGCAAGATGCTGCTGATCCTGGTGCCGATGCTGTTCATCGGCACCTCGTTGCTGACGTATCTGGCCGCCTCGGCCAAGAGCATGAAGGAGGCGCAGAGCCACATGACCTGGCTGATGCTGCTGCCGATGATCCCCACCTTCGCCCTGATGGCCAATCCGCTGAAGAGCCAGCCCTGGCAGTTCGCGGTGCCGTTCCTGGCGCAGAACCAGCTGCTGCTGAAGGTGATCCGCAACGAGTACATCAGCGCGCAGACCTGGGGCATCTACGTGGCGGCGGCCTTCGGCGTGGCGGCGCTGCTCTGGTACGCCGCGGTGCGGCGCTACCACCAGGAAAAGCTGGCGATCGCCGGCTGAGGTACAGGCCCGATCAGGAAGTAGCAACGGCCACCGCAAGGTGGCCGTTCGCTTTACGACGCCGGGAAAGAAAAACGCCGGCACCAGGCCGGCGTCTGTCCTGGTTGAAAGCGGGATCAGCTGCCCGGATTGAACCCGATCGTGCGGCGGGTGGTGACCGGGGCATCCAGCGGCTCGAAGCGCCAGCGACGGACGGCGTTCAGCGCTTCGCGGTCGAACACGCGGGCCGGGGTGGCGCGGACCACGCGCGCGTTGGTGACCGAGCCGTCGGTGCCCACCGTGATCTCCACCAGCACCTCGCCCTGGGTGCCCGAACGCAGGGCTTCCGGCGGGTAGCGCGGGGCGGGCGTGCTGACGGCACGCAGCGTCTGCGCCGGAGCCGCGGCGGGAACGGCGGCGCGCGCGGCAGCGGCCTGGCGTTCGGCGGCTTCGCGCTGCGCGGCGGCCTGGCGTTCGGCCTCCTGGCGCGCCGCTTCCTGGCGCGCGGCCTCCTGCTGCTGGGCCAGCTGCTGGGCGGCGGCGGCCTCGGCGGCGCGCTGCTGCTCGGCCTGCTGGGCCAGGCGCTGCTGCTCCTTCAGCCGCGCTTCTTCATCGGCCTTGCTCTTGGCATCGTCCGTCACCTCGCGCTGGGCGACGGCCTGCTGGGCGGCGGCGATGCTCTGCTGCAGGCGCGGCAGCGCCGGCGCCTTCGGATCGGCCTTCTCGATGATGGCCGACAGGCGCTGGGCCTCGGTGAACTCTTCCCGCGCGATGCTCTGCTCGGCGGCGATCAGCGTGTAGGGCATCAGGTCGGTCAGCGCGCTGGTCACGCCCGGATCGTTGGGCAGTTTGTCGCGCAGCGCCAGGTAGTACTCCATGGCGTTGTCGCCGCCCGGCGCGTAGATGCGGTTCTCGCGCAGCGCCTTGGTGGCGGCTTCGCGCAGGGCGTCGGCATCCATCGCCTGGACTTCGGCCGATACCGCGGGCGGCGGCGGCGCGGCAGGCGTGGCGGCCGCAGGCGTGGTGGCGGGCGCGGCTTCGTCCTGCTTGGAGCACGCCGCCACGGCGACGATCAGCAGCAATGGCGCGACGTAACGCAGGCGTCCGGTCGTGTTGGTCAAGGACATCGGTTTCAACTCCCCCAGGTGCATTTTCTAATGTTGGCGACACGGTCCCGGCCCGCAATCATCGCGGGTCCGGACATGGATGGTCAGCGCAGGCCCTCGCCGCACGACGGCCATGGGCCCGGTGCGAGCGGCACGATGCCTTCCGGGTACCCCTACCCGGTGTTCAGGGTACGTCGCCGCCTTGCCGCCGACACTTGACGTACGTCACAGTTTTGACGGGCTCCGCCCCGCCTGCCTCACTTGCCGATGCAGAAGGTGGAGAAGATGTGGCCCAGCATGTCGTCGGCGCTGAGGCGGCCGGTGATCTCGCCCAGCGCGTCATGGGCCAGGCGCAGCTCTTCGGCCGCCAGTTCAAGCTGTTCGTGCCGCAGCTGGTCGGCGGCGGCAGCGGCGTGCAGGGCGGCGCGCTGCAGCGCTTCCACGTGACGGGCGCGCGCGGAGAACTCGCCATCGCCGCCGTCGCCGGCGGAACCGCCCGCGAGCGAACGCAGACGGGCGTGCAGACGATCCAGGCCGAGGCCGCGCGCAGCCGAGACATGGACGTGGTCGGGCTGGTCCGGCGGCGCCTGCGCCAGCAGATCCACCTTGTTGTGGATCCACAGCACCGCGGGCACGCTGGCGATGTCGTCGGCGACGGCCGCCCGGCCCGCCGCCGGGTCGCGCGCGTCGACCACCGCCAGGGCCACGTCGGCGCGCTGCAGTTCGGCCCTCGCGCGGCGCATGCCTTCGCGCTCGATCGCATCGCCGCCGTCGCGCAGGCCGGCGGTGTCCACCAGGTGCAGTTCCAGACCGTCCAGGCGGATGGTTTCGCGCAACGTGTCGCGCGTGGTGCCGGCGACATCGGTGACGATGGCACGGTCGCTGCCGGCCAAGGCATTGAGCAGCGAACTCTTGCCGGCGTTGGGCGGGCCCACGATCACCGCATGCACGCCATCGCGCAGCTTGCGTCCACGCTCGGCATCGGCGATCAGCGTGGCCAACCGATGCCGCGCGTCCGCCAGACGCGCGCGCACCTGCTCGCCCCCCAGGGTTTCGATGGATTCGTCGGCGAAGTCGATGGCGGCTTCCACGTGCACGCGCAGCGCCAGCAGCGACTGGCCGATGCCTTCCACGCGCGCGGAGAACACGCCATCCAGCGAGCGCCTTGCGGCGCGTGCGGCGCGGGTGTCGGCCGCGGCGATCAGGTCCGCGATGGCTTCGGCCTGGGCCAGATCGAGCTTGCCGTTGAGGAAGGCGCGTTCGGAGAACTCGCCCGGCCGTGCCATCCGTGCGCCGAGCGCGCAGGCGCGCGCGACGAGCTGCTGCAGCACGACGGGACTGCCGTGCGCCTGCAGTTCCACCACGTCTTCCCCGGTGAAGCTCGCCGGGCCGGGAAACGACAGCGCGATGCCATCGTCGATGGTCCCGCCGTCGCCCTCGCGGAAGCGCACGTGGTGCGCACGGCGCGGCGACAGCGCGCGCGCGCAGATCGTCTTCGCGACCGCCTGCGCCCGGGGTCCGGACAGGCGCACGATGCCGACGCCCCCCGCACCGGGAGCCGTGGCGATGGCGACGATGGTGTCCTGCGCTGGCGTCATGGGCCCGGGTTCGATGAAGAGGTTTCAGCGTAACGGAAACACGAAGCCCGCCGGAGGGCGGGCTTCGTGGTGTCGCGACGGGCGGCGGTCACTTCGCGACGGCGGCCTTCGGCGGCGTGGCCGATTCGCCGTGGCGCTTGGTCATCCACCACTGCTGCAGCAGGCCCAGGGCGCCGTTGGTGACCCAGTACAGCACCAGGCCGGAGGGGAAGAAGGCCATCATCACGCCGAACACCAGCGGCATGAACTGCATCATCTTCTGCTGCATCGGATCCATGCCCGGCGCCGGCGTCAGCTTCTGCGTCAGCCACATCACCAGCATGTTGAGCACCGGCAGGATGAAATACGGATCGCGTGCGGTCAGATCCTGGATCCACGCGAACCAGGGCGCCTGGCGCAGCTCGACGGTTTCCACCAGCACCCAGTACAGCGCCAGGAACACCGGCATCTGCACGAGGATGGGCAGGCAGCCGCCCATCGGGTTGATCTTCTCCTTCTTGTACAGCTCCATCATGGCGACCTGGAACTTCTGCTTGTCGTCGCCGTAGCGTTCCTTCAGTTGCTGGATGCGCGGCTGGAACTTGCGCATCTTGGCGAAGCTCTTGTACTGCGCGGCGGACAGCGGATACAGCGCCAGCTTCACCAGGATCACCAGGCCGATGATCGACCAGCCCCAGTTGCCGATGAAGCCGTGCAGGAAGTTCAGCACCCAGAACAGGCCCTGGCCCAGCAGGGCGAGGATCGCGAACTGGCTGTAGTCCACCACGCGGTCGATGCCGGGCGCGTTGATGGCGTGGATCTTGTCGACCAGCTTGGGGCCCACCCACAGGCGCGCCGCGGTGGTGGCCTGCTGGCCGGGGCCGACGTTCACGCCGGGACCCATCTCGCGGATCAATGCGCGCGCGCCATTGGCAGGGCTGTCCAGCGAGATGGTGGTGGTGTCGTCGGCACTGGGAATCCACGCACTGAAGAAGTGGTGCTGCGGGATCGCGATCCAGCCGCCCTTCACCTGTGCGTTGACGCGGCCGTCTTCCAGGTAGTCCTCGTTGAACTTGCGGCGCTGGTAGCTGCCGTCCCACCAGGTGGCGCCATTGAAGCTGAAGGACTCCGGGTTGGTCATGCCGCTCTTGACCTGCGGCGGCGTGCGCAGCAGCTGGCGGTAGACCATGCCCTGCCATGTGCCGGTGCCGGCATTGACGACCTGGTCGCGCACTTCGATCTCGTAGCTGGCGCGCTTGAAGGTGTAGGTACGGCGGATGCTCACGCCCTCCGGGCCCCGCCAGACGAAGGGCACGCTGACGCTGTCGCTGCCCTTGGCCAGCGATACTTCGCCCGCGCCGTTCTCGGGCACGAAGGCGTGGTGGTCCGGCGCCTTCGAACCCGTGCTCACCCACCCGCTTTCCGCCGTATAGAAGTGCTGCGGGTCCTCGCTGAAGAGACGGACCGGGCCACTGCCCGGCGCCTTGCTCTGCGGGTAGTGCAGCAGGTCGGCCTGCAGCACGCTGCCGCCGTCCAGCACCAGGCGCAGCACGTCGGTATTCACCGTCACCCGCGGCGCGGCTCCGGTACGCGGCGTCTGCGTGATGCCGGGGACGGCGGCCGGCGCCGCCGGCACCGTGCCGTTGGCGGGCAGCGCCGTGGTCGCCGAAGGTACGGTCGTGCCGGCCGGCGGCGTTGCGGTCTGCGCCGCGACCGCGGGCTGGGCCGGTGCCGCCTTGTCCCGGCTCCATTCGAACCACAGCAGGGTCGCCACCATCAGCCAGGCGAAGATCAGGAATACACGGGTCTGGTTCATCAGGCAGGCAGTCTCAACCGGCGTCGGAAACCGGTCTGGTCGAAGAAGAAGGAGTGGGAGGCGGCGCGGGGGAATTCAAGCCCGGCGGCATTGTGCCGCCCGGTGCCGGCGCCGGCAATGCGCCGGCGCGCAGCAGCACGCGCTCGAACGTCGCCCGCAGCTGGCCCGGCTCGGCCTTCGCCGCCGGCGGGCGCGCGACGATGACATAGTCGCCGCCGGGCAGCGCGGCACGGAGGCGGCGGAAGTGTTCGCGCAACTGGCGCTTGATGCGGTTGCGCCCCACGGCGCGCGTATCCACCTTGCGCGACACCGCCAGGCCCAGGCGTGCGGCGCCCTCGCCCGGCAACCAGTGCAGGCTCATCAGGGGATCGGAGGTGCGGCGGGCCTGCTCGAACACGCGCGCATAGTCGGCGCTCGCGCGTACCCGTGCGCTGCGCGGAAAAGCCGTGCTCATCTCAGCAAGAAGCCCGCTCGTGAACGGGCGGGCTCCTTTCGATACAGGGAACGCATGGATGCTGGCCGTCGAACGACGGCCAAGCCATCAGGCGGTCAGGCGCTTGCGGCCCTTGGCACGGCGACGGGCCAGGATCTTGCGGCCATCGGCCGTGGCCATGCGGGCCCGGAAGCCATGGTCGCGCTTGCGCTTGAGGTTGCTGGGTTGGTAGGTGCGCTTGGTGGCCATGGGGCCCTCGTGCGTGTTCGGGTGGAAAGAACCGGAAATTCTATAGGAACCGCCGGGTTACGGTCAACTCCCCCCGTGCTTTCGACGCGCGAGCCGCCCCGCGGCGGCGGGTGCGCCGCCGTTCGTCCTTTCATCCACATCTTATGCACAGGATCGTTGGCGGGTCCCGGCGCCGGTGGTAGTCTGGCCGGCCCCATGGATTCCACCCCGCGCTGCCCCCGGCAATGCGGGATGCCCTGTTCGCCCCCACTTTGCGAGTTGTTCCACCTGATGGATGCCTGGCCCCGTTGCCTCGAACGCCTGGAAGCCGAATTGCCGGCCGAGGATGTACACACCTGGCTGAAACCGCTGCAGGCCGAGCAGCGCAGCGACGCGATGGTGCTCTACGCACCCAACGCCTTCATCGTCGAACAGGTGCGCGAACGCTACCTGGGCCGCATCCGCGAACTGCTGGACTACTTCGCGGGCCACGGCGACGTCTCGCTGGAGATCGGTTCCCGCAGCCGGGCGGCCGAGCCCTCGTCCAACGCGGCTGTGCCTGCAGGCGCGGGTGCCGCCGCGCCTGTCGAGCCCTTCGCCGGCAACCTCGATACCCACTATACCTTCGACAATTTCGTCGAGGGCCGCAGCAACCAGCTGGGCCGCGCTGCCGCCTGGCAGGCGGCGCAGAAGCCCGGAGACCGCGCGCATAACCCGCTGCTGTTGTACGGAGGCACCGGCCTGGGCAAGACGCACCTGATGTTCGCCGCCGGCAACGAGATGCGCCGGCAGAATCCCAATGCGCGCGTGCTGTACCTGCGCAGCGAGCAGTTCTTCAGCGCCATGACCAAGGCGCTGATCGAAAAGTCGATGGACCAGTTCAAGCGCCGCTTCCAGCAGGTGGACGCGCTGTTGATCGACGACATCCAGTTCTTCGCCGGCAAGGACCGCACGCAGGAAGAGTTCTTCCACACCTTCAATGCGCTGTTCGATGGCCGCCAGCAGATCATCCTGACCTGCGACCGCTACCCGCGCGAGGTGGAAGGCCTGGAGCCGCGGCTGAAGTCGCGCCTGGCGTGGGGCCTGAGCGTGGCGATCGACCCGCCGGACTTCGAGACGCGCGCGGCCATCGTGCTGGCCAAGGCCCACGAGCGCGGCGCGCAGATCCCCGACGACGTGGCCTTCCTGCTGGCCAAGAAGATGCGCAGCAACGTGCGCGACCTGGAAGGTGCGCTCAATACGCTGGCCGCGCGCGCCAACTTCACCGGCCGCGCCATCACCACCGAATTCGCCCAGGAAACCCTGCGCGACCTGCTGCGCGCGCAGCAGCAGGCCATCAGCATCCCCAATATCCAGAAGACCGTGGCAGACTACTACGGTCTGCAAGTCAAGGACCTGCTGTCCAAGCGGCGCACGCGCTCGTTGGCGCGCCCGCGGCAGGTGGCGATGGCCTTGGCCAAGGAACTGACCGAACACAGCCTGCCGGAAATCGGCGACGCGTTTGCCGGCCGTGACCATACGACCGTGCTGCACGCCTGCCGCCAGATCCGCACCCTGATGGAAGCGGACGGCAAGCTGCGTGAGGACTGGGACAAGCTGATCCGGAAACTGAGCGAGTAAGGCGGCGCAGCCCCGGCGGGCCGTCCGACCGCACGGGGTCCCGGGCAGTCGTATCGCGTGCGTGTCGTCGGGTGGGCCTGCAACTCCCTGCCAGGGCCTCGCAGTTCCCATGGCGCGGCTGACGTGGCATGGAGGGGAACCCTTCTCCGGATGCGCGTGCCTGCTGCTGCCGTGGCGCCTACTGTAGGCACCGCGGCGAAAGCAGGCAACGCACAACTCCGTGGGCAAGTGGGCGTCGCTTCTGTGGATAAGATGTGCGCGGTTTCGGGGCCTGAAGTTGTCCACAGGTTCCTCCACCCTCACGCCCACGCCTGTCCACTGGGTTGGGTTGAGAAAAAAACAAGATAATTCAATTGGTTATGTAGGTTTTCCCGGATTTTGGGGCCTACCATCACCACCAGCTTTTAAGCTTTTAGTCTTCAAAATCCAAAGCGAAGGGGCTCCAACACTCATGCGTTTCAGTCTGCAGCGCGAAGCTTTCCTCAAGCCCTTGGCCCAGGTGGTCAACGTGGTCGAACGCCGGCAGACGCTGCCGGTACTGGCGAACTTCCTGGTCCAGGTCCAGAACGGCCAACTTTCGCTGACGGGTACCGACCTGGAAGTGGAGATGATTTCCCGCAGCGCCGTCGACGACGCGCAGGACGGCGAAACCACCATTCCGGCCCGCAAGCTGTTCGACATCATTCGAGCCCTGCCCGATGGCAGCAAGGTGACCGTCAGCCAGACCGGAGACAAGGTCACCGTGCAGGCGGGCCGCAGCCGGTTCACCTTGGCGACCCTGCCGGCCAACGACTTCCCCTCCGTGGACGAGGTCGAGGCCACCGAGCGCATCGAAGTCCCGGAAGCGACGCTGAAGGAACTGATCGAACGCACGTCCTTCGCCATGGCCCAGCAGGACGTCCGCTATTACCTCAATGGCCTGCTGTTCGACCTCAGCGAACGCACGCTGCGCTGTGTGGCCACCGATGGCCATCGCCTGGCCATGTGCGAGTCGCAGCTGGAAGGCGCGCCGGTGGGCAAGCGGCAGATCATCGTGCCGCGCAAGGGCGTGACCGAACTGCAACGCCTGCTGGAAGGAGGCGATCGCAGCCTGGAGCTGGAAGTCGGCCGCAGCCACATCCGGGTGAAGCGGGACGATGTCACCTTCACATCCAAACTCATCGATGGCCGTTTCCCCGACTACGCAGCCGTGATTCCCATTGGCGCCGATCGGGAAGTGCGCCTGGACCGGGAAGTGCTGCGCGCGGCGCTGCAGCGTGCGGCGATCCTCTCCAACGAGAAGTACCGGGGCGTCCGCGTCGAAGTGTCGCCGGGCCAGCTGAAGATCAGCGCCCACAACCCGGAGCAGGAAGAGGCGCAGGAAGAGATCGAAGCCGACACCAAGGTGGACGGGCTGGCGATCGGCTTCAACGTCAACTATCTGTTGGACGCGTTGTCGGCCCTGCGCGACGAGCATGTCGTCCTGCAGCTGCGCGACGCAAACTCGTCGGCGCTGGTCCGTGAAGCCAGCAGCGAGAAGTCCCGCCATGTCGTGATGCCGCTGCGCCTCTGACGCCGCCTGTTCCACGTGAAACACACCCGATCGCCTGGCCCTGCGCCGGGCGATCCTGTTTCTGGGGTGTTGAATGAGGTGACCAGCCCGTGAGACATGGGCGGGCATGTCGAGTGCGGGATGCCGTGCCTCCACGGTTCCCTTCCTCCGCGCCGCACACGCCGCACACACCACGCACGCTACAATTCGCCATGCCCGCGCGTTCCTCTTCCAAGACCCCTTGTGTTGCGCACTCGCCTAGTGCGCGCCGGGCGTTGCACCACGAGGTCGGTCAGTGGAGGTAGTCCGGCTGGAGGCCAACGGTCTCAGGCGTTTCGAGCAGGTAGCGCTGGTGCCGGAGCCGGGTTTGAACCTGATCACCGGCGACAACGGCGCAGGCAAGACCAGCCTGCTGGAAGCCTTGCACCTGATGGCGTACGGACGCAGCTTCCGCGGCCGGGTGCGGGATGGACTGGTCAGGACGCAGTCCGAGGCCGTGGAAGTCTTCGTGGAATGGCGCGAAGCCGAGCAGATGCGGCTTCGCCGGGGCGGGCTCCGGCATACGGGCCAAGCCTGGACCGGGCGGCTGGACGGCGAGAACGTGGCCCAACTGGGCGACTTGTGTGCGGCGCTGGCGGTCGTGAGCTTCGAGCCGGGCAGCCATGCACTGGTGACCGGAGGGGGCGAACCGCGTCGCCGTTTCATGGATTGGGGCTTGTTCCACGTGGAACAGGGCCGGGAGGCGGGTTTCCTGCCTCTCTGGCGGCGCTATGCGCGGGCACTGAAGCAACGCAACGCCCTGCTGAAGGCGGGTGTCGGTGGCGGGCAGCTCGATGCCTGGGACCATGAGCTGGCCGAGGCCGGTGAGCCTCTCACCGATCATCGCCAGCGCTACCTGGACGCCCTGCAACACGACCTGAGCGCCGTGGTGTCCGATCTTGCGCCATCCCTGGGCGTGGCCACCCTGGTCTTCCAGCCTGGCTGGCGTCGCCACGAACTGGCGCTGGGCGACGCCCTGCTGCTGGCCCGCGACCGGGATCGTGCGGCGGGTTACACCACGGTCGGCCCGCATCGCGCCGATTGGCGGATCGACTATTCCGCCCTGCCCCAACGTGAAACGTTGTCGCGTGGTCAGGCCAAACTGACCGCGCTCTCCTGCCTGCTGGCCCAGGCCCAGGATTTCGCCCGCCGGCGAGGTGAGTGGCCCATCGTGGCCCTGGATGACTTGGCTTCCGAGTTGGACCGTCACCACCAGCGGCGGACCCTGGAGCGCCTGCTGGCAAGCGGCGCCCAGGTCTTCATTACCGGCACTGAACCGCCGGCAGGACTGGCGGGCGCAGGGGTCGTCCCGACGCTGTTCCACGTGGAACACGGTGCCGTGCAGCGCCTCGGATGACCCGACCGGCCGGGCTAAGTGCGCACCAGTGCTATAATTCCGCCTTGATCCCTTGGCCTGCGTAGCGCGCCCACCGACCCGGTGACGCGACGCCCGCCTTGCAGCCGACACGAAGCGAATGACCGACGAAACGACCTCCCCTGCACCGAACGGCAACACGTACGACGCCAACAGCATCACCGCACTGGAAGGTCTGGAAGCGGTCCGCAAGCGCCCCGGCATGTACATCGGCGACGTGCATGACGGCACGGGCCTGCACCACATGGTGTTCGAAGTCGTCGACAACTCCATCGACGAAGCCCTGGCTGGTCATGCCGACCACGTGGCGGTGACGATCCATGCCGATGGCTCGGTCTCGGTATCCGACAACGGCCGCGGTATTCCGGTCGGCAAGCACGCACAGATGAGCGCCAAGCTGGGCCGCGAGGTGTCTGCGGCCGAAGTGGTCATGACCGTGCTCCACGCCGGCGGCAAGTTCGACGACAACAGCTACAAGGTCTCCGGTGGCCTGCATGGCGTAGGCGTCAGCGTGGTCAATGCGCTTTCCGAGAAGCTGCAGCTGGACATCTTCCAGGGTGGGTTCCACTACCGGCAGGAATACAGCAACGGCGCTGCCCTGGGACCCCTGAGCCAGGTCGAAAGCACCCCCAAGCGGGGCACCACCCTGCGTTTCTGGCCGTCGGTGACCGCCTTCCATGGCAACGTCGAATTCCACTACGACATTTTGGCCCGCCGCCTGCGCGAGCTGTCGTTCCTCAATTCCGGCGTCAAGATCGTGCTGGTCGACGAACGAGGCGAAGGGCGTCGTGACGATTTCCACTACGAGGGCGGTATCCGCAGCTTCGTGGAGCATCTGGCGCACCTGAAGACGCCGCTGCATCCGAACGTGATTGCGGTCAGTGGCGAGCAGAACGGCATCACGGTCGAGGTCGCCCTGCAGTGGACCGACGCCTACCAGGAAACGATGTTCTGCTTCACCAACAACATCCCGCAGAAGGATGGCGGCACCCACCTGATCGGCTTCCGCGCGGCCCTGACGCGCACGCTGACCAACTACATCGAACAGAACGGCATCGCCAAGCAGGCCAAGGTCAATCTGTCCGGCGACGACATGCGTGAAGGCATGATCGCCGTACTGTCGGTGAAGGTGCCGGACCCCAGCTTCTCGTCGCAGACCAAGGAAAAGCTGGTCAGTTCCGACGTGCGTCCGGTCGTTGAGAGCACGTTCGGCGCACGTTTGGAGGAGTTCCTGCAGGAACACCCCCACGAGGCCCGTGCCATCGCCGGCAAGATCGTCGATGCCGCCCGCGCCCGCGAGGCGGCGCGCAAGGCGCGCGACCTGACCCGTCGCAAGGGCGCGCTGGATATCGCCGGCCTGCCCGGCAAGCTGGCCGACTGCCAGGAGAAGGATCCGGCCCTGTCGGAACTCTTCATCGTCGAGGGCGACTCCGCGGGCGGTTCCGCCAAGCAGGGCCGCAACCGCAAGAACCAGGCGGTGCTGCCGTTGCGCGGCAAGATCCTCAACGTGGAACGCGCGCGCTTCGACCGCATGCTCGCGTCGGCCGAAGTCGGCACGCTGATCACCGCCCTGGGCACCGGCATCGGCAAGGACGAATACAACCCGGACAAGCTGCGTTACCACCGCATCATCATCATGACCGACGCCGACGTGGACGGGTCGCACATCCGCACGCTGCTGCTGACGTTCTTCTACCGGCAGATGCCGGAGTTGATCGAGCGCGGCCACGTCTACATCGGCCTGCCGCCGCTGTACAAGCTCAAGCAGGGCAAGCAGGAGCTTTACCTGAAGGACGACGCGGCATTGAACGTCTACCTGGCCAACAACGCGGTGGAAGGCGCGGCGCTGGTTCCGGCCGACGGCGAACCGCCGATCTCCGGCGAGGCGCTGGAGAAGCTGCTGCTGGTCTTCACGACCGCGCGCGACACCATCGCGCGCAATGCGCACCGCTACGACCCGGTGCTGCTGGAGTCGCTGATCGACTTCACCCCGCTCGATGCCGAACACCTGCAGCAGAACATCGACGAGCGCCACGAACTCGACGCGCTGGAAGCCAAGCTCAACCGCGGCAGCCTGGGCACCGCGCGCTATGCGCTGACGCTGCAGCCGGCCACCGACCAGCGTCCTGCCGCCCTGCTGGCGACCCGTCGGCACATGGGCGAGGAGCTGGTGCAGGTGCTGCCGCTGTCGGCGTTCGAGAGCGGCGAACTGCGTCCGTTGCGCGAAGCCGCCGCGCTGCTGCACGGTCTGGTGCGCGAAGGCGCGCAGGTCGTGCGCGGCAACAAGGCGCAAGCGGTGGCCACGTTCGCCGAGGCGCAGGCCTGGTTGCTGGAGGAAGCCAAGAAGGGCCGCAGCATCCAGCGCTTCAAGGGCCTGGGCGAAATGAATCCGGAGCAGTTGTGGGATACCACGGTGAATCCGGAAACACGCCGGCTGCTGCAGGTCCGCATCGAGGACGCGGTGGCCGCCGACCAGATCTTCAGCACGCTGATGGGCGATGTGGTCGAGCCGCGACGCGAGTTCATCGAGGACAACGCGCTGAAGGTATCCAACCTCGACGTCTGACGCCGCGATGAGCCAGGTCCGCACGCCGGATGCGGCGACGTTTCCGCTGCCGCTGCGCAGCGTCCTGCCGGCGTTCGGCCTGGACATCGGCATGGCCATCGCGCTGTCGGTGTCCACCATGATGGCGGGCCTGTTGGGGTGGGCGGCATGGCGCGGCATCCAGCTGGCGCAAGCGGTGGAAGGCGCGCCGGACGCCGCCGCACTGCAGTCCCAGCTGGGCACGCCTCCGGTGCTGTTCCTGATCGTCATGACGCTGCTCAGCACGGGAGGCACGGCCCTGGTGCTGTACCTGTGGCGGCGGCGCGCAACGCCGGCCGAACGGCGCGCATCGGCCGAGCGGCTGCGCCGGCCGGGCACCTGGCTATGGGCGGCGGGTGCGGGACTGGCGACGTTCCTTTTCAGTGCCCTCATGAGCGCTGGCGCCCGCGCGCTCGGACTGGACCTGCAGGCCAGCAATCTGGACCTGATCCGCGAGGGCCTGGCGCGGTTCCCGGTGTTCCTGGCGCTGTTCGCCGTGGTGCTGGCGCCGCTGTACGAAGAGCTGCTGTTCCGGCGGGTCCTGTTCGGACGGCTTTGGCACGCGGGATGGCCGGGACTGGGCATGGCGCTCAGCAGCCTGGTCTTCGCGCTGGTCCACGAAATGCCCGGTCTCAACGGCAAGCCGGCGGGCAGCACGGTCTTCCTGATCCTGGTCTACGCCGGCATGGGCGCGATCTTCGCCTGGGTCTACCGTCGCACCGGAACCCTGGGAGCACCGATTGCCGCCCACATCCTGAACAATGCGATAGCGCTGGCTGTCCTGCAGGTTTACGGCAGTGCGCCGGTTTAATGTGATTGACGAAAGTTTAAGACGCGCTTGCCCAGACTCTGGTTCCACGCAACGTTGCAGGGGGCGAGCATGAAACACCGGATTGTCGGAACAGCCATGGCGCTGGCCCTCACCGCCTGCGCCACCACCACCTCGCCCACCGGTCGTACGCAGATGGTCGGCGGCGTTTCCCAGGCGCAACTGGACCAGCTGGGCGCGCAGGCCTTCGCCGAGACCAAGGCGAAGGAAACCCTCAACCGGGATGCCCGCCAGAATGGCTATGTCACCTGCGTGGTGAACGCGCTGGTGCGCCAGCTGCCGCCCGAGCAGCGCCGCGTCGCCTGGGAAACCGCCGTCTTCGCCGACAACGAGCCCAACGCGTTCGCCCTGCCGGGCGGCAAGGTCGGCGTCAACACGGGGATCTTCACCGTCGCCAAGAACCAGGACCAGCTGGCCGCGGTACTGGGGCACGAAATCGGCCACGTCATCGCCCGACACCATGAGGAACGCATCACCCGCCAGTTGGGCGCACAAGCGGGCCTGGGCGTACTGGGCGCGCTGGCCGGCGCGCGCTATGGCGAGGGTGCGGCCAGCACGGTCAACCAGCTGGGCGGAATGACCGCGCAGGCCGCCTTCCTGCTGCCGGGCTCGCGCACGCAGGAGAGCGAGGCCGATGTCGTCGGCCAGCGCCTGATGGCGCAGGCCGGCTTCGATCCCCGACAGGCCGTCGGACTCTGGCAGAACATGATGGCCGCCAGCGCGAACCGGCCGCCGCAGTGGTTGTCCACGCATCCGGATCCGGCCAACCGCATCCGCGAACTCGAACGCGATGCTCCCTCCCTCGTGCCCACGTACGAGGCGGCCAGGAGGGCCGGAAACGTGCCGAAATGCGGCTGACACACGGGTCGGTATTGCTGCTAAGCAGCACCCGAAACGGTATCCGCCCACCCTCGGTTTCTGTTAGTTTTGCCGGCCCCGCACGTCGGCGGGATGCCTTGTCATCTCCCGCACGGCCCCATGAGGTTTAGACATGAAGCTCCGTAATCCCAAGACCACCCTGCTCAGCCTGGCCCTGGTGGCCGCGTTCTGCGGTGGCGCCGTCCTCGATGCGAACGCGGCGCGCCGCGACGAGCAGAAGAAGGAAGAAGTCCTGTTCCCGGACACGACCCGCCAGGAACCCGAAGCCAAGGGCTCCCCCAAGGTACTGACCAAGCTCAACAAGCTGATCGAGGCCTACAACAAGGCGCTCGACCAGGAAGACGAGACCAAGGCCGCCGCCGGTTACACCACCGCGCGCACGCTGGCCGACGAGATCATCGCCAACGGCTCGGCGAACGCGTACGACAAGGCGCTCGCAGCCCAGATCGCCTCGCAGGCCGCGCTGAACACCGACGATGAAGCCGCTGCCGAGGGCTACCTCAAGCAGGCCATCGAGGCCAACGCCCTGGGCAACAACCAGCACTTCCAGCTGATGCTGCAGCTGGCGCAGCTGCAGTTGCAGAAGGACGACTACACCAACGGCTTCGCCACGCTGGACAAGTATCTGGCCGAATCCAAGAGCAAGCGCCCTGCCGATTTCGCGTTCAAGGGCCAGTACCTCTACCAGGCCGACCGTTTCGCCGAGTGCATCCCGCCGTTGAAGCAGGCCATCGAGACCTCGACCAATCCCGAAGACAAGGTCGACAACTGGACGCAGATCCTCATGGTCTGCTACCAGGAAGCCGGACAGCTCGCCGAAGCGGTCAAGGTGGCCGAACAGCTGGCCGCCAAGTCGCCCAACGACAAGCGCGCCCAGATGAACCTGGCCAGCATCTATCTCAACTCCGAACAGGAGGCCAAGGCGGCGGCCGTGCTGGAGAAGCTGCGCACGGCCGGCCTGATGACCGAAGAGAAGGACTACCGCCAGCTCTACCTGACCTACGCCAACATGGAAGGCAAGGAGAAGGACGTGATCGCCGTGGTCAACGAGGGTCTGCAGAAGGGCGTCGTGAAGCCGGATTACCAGACCTACCTGGCCCTGGCGCAGGCGTACTACTACTCCGAACAGATCCCGCAGGCGATCGAGGCCTGGCAGAAGGCGGCGCCGTTGTCCAAGGACGGCGAAACCTACCTCAACCTCGCCCGCGTCCTGTGGCAGGAAGGCCGCATCCCCGAAGCCAAGGTGGCCGCCCGCGCCGCCCTGGACAAGGGCCTGAAGAAGCCCGACGACGCCAAGAAGATCATCGCGCTGCCGTAACGCGGTTCCGTGACACCGAAGGCCAAAAATCCGTACGGATGATGGCACCGGAGCGTCGGATTGGTATAAGCTGAGGGTTCCGCCGGTGAAAACCTCACCGGCAGGGCCCAGAATCAACGAGGCGCCTAGGCGTCCGTATCAACCTTGAGTTAATTGGCGCATGGCTGAACAACTGGTCATCAACAGGTACCGGGAAGAAGAAGAGGACACCAGCCTCAACTGGCCCCGTATCATCGGTATTGCCTTCGTGATCGCGTTGCATGCAGCCGCTCTGCTTGCGCTGTTGATCCCGGCCGTCGCTCCGCCGGCGGAAAAGGAGCAGGAGCGCCGCACCTCGGTCGTCATCGTCGATGCGCCGCCGCCGCCCCCGCCGCCGCCGCCGCCGCCGCCGAAGCAGGACACGCCGCCGCCGCCGGTCAAGAACCTGGCGCCGCCCAAGACCACGCCGCTGCCGCCGCCGCCGGAAGCGCCGCCGGTCGACGTCGCCGAACCGCGTCCCACCGACATCGTGACCCCGCCTTCGCCCCCGGCCCCGCCGGCGCCGATCGCCGACGTCGCCGCCACGGTGGACATCTCGTCCAAGAACATGAACCCGCCGCGTTACCCGCCCGCCGCCGCGCGCGCCGGTATCGAGGGCACGGTCATCCTGATCATCGACGTGGACGCGAACGGCAACGTGACCAACGTGGCGGTGGAAAAATCCAGCCGCAACCGCGATCTGGACCGCGCCGCGATGGAGGCCGCCCGCAAGTGGCGCTTCAATCCGTCGGTGGTCAACGGACAGAAGGCCGCAGGCCGTGTGCGCGTGCCGGTCGATTTCAACATGGGGTGAACGCGGCTTCCTCCGCGTTCTTCCCGTTTAGTTCGTAACCCGCAACACTCTCAATCAACACTTATATAAAGGTAAGCGTCATGCTGCAGGAAACCCTTTTCGCCGCCGCCGCCGGGGGCACCAACGCCGCGAATGCCCTGTCGCAGATGGGCTTCGAGCACATGATCAGCGAAATGATCAGCAAGCCCGGCGAGTTCATCGTCTCCTGGGTCGTGCTGTTGACCCTGGTGATCATGTCCGCGATGTCCTGGTACTGGACCGTCATCAACGTGCTGCGCAGCACCCGCCTGAAGGGCCAGGCCGACCGCGTGACCAGCGCCTTCTGGGAAACCCCGAACGCGCAGGACGCCATCCGCCTGATGGAAGAGCAGCCCAAGAACGAGCCGTTCTCCAAGATCGCCCTCGACGCCGCCCAGGCCGCCGCGCACCACCAGCGTGCCGAAGGTTCGGGCCAGGGCCTGGGTGAAGCCCTGAGCCGCTCCGAGTTCGTCGACCGCGCCCTGCGCCAGGCCGTGACCCGCGAGAGCACCAACCTGCAGGGCGGCATGACGCTGCTGGCCACCGTCGGTGCGACCGCGCCGTTCGTGGGTCTGCTGGGTACGGTGTGGGGCATCTACGGCGCCCTGATCCGCATCGGCGCGACCGGCCAGGCCTCGATCGACGCCGTCGCCGGCCCGGTGGGTGAAGCGCTGATCATGACCGCCATCGGTCTGTTCGTCGCCATCCCGGCCGTGTTCGCCTACAACTTCTTCAGCAAGACGAACGCGGCCGTCATCGCCAAGTTCGACACGTTCGCGCACGACCTGCACGACTTCTTCGCCACCGGCTCGCGCGTTCGCTGAGCCGGCGGTACAAGCAGTCAACGCAACGTTCAGACGGAGCCCGTCATGGCTTTCAGTAGTGGTAATAGCGGTGGCCCGATGGCCGAGATCAACGTCACGCCCCTCGTGGACGTGATGTTGGTGCTGCTGATCATCTTCATCATCACGGCGCCGCTGATGTCGCACAAGGTGAAGATCGAACTGCCCGAGGCGAACCTGGTCCAGGAAAAGGACAAGGAAGCGCCCAAGACCCCGCCGATCACCATCTCCGTGAAGGAGAATGGCGACCTGTTCTGGGGTGACGAACCGGTCAGCAAGGAAATCCTGGAATCGCGCCTGTCCAGTGCGGCCCAGCTGCAACCGCAGCCGAAGCTGAACCTGCGCGGCGACAAGACGACCAAGATGGGCACCATCGCCGAGGTCACCAAGATTGCCCAGAGCCAGGGCATGCTGGACATCGGCTACGTGGCCACGAAAGAGAAGGGGCAGTAAGCCATGGCATTCAGCAGTGGTGGAAGCAAGGGCCCCATGGCCGACATCAACGTCACGCCCTTGGTGGACGTGATGCTGGTGCTCCTGATCATCTTCATCGTCACCGCTCCGATCATGACGTACCCGATCGAAGTGGCCCTGCCGCAGCGCGTGATCAACCCGCCGCCGCAGGTGCGCGAGCCGCCGCCGCCGATCGACCTGCGGATCAACGCCGACGGTAGCGTGTACTGGAACAACAGCCCCGTGAACGTGGCCGACCTCCAGCAGAAGATGGAAGACGAAGTGCAGCGCGATCCGACCAACCAGCCGGAGCTGCGCATCGAAGCGAACTCGGAAGCGCATTACGAAGTGATGGCCAAGGTCCTGGCCGCCGCCAAGAACGCGCAGATGATGAAGATCGGTTTCGTGCAGTAACCCTGACGCGCAACTTACCTTTGAACGCCGCCCACCGGGCGGCGTTTTTTATGGGCCTCTCCGCCCCCCTTGCCGGCGCGCGGGGACGGGCGTAGCGTCGGGGGCACGGTCCGACAGAGGAGGTGTGCCATGGCGTTCTCCGCTCCCGCAAGCCGTCGTGAACTGGCCGAGATCAACATCACCCCCCTGGTGGACGTGATGCTGGTCCTGCTGGTGATCTTCATGGTCACCGCGCCGCTGCTGTCCCGCCCCCTCGATGCCCACCTGCCGCAACCGGTCCCGGATGCACGGCGCGTACCGCCGAACGACCTGGTCCTCAAGCTCGGCGTGGCCGGCGACTACACGCTGGACGACCGCCCGGTCTCGCTGGCCGAGCTGCGGCTCCGGCTGGAAGACGCACGCATCGCCGATCCGGAGACGGTCCTGCAGGTGGAGGCCTCCGCCGGCGCCGATTACCAGCAACTGGTCAGCGCATTGGCGCAGGCGCACGCCAGCGGGATCGGGCACATCGTGATGAGGGACTGACCGGGCCCGGCCGCGGAGCCGCTCAGCCGCGGCCACCGCCCGCCTGCGTCCCGCCCAGGATCCGCAGGTACGCCTTCACGGTGGCATCGAGTCCGGCGTACAGCGCTTCGCCGATCAGGGCGTGGCCGATGGACACCTCCAGCACCCCCGGCACGTTGGCCACGAACATGCCCAGGTTGTCCTGGCTGAGGTCGTGCCCGGCGTTCACGCCCAATCCCAGCCCCTGCGCCTGGCGTGCGGTCGCGGCGCAGCGGGCCAACTCGGCGGCCGCGTCACCGCGGGCGGCGGCTTCGGCAAAGGGGCCGGTATAGAGTTCGATCCGGTCCGCGCCCATGCGTGCGGCCTGCTCCAGGCCTTCGCAGCCGGCGTCCACGAACAGGCTGACCCGGCAGCCCAGCGCCTTCAGCGGTGCCACCAGCGGCTGCAGGCGCGCGGCATCGCGCGCGAAATCGAAACCATGGTCCGATGTGATCTGGCCATCGCCATCCGGCACCAGGGTCGCCTGCGCCGGGCGCACCGCTTCGCAGAGCGCGAGGAAGCCGGGATACCCGTCGCGCGGAGGCGCGAACGGGTTGCCCTCCACGTTCAGTTCCACGCCGTGCTCGCGCGTCAGCGCCGACAGCGCATGCACGTCGGTGCTGCGGATGTGCCGCTGGTCCGGGCGGGGGTGGACCGTGATGCCATGCGCGCCGGCCGCCAGGCAGGCGCGTGCCGCGCGCAGCACATCCGGCTCGTTGCCGCCGCGGGAGTTCCGCAGCACGGCGATCTTGTTGACGTTGACGCTGAGCAGCGTCACGGCGCGGGGGGCTCGGAGGGCGGCACCGCGTTCGCCCGCCGGGCCTCGGCGATCTCGCGCAGCCGGCGCAGTTCGGCGGGGTCGATCATCATGGAGGGATCCTGGCTGCTCTCGCCGACGCGACGTGCGTACCAGCCCATGATCCACACCACGAACAGGGCCAGCGATGCCAGCAGCGACACCACCATCAACGGCGTTGACGTGACGGTGAAACCGACGAAGAGCGCGCCCACCGCCATCAACAGGAACAGCCAGTGCATCATCCACCCCCGGGTTGCTGGCGGCATCTTAACGCCTCGGCCGCCGGCCAAAAACCGCCGTGCTTCACAGCAATGGCGACAGCAGGCGGGCAAGTGCCTCGGGCAGCCGGTGGCGCCAGAGCGAGCGGTCGCGCTGTACCTTCACCGGCTCGCAGGCGGCGATCTCGCCCTCCAGCCATTGCGCCAGGGTGCCCGCGACGCCGCGGTCGCGGAACATCATGGAGATCTCGAAGTTGAGACGGAAGCTGCGGTGGTCGAAGTTGGCGCTGCCGATGACCGCCAGCCCATCGTCGCAGAGCAGCGCCTTGCTGTGCATCATGCGCGGGCCGTATTCGTACACCTTCACACCCGCGGCGATGAGCTCGTCGAAATACGAGCGCGCCGCCAGGGTCACCAGGCGCGAATCGCTGACTTTCGGCACCACCAGGCGCACGTCCAGCCCGCCCAGCGCCGCCGATGTCAGCGCCATGCGCGCAGCCTCGCCCGGGACGAAGTAGGGCGTGACCAGCCACACGCGCTGTTTCGCCTCGTGGATGGCCGCCACCTTCATCCGGTGGATCGGCTCCCAGGCCGAATCCGGCCCCGACACCAGCGCCTGCGCCGCGATCCCTCCGCGGATGTTGGCGTCGCTGGCGCTCCATAGCCGCGTGCCCTGGAAGTCCTTGCGCTGCTGACCCGTGGCGTAGACCCAGTCCTCCACGAACACCTGCTGGATGCTGCGGACGATCTCACCTTCCAGCCGCAGGTGCAGGTCGCGATAGGCGTCCTCGCGCAAGGATTCGTCTTCGTCGTCGGTCACGTTGATGCCGCCGGTGAAGGCGATGCGGCCATCGACCACGACGATCTTCCGGTGCGTGCGCAGGTTGAGCCAGGGCCGGGTGAAGGGCCGGAAGCGGGTCGGGTGGAACCAGGCGTACTCGCCGCCGGCCTCCAGCAACGGGCGCAGGGCGCGTTTCTTCAGCCGGTTGGAACCCACCGCGTCCAGCAGCAGGCGCACCTTCACGCCTGCGCGCGCCTTCGCGGCCAGGGCTTCCAGCACCCGCTGGCCCGTCCTGTCCCCGTTGAAGATGTAGTACTCCAGGTGGATGTGGTTCTCGGCCACGGCGATCGCGTCCAGGATGGCCTGGTACGTCGCACAGCCGTCCACCAGTTGCTGCACCGAGGTGGCCGACGACGGTGGCAGCCCGGTGATCTTCTGCGCGAGCATCGGCAGCTCGGCGCTGTTGCCGTCGGTGGGCGCGAACACCTCGTAGCTCCCCACCCCTTCCCGCGAACGCGTGCGGCGCAGCTGGTGGCGCTTGATGCGCTGGGGGCCCAGCAGGAAATAGATCAGATACCCCAGGTAGGGCAGCAGCGCCAACGACAGCAGCCAACTGAGCGTGGCCACCGGCTCGCGCTTCTGCAGGACGATCCACGCGCACAGCGGTACCAGGTAGAGCAGCCATGCGCCGGCGATCCACCACTGCAGGTGGGGCAGCGAGCCGAGGACGTCGCGGAGGGTGCCGGTGATATCGTGCATGCGGCGATTCTATGCGGTGTCGCCGGGCTTGCGACGCGGGCGGCGTAAGCTGCGCCGATGACCACGCGCACTCGACCGGGCATCAAGGGACGGGGCTCCACCGGCTACCTGCCCGGCCGCTTCGCCGTGACCACGGCGGACGCGGTCGACGATGGCTGGCACGACGCCGACCCCGAAGGCGATGCGGCATCGGCGCCCCGCACCGAGTTGCACGAGGAAGCCGCGCGCAGCGTCATCACCCGCAACCAGTCGCCCGACATTCCGTTCGAGCAGTCGCTCAATCCCTACCGCGGCTGCGAGCACGGATGCAGCTACTGCTTCGCGCGCCCGTCGCATGCCTATCTCGACCTGTCGCCCGGCCTGGATTTCGAAACCCGGATCTTCGCCAAGACGAACGCGCCCCAGATCCTGCGCCAGGAGCTGTCGAAGCGGGGCTACCGGCCCAGCCCGATCTCGCTGGGCATCAATACCGACGCCTACCAGCCGACCGAACGCAAGCTGCAACTGACCCGCCGTATCCTGGAAGTGCTGGCGGAGACGAAGCATCCGGTTTCGCTGATCACCAAGAATGCGCTGATCGAACGCGACCTGGACCTGCTGGCGCCGATGGCACGCGAGCGGCTGGTGCATGTCTACCTGTCGATCACCACGCTCGACAACGGCCTTTCCTCACGGCTGGAGCCGCGTGCGTCGGCGCCGCATCGCCGGCTGAAAGCAGTGGAGCGGCTCAGCGGCGCCGGCGTGCCGGTAGGCGTGATGTTCGCCCCGGTGATTCCGTGGGTGAACGACCACGAACTGGAAGCGGTGCTGGAAGCATCGCGCGATGCCGGCGCCACCGCGGCCGGCTACGTGCTGCTGCGCCTGCCGCACGAAGTCGCTCCGCTGTTCCGCGACTGGCTGCAGACGCACCTGCCCGACCGCGCCGCGCACGTGATGAGCACCGTGCAGCAGCTGCGCGGCGGCCGGGATTACGACAGCCGCTTCGGCACCCGCCTGCGCGGCGAGGGCGTGTACGCCGACCTGCTGGCGCGGCGGTTCGCGCTGGCGTTGAAGCGCTTTGGCTTCGAGGGACGGCGCCATCCGCCGTTCGACTGCACGCGCTTCGTGCCACCCCGCGTGCCGTCGCCGCAGGGCGAGCTGTTCTGAGGCATGGCATGGAGCGGCTGCGACGATCGGTCACGCGGCAGCCCGCCGGCGGGCCCGGACAATCCCTCATCCCCGCCCCGCCCTGCCCCTGTGCCGATGATCCAGTCGCTCTACCTTGCCGGCCCCGACATCTTCCGCCCCGATGCCGCCGCGCGCGGCGAGCAGCTCAAGGCGCTGTGCGCACGCCACGGCTTCGAAGGCCTGTTTCCGCTGGACGCCCAGGTGGCCGGCCACGCCACCGGCGACCCGCTGGAAACCGCGCGCTGGATCTACCGTGCCGATATCGGCCTGCTCGACGCGGCCGATGCGGTGCTGGCGAACCTGGACTTCTTCCGTGGCGCGGAGCCGGACAGCGGCACCTGCTTCGAAGTGGGCTACGCGGTCGCCCGCGGCAAGCCGGTCTACGGTTATGTGCCCGAAGGCGGCAGCCTGGCAGAGCGCATCCGCCGGCGCTGCCCGGAATACCTGGGCGAAGACGCCGGCAACGACATGCAGGGCTGGCAGCTGGAGGAGTTCGGCCTGCCGCTCAACCTGATGCTCGCCGTACCCTGCGTGATGGTGGTGGGCGATGCGGAAGCGGCATTGCAGCGCCTGCGTCGCGACCTGGACGCCCGGCGCAGGATCGCCTGAGCCGCGTCAGCGGCCGCCGTACAGCCGTTCGGCACGCTGGAACAGGATCCAGCTGGTGGCGATGTACTTGTCGCCGCCCACGGGGCGGTTGCCACGGTGGGTGTGGGTGAAGGCGGTGGGCGCGATCAGCAGGCTGCCGGTACGCGGCACGATCCTGCGCTGCTGGTGGAAGAATTCGGTTTCGCCGGCTTCGAAACCATCGTTGAGATAGAGCGTCCACAACACGTGGCGATGCAGGGGTTCGGCATCGGCGCCCTTCGGGAACAGCTCGCAATGCCAGTACGGATACCCGCCTTCGCCGGCCGGGTAGCGCTGCAGGTTGATCCGGCCCGGGACGAACACCGCCATGATCAGCCGCATCAGCGCATCGTCGTCCATGCTGGCGACGTCCTGGTAACCGAGGCGGTGCAACTGCCCGTCCTGGCCCGGCTGCTGCAGCATCAGCGGCGCGATCAGGCTGAAGGGATAGGTGCGCAGGTACTGCTTCAGCCCGGCGAGCACGGCCAGGTTGAGGCGCTGTTCCACGTCGCGCCAGTCGGCCAGCCCGCTGATGCTGATGTCGCGGCTGTGCTTGAGCTCCGGATGGTGGCCGCCCCCGACCTGCCCGGGCCGGTCCTGCCGGCTGGCGTCGAAGCGCGCCACGATGGCGCGGCAGGTCTCCGCGTCCAGTGCGTCGTGATAGACCTCGATGAAATCGGGGGGATGCGGATGCGCCGTCATGGCCGGATTCTAGCCGCCGCGCCGCGGTCAGGCGGCGGCGGTGTCGTGGGCCCGGTGGTAACCGACGGCGGCCTCGACTTCCTTCTTCGACCCCAGGAACACCGGCACGCGCTGGTGCAGCTGGGCCGGGCGCAGCGACAGGATGTCCTCGCGGCCGGTGCTGGCCGCGCCGCCGGCCTGTTCCACCAGCATGCCCATGGGGTTGGCCTCGTACATCAGGCGCAGCTTGCCGGCCTTGCCCGGGTCCTTGCGGTCCCATGGATAGATGAAGATGCCGCCACGGGTCAGGATGCGGTGCACGTCGGCCACCATGCTGGCGATCCAGCGCATGTTGAAGTCCTTACCGCGCGGGCCTTCGCGACCGGCGAGCAGGTCGGTGACATAGGCCTGCATCGGCGCCTCCCAGTGGCGCTGGTTCGACATGTTGATGGCGAACTCTTTCGTCTCCTCCGGGATGCGCATGTCGCGCTGGGTCAGCACGAAGGCGCCCTGCTCGCGGTCCAGGGTGAAGGCGTGCGTGCCGTTGCCGGTGGTCAGCACCAGCATCGTGCTGGGGCCGTAGATGCAGTAGCCGGCCGCCACCTGCTCGCGGCCCGGTTGCAGGAAATGCTCGTCGCCCGGCGTGGTCACGCCCTCCGGGCAGCGCAGCACCGAGAAGATGGTGCCGACCGAGACGTTGACGTCAATGTTCGAGCTGCCGTCCAGCGGGTCGAACAGCAGCAGGAAGCCGCCGCGCGGGTAGGCGTCCGGGATGGGCTGGCTGTGGTCCATTTCCTCCGAGGCGCACGCGGCCAGGTGGCCGCCCCAGGCATTGGCTTCCAGCAGGATGTCGTTGCTCAGCACGTCCAGCTTCTTCTGCGCCTCGCCCTGCACGTTGCCGGTGCCGGCATCCCCCAGGACACCGCCCAGCGCCCCCTTGCTGACCGCGATGGAGATGCTGGTGCAGGCGCGGGCCACCACCGCGATCAGCTGGCGCAGGTCGGCGCTGATGCGCCCGGCGCGCTGTTCTTCGATCAGATAGCGGCTCAGCGAGACGGCGGACGGAGCGGAAGCGGGCATGATGGAGTCCACGGCGAAGGTGCGCGCATTGTCCGGGTTGACGAGACCAATGCAAGACCATTCGCTATGCTCAGGGTCGGCGACAGGAACGACGCGATGGACGAAGCAACTCCGGAAACCTGGCTGGCGCTGTCCTCGGCGCTGGGCCTGGGCCTGCTGATCGGGCTGGTGCGCGAGCGCCGCCCGGGGCGCGCGCATGCCATCGCCGGCCTGCGCACGCACGCGCTGGTGGCCTTGGCGGCCGCGGTGGCCATGTCGCTCGGCGTCCCCGTCCTGCTGGTGGCGCTGGCCCTGACCGGCCTGCTCGCCGCCATGGGCTACCACGCCACGTCGGCAGACGACGCCGGCCTGACCAGCGAGGTCACCCTGGTGCTGACCTTCCTGCTGGGCGCCATGGCCGTGCGCACGCCTGCCTTGGCCACGGGGCTGGCGGTGGTGGTGGCGGTGCTGCTGTACGCCAAGGAGCCTCTGCACGAGCTCACGCGCGAAACCTTCAGCGAGCGCGAGGTGTTCGATGGCCTGCTGCTGCTGGCGTCCGCCCTGGTCATCCTGCCGATCCTGCCGGACCGTCCCATCGGTCCCTACCAGGCGATCAACCTGGCCACCATTTGGAAGCTGGTGGTGCTGGTGATGGCGGTGAGTGCGCTGGGCCACGTGGTGCTGCGCGTGATCGGCAACCGCTGGGGCCTGGCGGCGGCGGGCTTCTTCGCCGGCTACGTGTCGTCCACCGCGGCGACCATCGGCTTCGGCCAGCGGGCGAAGGAAACTCCGTCGCTGCTGCGGTCCGCGGTGGCCGCGGCGCTGCTGTCCAACCTGGCTTCGCTGACCCTGTGCGTGCCCATCCTGTGGGCCGTGTCGCCGCCATTGGTGCGCGGCCTGCTGCCGGAACTGGGCGTCATCGGTGCGGTCCTGCTGGCCGGGGGCTTGCTGGGCCTGCATCGCGGCGAGGACGACGCGGTGAAACCGCCGACGTCGGAAAGCCGCATGTTCCGCTTCGGGCAGGCGCTGACCTTTGCGTTGGTGGTCGCGGCGCTCACCTTCATCGCGGCCGCGCTGGCGGCATGGATCGGCCCGCGCGGCGCGCTGGCCGCCGCCGCATTGTCGGCCGTGGCCGAACTGCACGCGGCCGTGGCCACGCTGGCCAACCAGTTCGCAAGGGGCGGCCTGGAGGCCAGCCAGGCGCGCGGGTGGATGCTGGCGCTGCTGGCCGCCAGTCTGATCGCCAAGTCGGTGATCGCCTGGGTCAGCGGGGGTGCGGCGTACGGGATGCGCGTGTCAGCCGGATTGATGGCGGCGCTGGCGGCGGGCGCAGCGATGGTGCTGCTGGCATAAGGGCCCCTGCCGCCAGATTCCGCTGCCTCTTACGTCTTTGTAGGAGCGCCCCAAGGGCGCGATGCCTTTCGATCGGCCGACATGAAAGCGGAAAGCATCGCGCCCATGGGGCGCTCCTACACCGGCGTGGGGGATGGCGCGCGCGCGGCAGGCGCGGCCTCGTGATCCTCAGCGTGATCGCTTTCAGCACGGCACGGGTGCGGTCGCCGGTGGCTGGCGGCGGGGCACGGCGATGGTGGTGCTGGCATAAGGGCCCCTGCCACCAGATTCCGCTGCCCCTTACGTCTTTGTAGGAGCGCCCCAAGGGCGCGATGCCTTTCGTCGGCCGACATGAAAGCGGAAAGCATCGCGCCCTTGGGGCGCTCCTGCACAGGCGTGGGAGATGGCGCGCGCGACAGGCGCGGCCTCAGATGATCCTCAGCGTGATTGCCTTCAGCACGGCACGGGTGCGGTCGCGGGTGCCCAGCTTGTCCAGGATGGTGGACACGTAGTTCTTCACCGTGCCCTCGGCGAGGAACAGCGTGCGCGCGATTTCCTTGTTCGAATATCCGCCGGCCAGCAGCCGCAGGATTGCGACCTCACGCTCGCCGAAGGTGTCGCTGGGCGGGACCTCGTCGCGGAAGCGGAAGCGGGCGCGCACCGGATCGGTGCTGACCGGCTGCAGCAGCGTCTCGCCGCCCGCCACGCGCCGGATGGCGTCGTGCAGGTCCTCCGGTGCGGCGTCCTTCAGCAGGAAGCCCTGTGCGCCGGCCTCCGTCGCGCGCAGCAGCAGGTCGCTGTCGTCGAAGGTGGTGAGCAGCAGCACCGGCGTGCGGTCGCCGCGCTCGCGCAGCCTGATCAAGGCATCGATGCCGTCCATGCCCGGCATGCGGATGTCGCTCAGCACCACGTCGACGGGCTGCGCTTCCAGCTTCGCCAGCAGGTCGGCGCCGTCGTCGGCTTCGAACACCACGTCCACCTGCTGCGCTTTCAGCAAGGCGCGCAGGCCGGCACGTACCAGGGCCTGATCGTCCGCCAGAGCCACGCGCACGCTCATGCGGGCAGCCTCACGTCCAGGCGCAGGCCACCGCTCGCGCCGACGCCCAGGTGCAGTTCGCCGCCAAGCGCGGCCACGCGCTCCCGGATGCCCGACAAGCCGTTGCCTTCGCGCACGCGACCCTTCAGCCTGCCGTCGTCCTCGATGTGCAGCAGCATGTCCGTGTCCTCTTTACGCAGTGAAACCGTCAGGGTATCCGCGTTCGCATGGCGCGCCGCGTTGGTCAGGCATTCCTGCACGATGCGCAGCAGCGATTCCGCCACCGCGGGGTCTTCCACTTTCACGCCATCGGCGATGGCCAGCCGCAGCGCGGGCCGCGGCAGTGGCGCAGCCAGCGCCCGGATGGCCGTCTGCAGGTCCAGGCCACGCGCATCGCGCAAGGCCTGCACCACGCTGCGGATGTCGTCCAGCAGTTCGGTGGACAGCTGCTGCGCGATGCGGACTTCGTCGCGCGCGGCGAACACGGGATCGCTGGCGAGCGCGCGCAGGTTGAGTTTCATCGCGGTGAGCTTGTGGCCGGCGACATCGTGCAGCTCGCGCGCCACGCGCAGGCGTTCGGCATCGCGCGCGCTGTCCGCCAGCAGGGCGCGCGTGGCCAGCAGGTCCGCATTCACCAGCGCCAGCTGGTCGCGGGAATCCTCTGCGCGGCGCGCGTAGTGCACGCACAGGCCGGCCAGCGCCTGGAAGCCGATGTTGATCAGCGTCATCGTCAGCGGGGCACCGAACTGGTGGTGCACCATCAGCAAGTAGAACGCCACGTTCAACACCAGCGCGGCGCCGACCACCCCGCGTGGCGACACCACGTTCACCGCGCACGCCACCCAGACCACCAGCAGCACTTGGGCGGTGCCCACGCGCGGCGTCAGCCAGGCCAGCAGCAGCGCGAGGCACGCCATCGCCACCAGGGCGATCCGCCGCGGCCGCTCCCAGGTGTCCGGTGCCAGTGCGAACAGGAGGAATCCCAGTGCGTACGCCGCCAGCGCGGCCGCCGCGGCGGGCAGCACCTCCGCCGGCAGGAAGCGCAGGCCCAATGAAACGGCCGCCAGCGTGAACACGCCAGCCAGGGTCATGGGTTCGCGAAATCGGGTCAGGGCCGTCCACATGCGCCCATGCTGTCGCCTGCCTCGCGCCGGGGCAATGGCCCCAGCGCAAGTGGTGACTTCCGGCAGGTCAGCCGGAACCGGTCAGAACGCGTCGCCCGGCACGCGGACCGCGCCTTCCATCAGCACCCGCGCACTGCGGCTCATCACCGCCCTGGTCACCACCCAGGCGCCATCCACCTGCCTGACGTCGGCGCCCACCCGCAGCGTGCCCGACGGATGGCCGAACACCAGCACGTCGCGCGTGCCCCCGCCGGCCGCCGCATTCACCAGCGTGCCCGGCACGGCGGCCGCGGTGGCGATGGCGACCGAGGCCGTACCCATCATCGCGTGATGCAGCTTTCCCATCGAGACGGCCCGGGCCAGCAGGCCGATATCGGCGGCGCTGACCGGCTTGCCGCTGGACGACACGTAGTCCCTCGGCGGTGCCACGAACGCCACCTTCGGCGTCAGCGGACGCTTCGCCGCCGCCGCCACGTCGGCCACCAGGCCCATGCGCACCGCACCGTGCGCGCGGATCGCCTCGAGCTTCGCCAGCGCGTCCCGGTCCTCGTTGATGGCGCCCTGCAGTTCGGTGCCGTCGTAGCCCAGCGCGGCGGCTTCGACGAACACCATCGGCACGCCGGCATTGATCATGGTGGCCTTGAACACGCCCACGCCGGGCACGTCCAGGTCGTCGACGAGGTGGCCGGTGGGAAACATCGCGCCGCCGCCGTCGCCATCGCCCTCGTCCGCCGGATCGATGAATTCCAGTTGCACTTCCGCCGCCGGGAACGTCACGCCATCCAGTTCGAAGTCGCCGGTCTCCTGCACTTCGCCGCCGGCGACCTGCACATGCGCGATGATGGTCTTCTGGATGTTGGCCTGCCAGATCCGCACGGTGCACAGGCCGTCGCGCGGCACGCGTGCCGGGTCGACCATCCCGTTGGCGATGGCGAAGGGCCCCACCGCCGAGGACAGGTTGCCGCAGTTGCCGCTCCAGTCGATGAAGGCGCCGTCGATGGGGACCTGCCCGTACAGGTAGTCCACATCATGACCGGCCTGCGTGCTTGGCGAAATGATCACCACCTTGCTGGTGCTCGAGGTCGCCCCGCCCATGCCGTCGGTGTGCTTGCCGTACGGATCGGGCGAACCGATCACGCGGCACAGCAGCGCATCGCGTGCCGCCCCGGGCACCTGCGCGCGCTCAGGCAGGTCCTGCAGGCGGAAGAACACGCCTTTCGACGTGCCACCGCGCATGTAGGTGGCGGGAATGCGGATCTGGGGGGCGTGCGGCATGGGAAGAATGTCCGTGGTGATGACGGCTCACGCGCCGTCGGGAATCTCGGGTTCGACCAGCTTCGCCAGCAGTTCCAGCGATTCCTGCCAGCCCTGGTAGCAGAAGTCGACCGGGATGGCGGCGGGGATGCCTTCCTGCACGACATGCAACGCGGTGCCGGCCACGCTCTCCTTCAGCGTGACCGTGACCTGCATCTGGCCCGGCAGGCCGGGGTTGTCGAACTGGTCCGTGTAGCGCAGCCGTTCGTTCTCCACCAGCTCCACGTAGGTGCCGCCGAAGGCGTGGCTGGAACCGGTGCCGAAGTTGGTGAAAGACATCTTGTAGCCGCCGCCGACGCGGGCGTCCATCGAATGGACCTTGCCGGTGAAACCATGCGGCGGCAGCCACTTCACCATCGCCTCGGGATCGAGGAAGGCGCGGTAGACGCGCGACGGCGGCGCGCGCAGCACGCGATGCAGGCGGACGGTACCGGGCGTGGCGTTGTCGGACATGATCGGACTCCTGTGCGCTGGGTGTACCGATACGACGAACGGGTCAGGCCGCTTTCGACGCGTCCAGGAAATCCTGGGCGAATCGTTGCAGCACCCCGCCCGCCTCGTAGATCGAGACCTCCTCGTCCGAGTCCAGCCGGCAGGTCACCGGGACCTCCACGGTCTGGCCGTTGCGGCGGTGGATCACCAGCGTCAGCTGGGCGCGCGGCCGGCGCTCGCCCACCACGTCGAAGGTCTCGGTGCCGTCGATGCTCCAGGTCTTGCGCGTCTGGCCCGGTTCGAACTCCAGCGGCAGTACGCCCATGCCGATCAGGTTGGTGCGGTGGATGCGCTCGAAGCCCTCGGCCACGATCGCTTCCACGCCCGCCAGGCGCACGCCTTTGGCCGCCCAGTCGCGCGAGCTGCCTTGCCCGTAGTCGGCGCCGGCGATGATCACCAGCGGCTGCTTGCGCTGCATGTAGGTCTCGATGGCTTCCCACATGCGCACCACCTGTCCGTCCGGTTCGATGCGCGCCAGCGAGCCCTTCTTCACTTGGCCATCGACCACCGCCATCTCGTTGACCAGCTGTGGGTTGGCGAAGGTGGCGCGCTGCGCGGTGAGGTGGTCGCCGCGATGCGTGGCGTAGGAATTGAAGTCCTCTTCCGGCAGGCCCATCTTCGCCAGGTACTCGCCTGCCGCGCTCGAGGCCAGGATCGCATTCGACGGCGACAGGTGGTCGGTGGTGATGTTGTCGCCCAGCACCGCCAGCGGCCGCATGCCGCGCAGCGTGCGTTCGCCGGCCAGAGCGCCCTCCCAGTACGGCGGGCGGCGGATGTAGGTGCTCTGCGGGCGCCAGGCGTACAGCGGTTCGACCTTGCCGCCGTGCTCCACGCGCACGCTGAACATCGGTTCGTAGACCTTGCGGAACTGGTCCGGCTTCACGCTGGCCTTCACCACCGCGTCGATCTCGGCATCGCTGGGCCAGATGTCCTTCAGCGTGACCGGGTTGCCTTCGGCATCGAAGCCCAGCGCGTCCTTCTCGATGTCGAAGCGCACCGTGCCGGCGATGGCGTAGGCGATCACCAGCGGAGGCGAGGCGAGGAAGGCCTGCTTGGCGTAGGGATGGATGCGCCCGTCGAAATTGCGGTTGCCCGACAGCACGGCGGTGGCGTACAGGTCGCGGTCGACGATTTCCTGCTGGATCTTCGGATCCAGCGCGCCGCTCATGCCGTTGCAGGTGGTGCAGGCGAAGGCAACGATGCCGAAGCCCAGCTTCTCCAGGTCCGGCAGCAGCCCGGATTCCTCTAGGTACAGCTGCACGGCCTTGGAGCCGGGCGCGAGCGAACTCTTTACCCACGGCTTGCGCACCAGCCCCTTCGCGTTGGCGTTGCGCGCCAGCAGTGCGGCGGCGACGACGTTGCGCGGATTGGAGGTGTTCGTGCACGAGGTGATGGCGGCGATGATGACCGCACCATCGGGCATCAGGCCCTGCGCCTCCTCCACCCTGCCCGCCTGCAGCTTGCCCTCGTCGGCGATGCCGCGTTCGGCCAGTGCGCTGGTCGGCAGGCGCCGGTGCGGGTTGGACGGGCCGGCCATGTTGCGCACGACGGTGGACAGGTCGAAGTGCAGCGTGCGTTCGTACTGCGCGGTCTTCAGGTCGTCGGCCCACAGGCCAGCGGCCTTGGCGTAGGTTTCGACCAGCGCCACCTGCTGGTCGCTGCGGCCGGTCAGGCGCAGGTAATCCAGGGTGTTGTCGTCGATGAAGAACATCGCCGCGGTGGCGCCGTACTCCGGCGCCATGTTGGAAATCGTCGCGCGGTCGCCGATGGTCAGCGCCGCGGCGCCCTCGCCGCGGAACTCCAGGTAGGCGCCGACCACCTTTTCCTTGCGCAGGAATTCGGTCAGCGCCAGCACCACGTCGGTCGCGGTGATGCCGGGCGCCGGCCTGCCCTGCAGTTCCACGCCGACGATGTCCGGCGTGCGCATCCACGAGGCGCGGCCGAGCATGACGTTTTCCGCCTCCAGCCCGCCCACGCCGATGGCGATCACGCCCAGCGCATCGACATGCGGCGTGTGGCTGTCGGTGCCCACGCAGGTGTCGGGGAACGCCACTCCGTCCTGGACGTACACCACCGGCGACATCTTCTCCAGGTTGATCTGGTGCATGATCCCGTTGCCCGGAGGAATCACGTCGACGTTCTTGAACGCCTGCTTGGTCCAGTCGATGAAGTGGAAGCGGTCCTCGTTGCGCCGGTCCTCGATGGCACGGTTCTTGGCGAACGCGTCCGGATCGTAGCCGCCGCATTCCACCGCCAGCGAGTGGTCGACGATCAGCTGCACCGGCACCACCGGGTTCACCTGCGCCGGGTCGCCGCCCATGTCGGCGATGGCGTCGCGCAGCCCGGCCAGGTCCACCAGCGCGGTCTGTCCCAAGATGTCGTGGCAGACCACGCGCACCGGGAACCACGGGAAATCCAGGTCGCGGCGCCGTTCGACCAGCTGGCGCAGGTAGTCGTCGCGGCGCGCCGGATCGGCACGGCGCACGATGTTCTCGGCATGCACGCGCGCCGTGTACGGCAGCGTGGCCCAGGCGCCGGGCTGCAGGGCATCGACCGCGGCGCGCGCGTCGAAGTAGTCGAGCGCGGTGCCCGGGAGCGAGGTGCGGAATTCGGTATTCATGGCGTGCCGTCTGCTGTGAACGAAGCGCACCGGCACCCGCCGGGCGCGCTCGACTATGCTACCGGAGGGGCACGTTATCGACGGGCGAGGACGCCCCGTTTCGGAAAGAAACCGGCGATGCGTTGACGGAGACCATCAACCTGCCGCTCATCCGAAGGTCAGTGTGCCCTTCATCATGTTCCAGTGGCCCGGGAACGAGCAGAAGAACGTGTACGTCCCGCCCCTGCGCAGGCGCGTGGTGGCGAACACCACCTCGGCGGTCTGTCCGCCGCCGATCACCGGCGTATGCGCGATCACCCGGGCGTCGTTGCGCGGCAGGTAGTCGTCGGCGAGTTTCATGCGCCCGCCCGCCAGGCCCACGTCGCGATGGTGGCGCGCTTCCGTCAGCACCCAGTTGTGCCCCATCGCCTGCGCCGGCATGCGGCCGACATGCTTCAGCGTGACCCGCAGCTGGGCGCAGTCGCCGGGCACGCGGATGGTCTTCAGGTTGAAGGTCATCATGTCCGTGGCTTCGACGGTCACCGCGCAGTCGCGGGCGAGGGTCACAGCGGAGAACGGGAGCAACGCAAGGAGAGCGAGCCAAGGCGACAGGCATCGGGCCATCATCGAAGACCAGCGGGTACCAGGAACGCGCACGAGCAAGGGAACAACGGGTCAAACATCCCCGCCGTCCGCCCAGCCTTCGCCCGTGCCGCGATGGAACACGCGGTCGCCGTCGCGCACATCGCCGGCCGGGATCGCGTCCTGCGCATCCAGTCGCGCGTAGATCGGAGTGAAGTCGGGCGCGGTGGCGTCCATCAGCTGCTCGAAGCTGTCGATGACGAAGTAGGTCTTCTGGAAGGTGTCGATGCGGTAGCGCGTGCGCATGATCCGCTCCAGGTCGAAGCCGATGCGGTTGGGCGCATCCGATTCCAGCGAATACAGCGACTCGCCCTTCGACGACACGATGCCGGCGCCGTAGATGCGCAGGCCGTCCTGGGTGTCGATCAGGCCGAACTCCACCGTGTACCAGTACAGACGTGTCAGGTGCTGCAGCGCATCCGGGCCGATGCCATGCGCCTTCACGCCGCCCTTGCCGTACGCCTCCATGTAGTCGGCGAACACGGGGTTCATCAGCAGCGGCACATGCCCGAACAGGTCGTGGAACAGGTCGGGTTCGGCGATGTAGTCGATCTGGTCCGGGCGCCGGATCCACCAGGTCACCGGGAAGCGGCGGTGGGCCAGATGGTCGAAGAACTCCAACTCCGGCAGCAGCCCTTCCACGCCCACCAGCGTCCAGCCGGTGGAGGCGCGCAGCACCGCGTTCAGGTCGTCGAAGCGCGGGATGCGGTCCGGCGTCATGCCCATGGCGTCCTGCGCCTGCAGGAACTCGTCGCAGGCGCGCCCCACCAGCAGCGCACGCTGGCGCTCGTACAGCGCCCCCCAGGTGGCGTGGTCGTCGGCCGGGTACTCGGCCGGCTGGGCCACGATGGCGGTCGTGTAGACGGGCACGTAGCCCTTGTCGGTCTGCTGGTGCTCGACGCGGCGCGGCTGGTTCACGGCGATTCCCTTCGATCGGCGGGTGATGGGACGATGCTAGCGGCAGAACCGCGCAACAGGCTTGCAAAGTTGCGTTAGATCCGACCTGTGGCGCAACGATCTTGCGTGAACAGGCTATCCTTCGCATCAAATGACCCAAACCTCCCTTCTCGACCGCACCGACCTGCGCCTGCTGGCCCTGCTGCAGCGCGACGGCCGGGCGACCAATGCCGACATCGCCGCCCAGGTGAACCTGTCGCCCTCGGCCTGCCTGCGCCGCATCCAGCGGCTGGAGGCCACCGGAGTGATCGCCGGCTACGCCGCCCGCGTCGATCCCAAGGCGGTGGGGCTGGGCCTGCAGGCGTTCGTGCGCGTGCAGCTGGAACGGCACGACCCGGCCAGCGTCCAGCAGTTCGGCGACCGGGTGCAGGCCTGGAACGAGGTGGTCGCCTGCTATGCGCTGACCGGCGACATGGATTACCTGCTGCACGTGGTGGTGCAGGACCTGGAGCATTTCTCGCGCTTCCTGCTGGACAACCTGCTCAACGCCAGTGGCGTGGCCGACGTGAACTCCAGTTTCGTGCTGCGTGCGGTGAAGACCGACGGCGGGTTGCCGCTGCCGGGTGCCTGACGAGGACATCGCCTGCCCTCGACGCGTGCTACAACGCGCGCAGTTTCCACGAGGACATCCCATGTACGGACTGATCGGCAAGATGCGCGCCACGCCCGGCCAGCGCGAGGCGTTGCTCGCGCTCCTGCTGGAAGGCACCGGGGCCATGCCGGGTTGCCTGAGCTACGTCATCGCGCAGGACCCCACCGATGCCGATGCGATCTGGATCACCGAGGTCTGGACCGACGCGGCCAGCCACAAGGCCTCGCTCTCGCTGCCGGCGGTACAGCAGGCCATCGCGAAGGCGCGGCCGCTGATCGCCGGCTTCGACAGCCATGTCGAGACGATCCCGGTCGGGGGTCATGGAGTGCCGTCTTCCTTGTAGGAGCGCCCTCGGGCGCGATGCTTTTGCGCCGGCCACATCGACAAGCCAGGAGCATCGCGCCCGAGGGCGCTCCTACAATGGGGGGCCCCGCTTGGCCCGGACGACATTCGTGGACAGCTTCCTTCTCTCCTGGCAACGCGCCTGGACCGGCATCGGCGCGGCGGGGGAGGGCAGTGCGCTGTTCGCGCAGCTGATGGCGGCCTACGCCGAAGCGCAGCGCCACTACCACACGCAGCAGCACCTCGGTGAATGCCTGTTGGCGTTCGACGGCGTGCGCGCGCTGGCGGAGCGTCCGGACGAAGTGGAGCTGGCACTGTGGTTCCATGACGCGATCTACGACATCAGGGGCCACCACAACGAACAGCGCAGCGCGGACTGGGCGCACGACGCGTTGCGCGCTGCCGGCGTGGCCGCCGAGGTGGCACAGCGCGTGCACGGCCTGGTGATGGCGACGCGGCATGCCGCCGTTCCCACGGGCCGGGACGAGCAGCTGCTGGTCGACATCGACCTGTCCATCCTCGGCGCGGAGCGGGCGCGCTTCGACGAGTACGAACAGCAGATCCGCAAGGAATATGCGTACGTGCCCGGCTTCCTGTTCCGCCGCAAGCGCCGCGAGATCCTCAAGGGTTTCCTCGATCGGCCCGCGATCTACAGCACGCCGCACTTCCACGACAGGCTGGAGGCGAGGGCGCGCGACAACCTGCGCCGCGCCACCGCCGCGTAGAGCCGGGGCCCGCCCGGCGCCGTACGGTGTCGGCAATGTCGAGCGCTGCGGCCAGGACCCGCGGGGCAGGTTCCGCTCTACTGCTTTACCGGTCGTCCTGCGGCGTCGCATTTCACGTCGCGGCCGAACAGGCGCCCCAGCCGCGAGGGTTCTTCCAGGCAGCGCGGGTCGGGCTTCGGCGGCGCGTGACGCGCCGCGTGCGCGGTGTTGCGGGCGCGCTGCAGTTCGGCCAGCTTGGCCTTGATCTGCGGCATCGCCGCCAGCGCGGCGCGTTCGCCTTCGAGGATGGCGGTGTTCTTCTGTTCGAAATCGGCCGGGCCGATGTCGTTGACCTTGGGCCGGATGACGATGTCGGCACGCGCCAGTTCCTGTTCGCCCAGCCGCTGGCCCATGATGCTGATGGACTGGTTGACGATGCCCAGCATGCTGCCCGGCGTGGTGCCGGGCGCCTTGGTGGAGATGTCCACGGCGATGACGAAGTCCGCGCCCAGCTGGCGTGCCGCGTCCACCGGCACCGGACTGACCACGCCGCCGTCGACGTAGCTGGCCTTGCCGATCACCACCGGCTCGAACACGCCCGGGATGCTGCTGGACGCGCGCACCGCCTGGCCGGTGTTGCCGCGCACGAACACCGTGCGCTCGCCGTTCTCCAGCTGGGTGGACACGGCGGCGAAGGGCTTCTTCAACTGCTGGATGGTGCGCTTGCCGACCAGGTCGTTGACGTAGTCCTGCAACTTCTGGCCCTGCACCAGGCCGCCGGAGAACAGGCGCACGTCGCGGATCTTCGCTTCGTCCAGCGCGAAGGCCTGGGTCTGCAGCCGGAACGGGTCCATGCCGCTGGCGTACAGGGCGCCGACCACGCTGCCGGCACTGGTGCCGGACACGACCTGCGGCTCGATGCCGTTGGCCTCCAGCATCTTGATCACGCCGATGTGCGCAAACCCCTTTGCCGCACCTCCGCCCAGCGCGAGGCCCACCTTCACCCTCGGCGCTGCGGGCACCGGTTTGGCCACCGCCGGAGGCGGCGCGGGCTTGACGTTGTCGCCGCCGCAGGCGGCCAGCAGGGCGACGCAGGCGGCGAGCAGCAGGGGGCGCGAACGCGGAATCGGATGCATGGGCGGGGCGGGGTGGGGCGGGGTGGGGTGGCGATCAGCGGCGGAGCATAGCGCGCGCCGCCGCAATGGAGGCCAACCGCCCTGCGTCCTCAGAAGCTGTTGTCGCCATCCAGGATGCGGCCCAGGCCGCCCAGCACCGAGCCTTCGCCGCGGGCCTGGCCGCCGCCCTGCGGCGCGGCCTGCAGCATGCGGCCGGCCAGGCGCGAGAACGGCAGCGACTGCAGCCACACCTTGCCGGGGCCGGTCAGCGTGGCCAGGAACACGCCCTCGCCGCCGAAGAACATGCTCTTGATGCCGCTGACCGGTCGCACCTCCATGTTGACGCTGGCGTGGTAGGCCACCACGCAGCCGGTGTCCACGTCGATGCGCTCGCCCGCCTTGAGCTCGCGCTCGACCACGCAGCCGCCGGCATGCACGAACACCCAACCGTCGCCTTCCAGCTTCTGCATGATGAAACCCTCGCCGCCGAACAGGCCGGTCAGGATCTTGCGCTGCAGGTGGATGCCGACCGAGACGCCGCGCGCACCGGCCAGGAAGCTGTCCTTCTGGCAGATCAGGCGTCCGCCGTGTTCGTCCAGCTTCATCGCCAGCACGGTCCCGGGGTAGGGCGCGGCGAAGGCGACCTTGGCCTTGCCCTGGCCGGTATGCGTGTACAGGGTGGTGAACAGGCTTTCGCCGGTCAGCACGCGCTTGCCGGCCGAAAACAGCTTGTCCATGAAACCGCCGCCCTGGCCGCTGTGGGAGCCGTCGCCGAACACCGTATCCATCTGCACGGCGCTGTCCTTGAACATCAGCGCGCCGGCTTCGGCGATGGCGCTCTCGCCCGGGTCCAGTTCCACTTCGACGAACTGCATCTCATGGCCGACGATGCGGAAATCGATCTCGTCCGCGCCGCGGCGGCCACCGGCGCCCGGCAGCGGGGGCAGATGCGGGGGAGGCGTGGCGGCGCCGGCCAGTTCGGGCAACTCGCGCACGGACTTCCATTCGCGCATGCCCTCGCGCCAGGCTAGAGCGCCCGGGGTGCGCCGGGCGAAGGCCTGCGCGGCGGCCTCGTCCAGGGGGCCATGGCGCTGGTTGTCGGCAGGGGTATGGAAAAACCATTGGCTCATGGCGGCGATCCTGAGGGCAGGGAGGGCGCCGAGTCTAGCCCGCAACCCCGGCAGGCCGTCACCTGCCGGCGGTCACGTCGGCTGGCTGAACGTACCGGGGGCGGGGCCTGCGGATGGCGCCGCGGGTGGCAACGGGCATTACCTTTGCCGGAACGGGACTTCCAGCCATTGCCCCCCTTGTTGCTGTAATGCAACATTCGCGTGCTAGCGCCACCGCGCGCCCCGCCACCACCCACCCCGGAAGCCCACCGCCATGTCCCGACTCCGCCCGGCCGTCGTCCGGCCGCATCGCCTTGCCTTTGCCATCACCGCCCTGCTGCCGTTGGGCACCGCCTTCGCCCAGGAAACCTCCTCCACCGAGCCGGCCCCGCAGAGCGCCACCACGCTCGACGCAGTGGAAGTGACCGCGCAGCGCAAGGTCGAGAACATCCAGGACGTGCCGGTGTCCATCAGCACCGTCAGTGGCGAACAGCTCGGCGTGCTGGCCTCCGGCGGCACCGACATCCGCTTCCTCTCCGGCCGCGTGCCCAGCCTCAACATCGAATCCTCGTTCGGCCGCGCCTTCCCGCGCTTCTACATCCGTGGCTACGGCAACACCGACTTCCGCCTCAACACCTCGCAGCCGGTCTCGCTGGTGTACGACGACGTGGTGCAGGAAAACCCGATCCTGAAGGGCTTCCCGCTGTTCGACCTGGAACAGGTCGAAGTGCTGCGCGGCCCGCAGGGTTCGCTGTTCGGCCGCAACAGCCCGGCCGGCGTGGTGAAGTTCGAATCGGCCAAGCCGTCGCAGCAGACCAGCGGCTACGGCAAGGTCGGCTACGGCACCGACGACATGTGGAACCTGGAAGGCGCCGTCGGCGGCGCGCTCAGCCCCAACTGGTCGGCACGCGCCTCGGTGCTGTTCCAGCGCCGCGACGACTCGGTGAAGAACACCTACCCGGGCCCCAGCGACGGCTACGAGGGCTACGACGAATCCGCCGGCCGCGTGCAGTTCCTGTACGAAGGCGAGGGCTTCGACGCGCTGCTCAACGCGCATGCGCGCAAGCTCAATGGCACCGCGCGCCTGTTCCGCGCCAACATCATCCAGCCGGGCACCAACAACCTGGTGCCGGGTTTCGATCGCGATGAGGTCACCCAGGACGGCCTGAACTACTCCGAGCTGGAATCGCAGGGCGCCAGTGCGCGCCTCAGCTGGGACATCGGCGAGTACAAGCTGTACTCGATCACCGGCTACGAGAGTGTCGAGACGATGAACCGCGGCGACATCGACGGCGGCTTCGGCGCCCCGTACGCGCCGGGCGGCCAGTACGGCCCGGGCTTCATCCCGTTCTCGTCCGAAACCGCCGACGGCATTCCCGAGCATGCGCAGTGGACCCAGGAGTTCCGCATCGAATCCGCCTACGCGGGTCCGTGGAACTGGCAGGCGGGCCTGTTCTATTTCGATGAGGACTACAAGGTCGAGAGCTTCAGCTACGACTCGATCTTCACCAACGGCGCGCAAAGCGGTTACGAACGCATCCGCCAGACCAACGATTCGTACGCGATCTTCGGTGCCGCCACGTGGCAGGCGACCGACAAGCTGGAGCTGCGCGGCGGCCTGCGTTACACCGTCGACAAGAAGGAGCTGACGGTCGAAGCCTACAACGGCACCAAGGGCGACCTCGCCGGCCTGCTGGCCGCGCAACAGGCCGCCTACGCCGCGGGCGATGCCGCCGACCCGTTCCTGACCGCGTCGCCGGAAGACAAGAAGCTGAGCTGGGACCTGTCCGCCGTCTACAAGCTCAACGACGACACCAACCTGTTCGCGCGCGTGGCCACCGGCTACCGCGGCAGCAGCATCCAGGCCGCTGGCGACTTCAACAACAAGACCGTCGCCGGACCGGAAACCTCCACCTCGTTCGAAGCCGGCGTCAAGGCCGACTTCTGGGACAAGCGCGCGCGCCTGAGCGCCAACGTCTTCTATTACGAGGTGAAGGACCAGCAGCTGACCGCCGTCGGCGGCGCCAACAATTCCAACATCCTGCTCAACGCCGAAAAGAGCACCGGCCAGGGCTTCGAGCTGGACATGCAGGCGTACGTGCTGGACAACCTGCTGCTGACGCTGGGCAGCAGCTACAACGACACCCAGATCAAGGACCGCGACCTGGCCGTATCGGTCTGCGCGCAGTGCACCGTGACCGATCCGCTGGATGCCACCGGCAAGGCGCTGATCGACGGCAACCAGTTGCCGCAGGCACCGAAGTGGGTGCACAACCTGACCGCGCGCTACAGCGTCGGCCTGGGCGACGGCAGCGAACTGTACGTCTATACCGACTGGGCCTACCGCAGCGAAGTGAACTTCTTCCTGTACGACTCCATCGAGTTCACCGGCAAGTCGTCGCTGGAAGGCGGCCTGCGCATCGGCTACGGCTGGGACTACGGCAACTACGAAGTGGCGCTGTACGGCCGCAACATCACCGACCAGACCCGCGTTGTCGGCGGCATCGACTTCAACAACCTGACCGGCTTCCTCAACGAGCCGCGCACGGTGGGCGTGGAGTTCAACGCGAGGTTCTGATCCGCACGGACCGATCGACGCACGGGCGCCCCAGGGCGCCCGTGTTGTTTGTAGCGCGCGCGGCGCGCACGACCTCATGAGCGAGACAACACCGCGGCCGTGCGCGTGGCACACGCGACGGGCACGGGGCGCCCATCGTGGGAGCGACGCGAGTCGCGAAAGGGCGCCGGACCGCCCTCCGGAAGGAGGACGGGCAGACCGGAACGGGCAGCCTTCTCCTTTTTCTGCCGTCGACAACTCGCCCTGCCACCGCGACTGACGTCGCGCCCACAAGAAGCATCAGGACGTCGGCGGCTCGCGCGGTGGGAAACGCAGCACCACGCCGCGCTGTTCTTCCTGCGAAGGTTCGGGGCGTACCCACAGCAGCGGCACTTCGCGTGGAGGGGGCAGTTCGAGTTCGTCGTCGCTGCGAGCGGCGGCTTCCTCTTCCTCGATCTCCCAGCTGTACTTCTTCTTCGGCAGCTCAGGATCCAGGCGCCGGAACAGGAACGCGGCGACCAGGCCCGCCACCGCGCCGCCCAGGTGCGCCTGCCACGACACGCCGGCCTCGCGCGGCAGCACGGTCAGCACCATGCCGCCGTAGAACAGGAAGGCGATCATGCCGGCGGCGATCGCGGCCCGGTCGCGGCGCAGCAGGCCCAGCATGAAGATCATGAACATCAGGCCGTGGGTCAGGCCGCTGGCGCCCAGCGTGTGCGTGCCCGGTTCGGCCAGCAGCCACGGCCCCAGGCCCGCGCCCAGCCACACCAGCGGGATCGCCCACAGCGTGGCCCGCGGATAGACCGCGCCGGCCAGCGTGCCGAGGATCAGCAGCGCGGAGGCATTGGCGGCGATGTGCTCCAGCGAGCCGTGCAGTAGCGGTGCGGTGAGGATGCCGGGCAGGCCGTCCGCCGCCAGCGGCGCGATGGTGAACGGCCGCACGTCGAAGCTGCCTTGCGCCGAATACACGATGACCAGCAGCAGCACGAAGGCCAGACTGAGGTTGAGGGCGCGGAACAGGCGACGGCGGTCGTAGCGCTGCTGGGTCTCCGGGTCGAATGCCGGATCGTCGGGATGCAGGTCCATGGTCCAGTTCTGGCGACGGGGCTGGCGAATGCAAGGGCGCCCGCCCTGGACAGACCATCCCGCGCACGGGATGGTCTGCCGGGATCGCCGTCAGGCTGCCGTGTGGGTCTTCTGCGGCCGCGCCAGGCTCAGCGCCACGGTCACGGCCAGGATCATGGCCACCGTGCCCAGCGACCACAGTACCGGGATCTTGTACACGTCCACCAGCAGCATCTTGCTGCCGATGAAGGCCAGCACCACGGCCAGCCCGTAGGGCAGCAGGTGGAAGCGGTCGGCCATGCCCGCCAGCAGGAAGAACATCGCGCGCAGGCCCAGCACCGCGAACACATTCGAGGTCAGCACGATGAACGGGTCCGAGGTGATGGCGAAGATGGCCGGGATGCTGTCCACGGCGAAGATGACGTCGGTCACCGCGATCATCACCAGCACCACGAACAGGGGCGTATAGCGGCGGCGCTTGCCGCGGCCCAGCCACAACGCGGCACCGTGGTAGCGGTTGATCAGCGGCAGGTGGCCGGTGATCCAGCGCAGCACCGGATTCTTGTCCAGGTCCGGCTCCTTGCCCGCGGCGAACCACATCTTGATGCCGGTCAGCAGCAGGAACGCACCGAACAGGTACAGCAGCCAGTGGAACTTGGCCAGCAGCGCGGCGCCCACGAAGATCAGGATGGCGCGCAGGACGATGGCACCCAGGATGCCGATGACCAGCACGCGCTGGCGCTGCTCCTCGGGCACGGCGAAGTAGGTGAACAGCATCAGGAACACGAAGATGTTGTCCACCGCCAGCGCCTTCTCGACCAGGTAGCCGGTCAGGAACTCCAGGCCCACGCGGTTGGCTTCGGCCGCACCCGCGGTCTGGCCGACGTACCACCACAGGGCGCCGTTGAAGATCATCGCCAGGGCGATCCAGCCCAGGCTCCACCAGGCCGCTTCCTTGAACGTCACCTTGTGCGCGCCGCCGTGGCGCATCAGCACCAGGTCGACCAGCAGCGCGATCACCACCAGGCCGCCGAAGCCGGCCCATAACCAGGGGTTGCCAATCGTTTCCATCGAGTTTCCCGAAAAAAGGTGGAGGACGGCCGCGGGCGCGGACAGCTCGGAAACCGGGAAAACGAGAGTCCGGGGGTGCCTTCGCCATCGCGGCGAAGGTCTCGCTCACAGCCTGGTGGGCTGCCGTGGGACCGGAGCATGGCTGCTCGAAATGACGGCCGGCACGTTGGGAGCTACTCCCCTTCTGCCGCGGATTGTCCGGACGACGCCCGGGCAGGTCAACCGGGCAGGTAAAATGCCGTTCATGAACACGCCCAACGCGACCGTACGCCTGAAGAACGCCTGGCGTTCCAGCCACCCGTGGATCTTCCAGAAGCTGGTCGAGAAGCCCGCCGCCAAGCCCAAGTCCGGCACCCTGGTCGAGGTGGTCGGCGTGGACGGGGAGTGGATCGGGCGCGGCTTCTACAACGGCCATTCGCGCATCGCCGTGCGCATCCTGGAGACCCACCCCGATATCCCGGTGGATGCCGGCTGGTTCTCGCGCAAGATCGCCGAGGCGGTTTCCCTGCGCCGGGACGTGCTGAAGCTGGACGCCGTGAGCGATGCCTGGCGCGTGGTGCACAGCGAGGGCGACGGGCTGTCCGGCCTGGTGGTGGACCGCTACGGCGACCTGATCGTGGTGGAGTTCTTCGCCGCCGGCATGTTCCGCCACCGCGAATGGATCTACGAGGCGCTGCGCGAGCAGTTCCCCGGCTGCCGCTTCCACAGCTTCGCCGACGAACACGTGCAGAAGCAGGAGAGCTTCGACTTCCACGGCAACACCACCACCGAGGCGGCCGTCATCACCGAGTACGGGGTGAAGTTCCGCGCCGATCCCGCCGGCGCGCACAAGACCGGCTTCTTCGCCGACCAGCGCGAGAACCGCGAATGGCTCAGCCGCCAGGTGGAAGGCAAGACCGTGCTGGACCTGTGCTGCAACACCGGCGGTTTCGCCGTGTACGCAGCGGCACGCGGCGCCAGTGAGGTCGTCGGCGTGGACATCGACCAGGACGTCATCCAGATCGCCAAGGGCAACGCCCGGCTCAACAACGTGCGGCCCAAGTTCGTGCAGGCCGACATCTTCCCGTACCTGCGGGATGCGGCCAACCGCGGCGAGCGGTACGACGTGGTGATCCTGGACCCGGCCAAGATGACGCGCGACCGCGAGCAGGTGATCGCCGCGCTGAAGAAGTACCTGGACATGAACAAGCTGGCGCTGGGCGTGGTGAAGCCCGGTGGCCTGTTCGCCACGTTCTCCTGCACCGGCCTGGTCAGCGAGGAGCAGTTCCTGGACATGCTGCGCCGCGCCGCGTATTTCTCGGGCCGCACCCTCCAGATCCTCAAGGTCGCCGGTGCCGGCCCCGATCACCCCTTCATGGCGCACGTGCAGGAATCGCGCTACCTGAAGGCGGTGTTCTGCCGGGTGGTCGACTGAGAGAGGTTATGGCAGATCCCTCCGCATCTGATCTTCTAGAAAGCTTGAATCTGCTCGATGAAAACGAGCGGATAGAAGCTAAACGTGGTTCGGAGCTGGGGAAGTCCATCCTCGAAACAATCTGCGCGTTTGCTAATGAGCCAGGTCTGGGTGGTGGGTGGATTGTACTGGGATTGGTGCGTGAGGAGCTTGCTCTGTTTCCTTCTTACGAAGTAGAGGGATTAGACCAGCCAGATAAGCTGTCTTCTGATATTGCAAGTCAGTGCAGTGCTACGTTCAACATTCCGCTGCGGGTCGATATCACAGCAGAAGTTATAGACGGTAAAGCAGTACTAGTGGTGTTTGTTCCAGAGGCAGCTCCACAGCAGAAGCCGGTGTTTTTCAAGGCAAAGGGACTACCTGCGGGAGCCTTTCGCCGCATAGGAAGCACCGATCAGCGCTGCACCGAAGATGATATGGCTGTGTTCTATCAAGGAAGACAGCAGGAGACTTTTGACGCCGTATCCGTTCCGGACTCGGCGCTGGATGATCTCGCGATCGAGGCGATCTTGGACTATCGGAAGTCTCGTGCTGAAGCCAACCCTGACGCCGAAGAGCTTCGTTGGTCCGATGAAGAGCTGCTGTTGGCCCTTGGTGCCATCCGCAGAGACTCTGATAAGCAGTTGAAGCCAACAGTAGCCGGATTGATTTTGTTCGGAAAACCCCAGGCGCTTCGCCGCTGCTTCCCTATGACTCGGGTTGACTACATTCGGGTGCCCGGTCGTGACTGGATCCCCGACCCTGATCGTCGTTTTGACACTATAGATCTACGTGATTCGATCTTTCGCTTGCTGCGTCGAGCGCAAGCAGCTGTTCTGGATGATCTTCCGAAGAGTTTTGGCTTGGACGAGGGGGAGCTGCAACGTCAGGACAAGCCCGTGATTCCTCAGCGCGTTATTCGCGAGGCCTTGGTGAATGCTCTGATGCATCGTAGCTACCGAGCAAATAGCCCGGTTCAGATCATTCGTTATGCCAATCGGCTAGAAATCCGCAACCCAGGATTTTCGCTGAAGTCTCCGGAGCACCTAGGAGAGCCAGGGTCTCAGCCCCGCAATCCGAAAATTGCGGCAGTCCTGCATGAGACTCGCTTTGCCGAGACGAAAGGTAGTGGTATTCGAGTAATGCGCGACATCATGGAGCAGGCAGGACTGGCGCCACCGTTGTTTGAGTCTGATCGTAATGGCGATCAGTTCGTTGCCAGATTCTTCTTCCATCACTTTCTTGGCGAAGACGACATCGCTTGGTTGGCGCGCTTCCGTGAGGTGCACCTGTCGCCGGAAGAGGCTCGGGCCTTGATCGTGGTGCGCGAAGCAGGGGCCATAGACAACTCAACCTACCGGAACCTGAACAAGGTAGACACGCTGGCGGCGAGTCAGGCTCTGCGCCGGTTGAGAGAGGCGGGTCTGCTAACCCAAAAAGGACGGGGATCGGCCACCTACTACGTCCCAGGCGAGAGGCTTGGCCTTGAGGCAGCCCCCACGGTGCATGATGACCTGCAAGCCTTATCTAGTAAGCCCTCAGGCCTATCAAGTGAGTCTGAAGGCTTGTCTAGTAACCTCGGCGCCTTATCTAGTGACCCCCAAAGCTTAACAAGTAACCCCCTGAGCCATGGGCAACGGTTTGATGATGAAGGTCGACGGGCCCTGTTGAACGGCATTCCCGGAGAGCTGGCAGCCAAAGTCGGAGCACTTGGTCAAAGACACCCGCCAGAGGACGTGAGGCGCATCGTAGTGGAGCTCTGTCAGCTGAGAGCTTGGCGCGCCGAAGAACTAGCTACCTTGCTTCGTCGTAATGCCGAAACAGTGCGTCAAAACTACCTCAGGCCGCTGATGCGTGATGCAAGAATCGTAATGACCAATCCTCAGGAGCCGAATGATCCGCAACAGGCCTATAGAGCCTGCGAGACGGATGAAATTGATATCCCGAGCGAGTAAAAAAGGCGGGCCGAAGCCCGCCTTTCAACTGCCAGTCGAACGCTCAGCCCTCCGGCGACAGCTCGATGCAATCGAACTTCACGTCCGGATCCACGTCGGCGTCGTAGTCCACGTCGTCGCGCTCGAAGCCGAACAGCTTCAGGAACTCGTGCTTGTAGTTGGCGTAGTCGGTCAGCTGGAACAGGTTCTCGCTGGTCACCTGCGGCCACAGCGCCTTGGCCTGCGTCTGCACTTCGGGCTTCAGTTCCCAGTCGTCCAGGCGCAGGCGGTTCTCGTCATCGGTCGCGGCCGGGGCGCCGTCGGTGCGGTACATGCGGTCGCGGAACAGGCGGTCCAACTGCTCGATGGTGCCTTCGTGCAGGCCCAGTTCCTTCATCACCTTGAAGACGATGCTGATGTACAGCGGCATGACCGGGATGGCCGAACTGGCCTGTGTCACCACCGATTTCAGCACGGCCACATTCGCGGTGCCGCCGGTCTTCTGCAGGCGCGCGTCCAGGCGCTGCGCGGTCTGGTCCAGGTCCACCTTGGCGCGTCCCAGCGCGCCATGCCAGTAGATCGGCCAGGTGATGTCGGTGCCGATGTAGCTGAAGGCGACCGTGCGCGCGCCGTCGGCCAGCACGCCGGCCTTGTCCAGTGCATCGATCCACAGCTCCCAGTCCTGGCCGCCCATCACGGTGACGGTGTCGGCGATCTCCTGCTCGGTGGCCGGCTCGATGGTGGCCTGGACGATGGCGTCCTTGTTGGTGTCGATGGCGGTGGAGGTGTACGGGGCGCCGATCGGCTTCAGCGCCGAACGCTTCAGTTCGCCGGTGCCCGGCAGCTTGCGCACCGGCGAGGCCAGCGAGTAGACCACCAGGTCCACCTTGCCGCCCATTTCGTTCCTGATCAGCTCGATCACCTTGGCGCGCGCTTCGTCGGAGAACGCATCGCCGTTGATCGAGCGGCTGTACAGGCCTTCGGCCTTGGCGAACTTGTCGAAGGCGGCCGAGTTGTACCAGCCTGCGGTGCCGGCCTTCTTGTCGTTGCCGGGCTTCTCGAAGAACACGCCCAGCGTGTCCGCGCCGAAACCGAACGCCGCGCTGATGCGCGCCGCCAGGCCGTAGCCGCTGGATGCGCCGATCACCAGCACCTTCTTCGGCCCGTCGTTGCGCACGCCCTGCGCGCGGGTCGCGGCGATCTGGTCACGCACGTTGAGCTCGCAGCCGAGCGGATGGGTGGTGGTGCAGATGAAGCCGCGGACTTTGGGATGGATGATCAACGTCGTAACCCGGGGGATGGTGTGCCTGCGCGGCATCTTAGTGCCGCGGGCGCCGGGAATGAAGCGTTGGCCCTGCACACGCCTGCGTATGGCGTCGTCATCCCGCGCGGTTGCGGGCAAAGAAAAAGCGGGACGGAGCCCGCTTTTCCTTCATGCGTGCCGTGGTGCGATCACGCATCGCCGCCCTTCGCCAGCACGCTGCGCCGCCGGCTGTAGGCCAGATACACCACGAAGCCGACGGCGTTCCACGCCAGGAACCACAGCTGCGTCCTCTGCGGCAGGCTCCAGAACAGGTACAGGCAGCCGAGGATGGCGACCGGACCGACGACCCACGCCAGCGGCGTGCGGAACACGCGCGGGCGCTCCGGTTCGCGGCTGCGCAGCACCAGCAGGCATACCCCGACCGCGACGAAGGCGGCCAGCGTGCCCGCATTGGCGAGTGCGGCGATCTCGTCCAGCCGCGCCACGCCCGCCAGCGCGGCCACCAGGACGGCGGTGAACACGGTGATGGCGACCGGCGTGCCGGTGCGCGCGTTGACCTTCGACAGGCCGCGCGGCAGCAGGCCGTCGCGTGACATCACGAAGAAGATGCGGCTTTGTCCGTAGAAGAACGCCAGCAGCACGGTGGGCAGGGCGATGATGGCGACGACGCCGATCACCAGCGCGGCGGTGCCATGGTCAAGCTCGCGCATGATCAGCGCCAGCGGTTCGGCGCTCTTGCCGAACACCGTGTAGCTCATCGCGCCCACCGCGGCCAGCGCCACCAGCAGGTAGATCAGCGTGCAGCCGATCATCGAGCCGATGATGCCGATCGACAGGTCGCGGCCGGGGTTCTTGGTCTCCTCCGCCGCGGTGGAGATGGCGTCGAAGCCGTAGAAGGCGAAGAAGATGATTGCCGCGGCCGCCATGACGCCGCGCTCCACGCCGGCCGCATCCAGCGACTTCGGGAAGCCGAACGGCATGAACGGCTGCAGGTTGTCCGGATTGAATGCCGGCAGCGCGACCGCGATGAACACCGCCAGTGCGATCAGCTTGAACACCACCAGGATCGCGTTGAGCGTGGCGCTCTCGCGCGTGCCGGCCATCAGCAGGCCGGCGACCGCGAAGGTGATGAGGATGGCCGGCAGGTTGATGACGCCGCCCGCGTGCGGGCCTGCGGCAAGCGCGGCGGGCAGGGTGACGTTCCAGCCGAAGTTCTGCTGCACCCATTGCAGGAACCCGACGAAATAGCCGGACCAGCCCACGGCCACGGTGCTGACCACCAGCGAATACTCCAGGATCAGGCTCCAGCCGACGATCCAGGCGATGGATTCGCCCAGCACGCCGTAGCTGTAGGTGTAGGCGCTGCCGGCGGCGGGCATCATCGTCGACAGTTCGGCATAGGCCAGCGCCGCGCAGGCGCAGACCACGCCGGCGATGACGAAGGACAGCAGCACGGCGGGACCGGCCTTGTCCGCACCCACGCCGATCAGCGTGTAGATGCCCGTGCCCACGATGGCGCCGATGCCCAGCGCGACCAGGTGCGGCCAGCTCAGCGTGGGCACCAGCCGGCGCCCCTCTTCGTGCTGGGTGATCCGGTCGATGGATTTGCGCCGTAGCCAGGTCATGGGAACTCCTCGAATGCGTCAATGGGGCGGCATGCCGGCAACGGGCCGGCAGGGAAAGGTGAGGGGGCATGACCCGCGGGCGCATCCCCGCCCCGGGGCCGCCAGCAGCCTATGCGCGCACGGCCCGGCTGGCAATCGGCGGCGCATCACGCCGCGCGCGGCGCGGGCCGGTTCAGAGATACGACGGGCGCGCCGGATCGAACATCAGCGGGTAGCGGTGCACGTCCAGCAGGTCGAGGAACACGTCCAGGCCCTCGTCCGAACGCACCAGGTCGTATTCGGCGTCGGATATCAGATGCACCGCCAGCGGCTCCACGCCCTGGCCGTGCAGGTGAAGGTTGTCGAACAGGTGGCGGTCGGTCGCCACCACGGGCGGCAGCAGCAGGAAGGTGGAGAACGGCGAGCCCGCCAGCGGAGGTTCCGGCAGCGGCACGGCGTGGCCGTAGCCCAGCCAGCTGCCTTCGGCGAACGGTAGCTTGGCCAACCAGCGCAGCCGTTCGATGAAGGCCGGATGCGGCGCGCGCACGTACCACAGCAGTTCCCGCGCGGCGGACTCGTCGCCGTCGTACCCCTCGGGCATCGTCATCAGCCGGTCGCTCATGCCGCTGGTGACCAGCACGCAGCCCTCGTCCCGGCCCGGGGAGCCATCGGCGGCGAAATCGCGGGCGTACACGTGCACGTCCACCCGGTGGCGCCGGTCGCCGTCGCGGTCGATGCGCTCGGGTTCGCCCAATGCCGCGAGCAGGGCGGCGTCGCGCGCTGCCGCCAGCGCAGGCGCGGGATCGGGCGCGGCGCCCATCAGTGTGCGGAGACGTTGCAGCATGCCGGCCTTCCCCAAGCGGTCAGTGCGCCGCGACTGTGCGTCGCCGCCCCCCGGGGGTCAAGCCGCGCATCCGCGTCCCGTGACGTGGCGCGCGCTTCCGCTGCGAGGGGGTTCGCGCTGTGCCCGCCTCAGGCGCTGAGACGCCAGCGGCTACACTGTCGGCATGGATTCCCAGACCCTGCTCGTCCTCCTGTCGATTCTCGTCGCCATCGCCGTCGTGCTGCTGGCGGTGCTGGTGCTGCGCCGCCCCGAAGCCCGGATCGGCGACCTGCTGGAGCGCGCCCTGCGCGACGAGCAGCGCGAGGGGCGCAGCGAGCTGCGCGAGCAGCTGGAAGGCCTGTCGCGCGCGCAGGAAGTCCGCATCGACGGCTTCGCGCGCAGCCTGGCCGACCTGAGCACCCGCACCGACCAGCGCCTGGACGTGCTGCGCGATACCCTCAGCGAAGACGCGCGCAAGGGCCGGCTGGACGCGTCCGAATCGCAGCAGCGCTTCGCCGATGCGCTGGGCCAGCGGCTCAATGAACTCACCCAGCGCAACGAACAGCGCATCGGCGAGATGCGCGCCACGCTGGAAGGCCGCCTGAAGGAACTGCAGGCCGACAATGCGCAGAAGCTGGAGCAGATGCGGGCGACGGTGGACGAGAAGCTGCAGGCCACCCTGACCCAGCGCCTGGATGCGTCGTTCTCGCTGGTGTCCGAGCGGCTGGAGGCCGTCCAACGGGGCCTGGGCGAAATGCAGCAGCTCGCCACCGGCGTCGGCGACCTCAAGCGCGTGTTGACCAACGTCAAGGACCGTGGCGGCTGGGGCGAAGTGCAGCTGGAGAACCTGCTGGAACAGGTGCTGACGGCCGAGCAGTTCGCGAGTAGCGTGAAGGTGCGTCCGGACAGCAACGAGGCCGTGGATTTCGCCATCCGCCTGCCCGGCCGCCAGGACGGCGAGGTGCCCGTGTGGCTGCCGATCGATGCCAAGTTCCCGCGCGAGGACTACGAACGCCTGATCGACGCGCAGGAGCGCGGCGACGCCGATGCGATGCGCATCGCCGCCACGCAGCTGGAGCGTGCGATCAAGGTGCAGGCGAAGTCGATCAACGAGAAGTACGTGGTGCCGCCGCACACCACCGACTTCGCGGTGCTGTTCCTCGCCACCGAGGGGCTGTACGCGGAAGCCATCCGCCGCCCCGGCCTGGTCGATACGCTGCAACGCGACCATCGCATCGTGATCGCCGGCCCGACGACGCTGGCCGCGCTGCTCAACAGCCTGCAGATGGGCTTCCGCACGCTGGCCATCGAGAAGCGGTCCAGCGAGGTGCGCGTGCTGCTGGGCGCGGTGAAGACCGAGTTCGGCAAGTTCGCCACCGTGCTGGAGAAGGCGCACAGCCAGCTGGATACCGTGCAGAACAGCATCAAGCAGGCCGGCGTGCGCACGCGCGCCATCGAGCGCCAGCTGCGCGGGGTGGAAGCGTTGCCTGGCGAAGAGAGCCAGAAGCTGCTGGGTGGCGACGAGGCGGAGTGAGGATGCAGGCTGGGCACACTCTCTCCGCTGCGCGGGGAGAGGGACCTTGAAAAGAAAACGGCGCCGAAAGGCGCCGTTTCCGCTCAAGGCATCGCGATCGCGCCTCAACCGCCGCCGTTGATCTCCGGCATGGGCATGGCGTCCACCGGCACGGTCGGATTGTTTTCCTCCTGCAGGTATTCCGGCAGTTCGTCTTCGCTCGGCTGCTGCGGGGCCCGGTGGCTCTCGATCTGGTAGTTGCGGCGCTGCAGCCAGGAATCGCGGACCAGCGCGTAGTCGTCCACCGCGCCCTCGCGCAGGCTGTCCAGCGACAGCAGCTGGGCGCGCGTATCCACCAGGTTCAGGCCCTGCAGGAAGATGCGGGTCTTGTCGTCTTCGATCTGCCGCACCGGACTGAGCGGCATGTCGCCGGCCATCCCCAGCACATCGCGGACCGTGCGCGGGCCGAAGAACGGCAGCTCCACGTAGCGCGAGCGCCTCCAGCCCCAGGTACCCAGGGTCTGGCCGAAATCCTCGCTGCGGCGCTTCATCTTCAGGTCGCTGGCCGGGTCGAACAGGCCGCCGATGCCCAGCGTCGAGTTCAGCACGAAGCGCCCGAAGGTCTGCGTGGCATCGCGCGGACGGCCCTGCAGCAGCTGGTTCACCATGGTCAGCGGCTGGCGCAGGTTGTCGAAGAAGTTGCCCACCCCCAGCCGCACCGGCCGCGGTACCGCCGCGACGTAGGCGCGCGCGAGCGGGCGGGCGACGGTGCGGTCGACCGCGTTGTTGAAGCGGTGCACCCGGCGGTTGAACTTCTCCCACGGGTCGTAGGCCACCGGCGACTGCGCCGGCGCGGGCAGGGTGGGATCGGCCACCGGGTCGTAGGTGGCGCCCTGGCCGTAGATGGCGGCGAAATCGTCCTCGCTTTCCGAGGCCACGGCGGTCTGCGCCGGCGCCGGCGCGTCGATGCTGGCCGGGTCGATCGGCGGCTCGGGCGGCAACGCAGCCGCCGCTGTCGCGGTACTGTCGATCACCACCGCATCGGCCGGCGCCGCCGTCGAGGGTGGGGGTGCCGACGCACAGGCGGTTGCCAGAGCGGCCAGCAGGACGACGGTGCTGAGGCGGAACAGATTCATCCTGATTCCTGGTGACTGCGGGGGAGGGGTTACGCCGGGAAATCCAGTTCCGGCGTCAGGCGGTACGCGGCCTGCAGGTCGGCCAGGCCGGTGGGCTGGCCCTCGACGCGGGGCAACGCGCCGGCGGCGCGCGCGCGGGCGGCCAGTTCCGCCAACAGTGCCAGCCCGGCACTGTCGACGGTAGTGACGTTGGTCAGGACGAAGCGTTGCACGCCGGCCAACTGCGCCGAGGCCAGCGGCCAGAGCGAGGCGGCCGCCGCGCGATCCAGCGCGCCGGCGAACACCAGCGCGTCGCCGTCGCGCCTGACGCCGGCATCACTTGCCGTTGGCACTGCCGTTGACCTGCAGCTTGCCGGACTTCAGGTCCGCCGCCACCTGGGCGATGGACTTCTGCCGCAGCGGGGTGTCGAACTGGGTTTTGAAGGTCTGCACGAACGAGACGCCCTCGGGCAGCACGTCGAACACTTTCCACTGCCCGCCGACGTTGCGCGCGTAGAACGTGATCGGCGTGACCGTCTGGTCGGGCTGCAGGAACTCGGTTTCCACCTTCACGCCGCGGCCGCCGGGCAACGGCGACTCGGATTTCACCCGCACCTTCAGGCGGGCGTTGAAGTCGGCCAGGCGTGCGCCGTAGGCGGACAGCAGGCGTTCGGTCAGGGCCTGGCCGAAGAGCTTCACGTCGGCATCGGAGGCGCCGCGGCCATGCACGCCCAGCACCAGGCGGGCGGCGTAGTCGCCGTCGAACAGCGTATTGAACTCGGTGGTGACGTATTGGCGCAGCGCGGCCGGGTTCGACTTGAACTCGGCGCGGCGCTGGTCGAGCGTGGCCAGGATGCGCGTGCTGCTGCTCAGCACCAGCTGGCTGGCGCTGTTCTGCCTGGCCGCGGCGGCGACGGCCTGCGCCGACACGGCCTGCGGCGCGGAGGCCAGCAGGGCCGCCGACAGGGCGGCGGCGAGGAAGGAATGCTTCATCAGGGTCTTCATGGCGTGGGTTCTTCCGTAACGGGGGGCGCGGTCTCGCCGCTGGCCGGGGCATCCCCGGAGCCTGCACCGGCATTGTTGGCGCCGCCGCTGAACATGTACTTGCCGGCCAGCTGCAGCAGATCCACCGCCGGCTGGGTGAAGGCGATCTCATCGCCCGGTTTCAGCACCTCCGGGTCACCGCCCGGCGACAGGCCCACGTAGTTCTCGCCCAGCAGGCCGCTGGTGAAGATGCCGGCGGCGGTATCGGCGGGCAGATCCTTGTATTGGCTGTCGATGGACAGGGTGACCAGCGAGTCGAACTTGACCGGGTCCAGGCGGATGTCGGCCACCTGGCCGATCACCACGCCGCCGATCTTCACCGGCGCCTGCTTGCGCAGCTGGCCCAGGTTGGAGAAGCGCGCGGTCAGCTCGTAGCTGCCGCCGCCCACGCCGAAACGCTTGTTGGTGGAAGCCAGCGCCAGCACCAGCAGCGAGGCCAGGGCCAGCAGCAGGAAGGCGCCGACGGCGAATTCGAGGCGGGGTCCACGGATGGACATGGGTCAGCTCCTGAACAGCAATGCAGACATGACGAAATTGAACATCAGCACCAGCAGCGAGGCGTTCACCACCGCACGGGTGGTGGCCACGGAGGTGCCCTCGATGGTCGGCTCGGCGTGGAAACCCACGTAGGCCGCGACCAGCGCGGCGGTGCCGCCGAACACGGCCGACTTCAGCAGCGCCACGCCGAAGTCGTCCCAGAAATCCACGCTGTTCTGCAACGCGGACCAGAACGTGCCGTTGTCCAGGCCAAGCACGTGCACGGCCTCGAAATAGCTGGCGCTGATCGCCAGCGAGCAGAAAAAGCCGGTCAGCAGCGGTACGGTCAGCACGGCCGCCCAGAAGCGCGGGGCGACGGCCTTGGCCACCGGGTCGATGGCCATCAGTTCCAGCGCCTTGATCTGGTCGGTGGCGCGCATCAGGCCCAGTTCGGCGGCGATGGAGCTGCCCGCGCGGCCGATGAACAGCAGCGCGGTCAGCACCGGGCCCAGTTCGCGGTACAGCGACAGGCCCAGCAGGGTGGACAGCGCGTCGCTGGCACCGAACGTGGTGAGCGTGCGGTAACCCTGCAGCGTCAGCACCAGGCCCACGAACGCCCCGCCCACGGCGATGATCGGCAGCGAACGGCCGCCGATCTTGTAGATCTCCCGGGTCAGCTCGGCCAGGAAGTCGCGGGTCGGCGTGGATGCGCGGAACACCGACAGCGAGAACAGGCCGGCGCGGCCCAGCGAGCGGATGGCGGTGGCCACGGGCATCAGCTTTTCCTCCGCTGGGCGGCGGAAAAGCCGGGAATGGGGAATCGGGAATCGGGATTGGCAGGGGCGAAAGCAAACGCCCAGCGCATGGCAAGCGCGCGGACCACTGGCCCGCCGCAAGCCGCTCCGGCGATTCCCCATTCCCGATTCACCATTCCCGTCGCGCTCATGCCGCCTCCCCGCGCTTGACGGTATCGAACGCGATCGGGCCATCCGGCTCGCCGCGCAGGAACTGCTTCACCAGCGGGTCCGTCGTGGCGTCGAGTTCGGCGGGCGTGCCCGAGAACACCAGGCCGCCATTGGCGATCACCACCGCCTGGTCGGCGATCGGCAGCGTCTCGTGCACGTGGTGGCTGACGATGATGCTGGTCAGGCCCAGCGTGTCGTTCAGGCGCTGGATCAGGCTCATGATCACGCCCGAAGCGATGGGGTCCAGGCCGGTCAGCGGCTCGTCGTAGAGCATCAGCGGCGGGTCCAGGGCCAGCGCGCGGGCCAGTGCCACCCGGCGCGCCATGCCGCCAGACAGCTCACGCGGGTAGGCGTCGGCGGCGGCGCGCAGGCCGACCGCGTTCAACTTCAGGTCCACCAGCCGGCGGATGAGCGCCTCGGGCAGCCTGGTATGCGTGCGCAGCGGCAGCGCCACGTTCTCCGCCGTGGTCAGGTCGGTCAGCAGGCCGTTGCCCTGCAGCAGCACGCCGATGCCCTTGCGCATCTCCAGCAGCGCGCGGCTGCCGTGCGGCACGGGCTGGCCGAACACCTCCACCGTACCCGCGGCGGGCGGCAGCTCACCGGTCAGCGCGGCCAGCAGCGTCGATTTGCCGCTGCCGGACGGACCGAGGACGGCCGCGATGCTGCCGCGCGGCACCGTCAGGCCGATGTCGCGCAGGATGGTGCGGCCGCCGCGGTCAAGGCGGAGGCCGGACAGGTGCACGGCGGGAGCGTCGGCAGGCGTCATGGGCGTCGTCGGCGAGCGGGTCCGCGGACCGGGTCCACGGGTTAACAGAAAAACAACGGTGTAGCTTCGCGGCCAGCGGCTGAACATAACCGTACCGCGCAGTTTGATTATTGTGACATCCGGCTGGCGCCCTCGCGCACGGTCGTGCGGGATGCTGTGGCCCAAACCGTGCGGTCTCCGGCGCTGCGACCGCCATCCGGCACAATGACGGCGCCGATGACCACCGACGCCACGCCCGACTTCCGCCTCTACCACTCCAATGCGCTGGAGGTGCTGGCCGGCCTGCTGGCGCGGGAACTGGGCAGGCCCGTACCAGGCGCGCCGCTGCTGGCGCCGGACACCGTGCTGATCCCGCAGGTGGCGATGCGGCGCTGGCTGCAGGCCACGCTGGCCGAGCGCCACGGCGTGGCCGCGAACCTCGCCTTCGTCACGCCCGGCGAATTCGTCGCCCACGCACTGAAGGCGAACGGGTCAGGCGACGGCGACGATCTGGGCGCCGACTCGCTGCGCTGGCGGCTGTACGCGGCGCTGACCGACCCGTCCCTGCTGGCCCGCCCGGCGCTGGCGCAGATCGCCGCCTATCTGGCCGGCGGCGACCCGCTCAAGCCGTGGTCGTTGGCCGGCGAACTGGCGGACGTGTTCGAGAAGTACCAGGCCTGGCGCCGCGACTGGCTGCTGCGCTGGGAAGGCGGTGCCGATCCGGAGGATCCGCAGGCGATCCTCTGGCGCCATGTCGCCCAGGGCCGCGACCATCGCGCGCGCCGCATCCAGCAGTACCTGGACCGCTTCGAGGCGGCCGGCCGGCCGCTGCCCCAGGGCCTGCCGCCGCGCCTGTTCGCCTTCGCCACGCTCAACGTCTCGCCCGACGTGCTGCGCGTGCTGGCCACCCAGGCGCGAGTGGGCACGCTGCACTTCTACGTGCCCTCGCCGGTGAAGGATTACTGGGGCGACCTGCAGCGCCTGCGCGCCGGCGCCACCGACGCGCAGGCCTCCGACAATCCCCTGCTGCAGGCCTGGGGGGCGGCTGGCCGCGACTTCATGGCGGTGATCGGCGGATACGAACTGATGCACCCCACGCTCGATGTGAGCGGCCATGCCGATCCCGGCGAAGGCGGCGGCTCCCTGCGGGGCAGCCTGCTGCGGCGCCTGCAGTCGGACCTGTTCCATCGCCGCGCGGAACCGGTGGACCTGCTGCCCGCCCCGCGCAGCGACGACCCCAGCCTGCAAGTGCACGCCTGCCACACCCGCCTGCGCGAACTGCAGGTGCTGCACGACCAGCTGCGCGCGCTGCTGGAGGATCCTCGCTTCGACCCGCCGCTGCAGCCGCGCGAGATCGCCGTGCTCGCGCCGGACATCGACCCGTACGTCCCTTATCTGGAAGCCGTGTTCGGCGTGCCCGGCGACGGCGACCGCCTGCCATATGCGCTCGCCGACACCAGCCCGCTGGCCGGCGAACCGCTGGCGGAGGTATTCCTGCGCCTGCTGGGCCTGCCGGTGTCGCGGTTCGGGTTGAACGAGATCCTCGACCTGCTGGCCAGCGCGCCGCTCGCCGACGCCGCCGGCCTGGACACGCCCGCGTTCGAACGTCTGCACGCCTGGCTGCAGGCCGCCGGTGCGCGCTGGGGACTGGACGCGAAGCACCGCCTCGCCCACGGTGCGCCGGCGGATGACGCCTACACCTGGCAGTTCGCGCTCGACCGCCTGTTGCTGGGTCACGCCAGCGGCAGCGAGGGCGACATCGCCGGCGTCGCCGCCTGGCCGGAACTGGAGGGCAGCGCGCTCGACGCGCTCGATGTGCTGGTGCGCCTGCTGCGTGTGCTGGCGCACCAGCAGAGCGCGTTGGGCGAGGCCGGCACCCCTGCGCAGTGGCGAGAACGCCTGCTCGGGCTGCTCGCGGCGCTGCTGCCGCAGGAACCCGCGCTGCCGGCGCGGCAACGCGCCCTGGTCCGCCTGCGCACGCTGGTGGACGAGTTCGCGCGCCATGCCGCCACCGCCGGCTACGACGGCGCGGTGCCTGCGGACGTGGTGCGCGCGCATTTCGCCGCCGTGCTGGCCGAAGCCGACACCCGCGCGCCGCTGCTGACCGGCGGCATCAGCTTCGGCCGCATGGTGCCGATGCGCCTGCTGCCGTTCCGCGTCATCTGCGTGCTGGGCATGAACGATGGCGATTACCCGCGACGCGATCCCGCCGCCGGCCTGAGCAGGCTCACCGCCGAACTGGGGACCGAACGCCGCCGACCCGGCGACCGTTCGCTGCGCGAGGACGACCGCTTCCTGTTCCTGCAGTTGTTCGCCGCCGCGCAGGACGTCTTCTACCTGAGTTACCTGGGCGCCGATCCGCGCGACGGCAGCGCGCGCGAGCCGTCGGTACTGGTCAGCGAACTGATCGACGCCGCGGCGCGCCAGCACGCGGCGCCGGCGACCGCGGCCAAAACGCTGCCCGTGCAGCATCCGCTGCAGCCGTTCGCGCCGGCGGCGTTCGGCGGCGACGGCGAACCGCGGCGCTTCAGCTACCGCGGGCAGTGGCATCCCGCGGCGGGCCGGGTGGCCGCGCGTCGCGCGCCGCTGCCGCCCTGGTTCAGCGGCGAGGCGATGCCGCCCGAGGACGACGCATCGCCGGTGCCGATCGACGTTTTGCGCCGCTTCCTGCTGGCGCCGGCCGAACAGTTCCTGCGCCAGCGCCTGGGCCTGCGGCTGGACGGCATCGAGGACGCCGGCGAGGACATCGAGCCGCTGCGCATGCCGGACCGCGGGCTGGCGCGCAGCGAAGTGCAGGCGGCGGTGTTCGAGGCGCTCCTGCGCGGCGATGACGCGGCGGCCACGCATGCCAGCCTGCGCGCGCGCGGCCTGCTGCCGTCCGGTCCGCTGGGCCGGCGCACGCTGGCGGTGCTGCACGACGAGGTGATGCCGTACGCGCGCGCCTTCGCCGACTGGCGAGGCGACAGCGTGCCCGAACGCCTCCGTGTGGAGATCGTGCTGGACGGCCTGGCGCTGCACGGCACGCTGGACGGCCTGTACCCGCATGGCATCGCCCGCGTTCGCCTCGGCGCGCCCGGCGGCAACGCCGCGATCCGCGACGGCCTGGACTGGCTGCTCGCCAGTGCCGCCGGCGTGGGCATGCCGCTGGTGCAGTTCCACGACGCCGGCGACGCGGGCGTCGGCCCGCACGCGCGCGCGCCGCTGGAGGCGGGACAGGCGCGCCAGGTGTTGCGCCGCCTGCTGGCGCTGCGCCGTGACGGCCTGCGCGAACCGCTGCCGTTCGCGCCGTACAGCGGTTGGGAACTCTTCCGCGCCGCGCCGGACCTGGAGAAGGGCCTGAAGGCCGCCGCCGCCAAGTGGTACGGCAGCGAACGCAGCTGGGCCGAGGGCGAGGGCGAAGCGCTGCGCCTGGCGTTGCGCGGACGCGACCCGTTCGCGGACCCGGCCATGCGGCTGCGCTTCGTCGACCTGGCGATGGCGATCTACCTGGCCGTCACCGAGGGCGTGCTGCATGCGGACACCGATGCCGATGCGCTGCATGCGCTGGCCGGCGCCTTCGAGGCGGAGGACGGCGCATGAGCGGCGCGCGCGATCCCTACCTGGACCTGCCGCTGGAGGGCGTGCAGGCCATCGAGGCCTCCGCCGGCACCGGCAAGACCTTCACCCTGGCCACGCTGGTCGTGCGCCTGTTGGTCGAACGCGGCCTGCGCATCGATCAGATCCTGGCCGTGACGTTCACCGAAGCCGCCACCCAGGAGCTGCGCGCGCGCATCCGCGCCCGCCTGCTGCTGGCGGCGTCGCTGCCCGCCGTGGCGGCCGCCGAGGAGACGCCGGAGGCGGCCTCCACGCGCGCCATCCTCGAGGCGCATGCCGCCCGCAGCGGCGAACCGCGCGACGCGCTGCGGCGGCGCCTGCGCGAGGCGGCCGACGGCATCGACCTGGCGTCGGTGTTCACCATCCACGGGTTCTGCGCACGCGTGCTGCGCGAGCATGCGCTGGAAACCGGCCACGGCTTCGATGCGCCGGAACTGCTGGCCAACGACCTGCCGCTGCGGCAGGAGATCGCCGCCGACCTGTGGCGCGCGCATGGCGCGTCCGACGAGGCCGCCGACGACCTGCTCGCGCTGTGGAAGGGCGGCCCCGATGCGCTGGCCGCCGACCTGGCGCCGCTGCTGCGCGAGGACGTGCTGCGTCCGTCGCCGGTCGAGCCGCCACCGGCCGATCCGGCGCCCGCGCTGCGTGCCGCCGGCGACGCGCTGGCCGCCGCGTTCCGCGCGCACGGCGCCGACTTCCGTGCGGCGCTGGTGAGTGCGGTGGAGGCCAAGGTGCTGAACGGCCAGAGCTACAAGGTTGCCTGGCTGGAGGCGTTGTTCGACGCGTTGGGCCGCTGGTGCGGGAGCGGCCAGGTGCACCTGCCCTTCGACGACGAACGCTTGGCCAGGCTCACCCGGGATGCGCTGGCCGGCAAGACCAACAAGGCGCATGCCGGTCGCACCCCGGATTCGCCGCTGTGCGACGCTGTTCCGCCCTACCTCGACGCGCTCGCCGCGATGGAGGCTTACCGCCAGGCCCGCCGAGTGGCCCTGCTGCACCGCCTGCGCGACGACGCGCGCGCGCGCATGGCGCTGCGCAAGCGGCAGCTGCGCGTGCAGACCTACGACGACCTGATCGACGGCGTGGCCGATGCGCTCGCCTCGGCGCACGCCGGGCACCTGGTGCAGCGCCTGCGCGCGCAGTACCGGGTGGCGCTGGTGGACGAGTTCCAGGACACCGATCCCCGCCAGTGGCGCATCTTCGAGCGCGCGTTCGGTCCTGCCAGCGGCGAGCCGGCGCTGTTCGTCATCGGCGATCCCAAGCAGGCCATCTACGGTTTCCGCGGCGGCGACGTCGAGACCTACCTCGCTGCCAAGGACGGCGCCGCCGCCGCACCGCCGCTGTCGCACAACTTCCGTTCGCGCCCGTCGGTACTGCGTGCGGTCGAGGCGCTGTATGCGCAGGCCGGCGATGCTGCGTTCGTCGATCCGCGCATCGCCTTCCATGCCGTGCGCTCCGGCGGCACGCGCGAGGATGGCGACCATCTGCGCGGTGGCGCGCCTGCGCCCGCACTGACGCTGTGGCAGGCGCCGGCACCGCCGCCGGACGGCACCGGCAAGACGAAGCCGTGGAGCGCAGGCGCCTCGCGCGATCTCGCAACCGCCGCCTGCGTGGCGGCCATCCACCGCGTGCTGACCGAGGCGCGCGCGGGCAGCGCGACGCTCGAGGGCGCGCCGGTGCAGCCCGGCGACATCGCCGTGCTGGTCCGCACCCACCGCGACGCCACCCGCATCCGCCAGGCGCTGGCCGCCGTCGGGATTCCCGCGGTGGCCGCCGGCAGGCTCAGCCTGTTCGCCACCCCGGAAGCGCGCGAACTGCATGCGCTGCTGCGCATGCTGCAGAGCGCCGACGACGGCCTGCTGCGCACCGCGCTGTCCACGGTCCTGCTGGGCGTGGATGCGGGCGGCATCGCCGCGCTGGAAGCCGACGGCGATGCGATGCGCCGCTGGCATCTGCGTGCGCAGGACTGGCGCGAACGCCTGCAGCACGGCGGCCCGCTGGCCCTGGTCAGCGACCTGTGCGCCGAGCACGCACCGCGCCTGCTCGGCCTGCTCGATGGCGAGCGCCGCCTGACCAATTACCTGCAGCTGGCCGAATCGCTGCAGGAAGCCGATGCGCGCGCGCTGGGCCTGCCCGGGCTGGTGGACGCGCTGGCGTCCGCCATCGCCAACGCCGGCCCGGGCGCGGACGACGACGCGCAACTGTTGCGCCTGGAGTCCGATGCCCGCCGCGTGCAGGTGGTCACGCTGCACAAGAGCAAGGGCCTGGAATACCCGCTGGTGTTCCTGCCTTACGCCGGCATCGGCGGCAGGGCGCCCGATCCCGGTCAGCGCGCCGTCGTCACCGGCGCCGAGGGCCGCGTGCTGCAGTGGCGGCTGCAGGCGGAGACGTCCGGCTGGGACGCAGCGCGGATGCAGTGGATCGACGCCCAGCGCGCCGAGGACGCACGCCTGCTCTACGTCGGCCTGACCCGCGCACGGCACGCGCTGTGGCTGGCCACGGGCCCGTTCTACCAGCACGCGCAGTCGCCGCTGACGCCGATGGTGCGCGATCTCGCCGCCCTCACCGGACGTGACCCGGGCATCGTCGTCGACGGCGCGCCCACGCCGGCCTCCGTGCCCTGGCTGCCGCCGGCCTCCGAAGGTCCGGTGCCGCCCGCCCGCATCGCGACCCGCCGCATCGCACCGGACTGGTGGGTCTACAGCTTCACCCAGTTGGCGCGCGCCGAGGGCGGTGGCGATCCCGCGGCCGCGTCCACCCAGGCCGATCCCGGTGGCGGCGACGAAACGCCCGCGCCGGAACTCGATGAAACACCACGCGACGCCACCGTCCCCGCAGCGGCCGATCCGCGCTTCGCCGGCAGCCGCTTCGGCGTGGTGATGCACGCCGCGCTGGAGAACGCGGACTTCGCCGCATGGCGCGCCTGGCAGCCGCGCGATCCGGCGCCCGCCGGCCAGGCCGAGGTCATCGTGCAGGCGCTGCGCGAAGGCGGCTACGCCGAAGCCGACATCGACGACGGCCTTGCGGTGCTGGTGCCGCTGGTGGGACAGACGCTGTGCACGACGCTGCCCGAAGGCGTGCGCCTGGCCGACGTGCCGGCGGCGTTGCGTCGTGCGGAGATCGAGTTCCACTTCGCCATGCGGCCCACCGGCGTGCCGGCGCTGCTCGCGCTGCTGCATCGTCATGGCCTGCTGCGCCATCGCAGCGGGTTCGGCACGCGTGCGCGGCTGGAGGGCCTGATGACCGGCCTGATCGACCTCACCTATGGGCATGACGGCCGCTGGTACGTGCTCGACTACAAGTCGAACCAGCTGCCCGCCTACGACACGGCGGCGATGCAGCAGGCGATGGCGCGCAGCGAATACGACCTGCAGGCGCTGATCTACACGCTGGCGCTGCACCGCTGGCTGCGCTTCCGGCTGGGCGATGCCTACGACTATGCACGCGACTTCGGCGGCATCCGCTACCTGTTCTGCCGCGGACTGGACCTCGCCCAGCCGCGCTCGCCCGGGGTGCATGCGCAACGCTTCGCGCCGGAACTGGTGCAGGCGCTCGATGCGCTGTTCGCCGGCCATGCGACGGAGGCCGCTGCATGAGCCTGCTCGACGCGCTGTACAAGGGCGGTCACCTGCGCACGCTCGACCACGCGCTGGCGCAGAGTCTGCGCCGGCTGGATCGCGATACGCCCGATGCCGTGCTCGCCGCGGCCGCACTGGCCTCGCTGGCGGTGGCCAAGGGCCATGCCGGCGTGCGTCCCGACGCGGCGGGCGCACTGGTCGAGGCCGAGATCGCCTGGCCCGATCCCGCGGCGTGGACACGACAACTGGCGGCCTCGCGCTGGGTCGACACGCCGGACGATGCCTGCGCTGTCGCCGACCCGCACGCTCCGCTGGTACTGGAGGGCGGCCTGCTCTATCTGCGTCGCTACCGCGAGTACGAACGCGCACTGGCGCTGGGCCTGCAGCGCATCGCCGCGCAGCCGGTGCCGGAAGCAGGCATTGAACCGCTCGCGGCACTGTTCGCCCGCCTGTTCCCGCAGGCCGCACACGACGACCGCCAGGCGCGCGCCGCCGCGCTCGCGCTGCGCCATGCGTTGCTGCTGGTCACCGGCGGCCCGGGTACCGGCAAGACCACCACCACCGCACGCCTGCTGGTGCTGCTGCTCGCGCAGGCGCTGCACGCAGGCCGCGCGCCACCACGCATCGCCCTGGCCGCGCCCACGGGCCGTGCCGCCGAACGCATGGCCGAGAGCGTGCGCCAGGCGGTGCAGGCGTTGGCCGCCTCGGGCGTGGACGCGGATCTGCTCGCCGCCCTGCCCACCAGCGGCACCACCCTGCATCGCCTGCTGGGCACGATTCCGGATACGCCGCGCTTTCGCCACGACCGCGACAATCCGCTGCCGTTCGATGTCGTGGTCGTCGACGAGGCATCGATGATCGACCTGCCGCTGATGGCCAGGCTGGTCGACGCGGTGGCCAGCGGTACGCGGCTGGTGCTGCTGGGCGATCCGGACCAGTTGCCGTCGGTGGAAGCCGGCGACGTGCTGGCCGCCATCCTCGCTGCGGCGGGCGCAGGCGATGCCATCGCATGTGCGGATGCGGACGCCCTGCGGCCCCTGCTCGGCGACACGCAGGCGTGCATCAAGGCTCAGGACGACAGGGAAACGGAGTTCCCCGGCATCCGCGTCCACCTGCAAAGGGGCTGGCGGCAGAGCGAAGCGCTGGATCTCGCGCCGCTGGCCGCCGCCGTGCGCGAAGGCGACGCCGACGCCGCGCTGTCGCAGTTGCGCGCGGGCACGTTGTCCAACGTGCGTTTCGACGAAGGGCTGGCCGATCCGCTGGAGGCGCAGCGCGACGTCCTGCTGGCCCACTTCCGCGCGCTCGGCCAGGCCGCCACGCCCACCGATGCGCTAGCGCAGGCCACGCGCCTGCGCCTGCTGACGGCGGTACGCGAAGGCCCGCAAGGCGCGCGCACGCTCAATGCACGCATCGAACGGTTGCTCGCCGAAGGCGGTGGATCGGTACGCGCCCCGCAAGGCCATTTCCACGGCCAGTTGCTGATCGTCACCGAGAACAGCTACCGGCACCGCCTGTTCAACGGCGACATCGGCCTCTGCCTGCGCGATGCGGCGGGTACGCTGGTGGCATGGTTTCCCGGCGACGATGCGGCCCACCCGCGCGCGTTCCATCCGGCGGCCCTGCCCGCGCACGAATCCGCCTTCGCGATGACCGTGCACAAGGCGCAGGGCTCGGAGTTCGACACGGTGTGGCTGCTGCTGCCCGCACGCGGCAACCGCGTGCTGTCGCGCGAGCTGGTCTACACCGGCATCACCCGCGCACGTCGTGCATTGCACGTGGCCGCCAGCGAGGCCGTGATCCGCGAAGCGCTGGCGCGCCACGCGGGCCGGTGGTCGGGGCTCGGGTGGCGGCTGGGCGCACGCTGAACACGCGCCCACGCTGCACGCAGCGACGCCCCGGTGCCCCAGGTTGTTTGCGATAAGCCCCCCAACGGCGTATACCTGTCACTGCTGACGGGCAGTCCCTTTCGCCGCATCTGCTGCTGGCTATCTCCTCTCGGCCCATCCCGCGCGCTCGCGCGTGCCGACGAGGTGTGTGTGGCGAACCATCAGACCCAGGTCTTCATCCTCCATCTGGGGTCCCGGCAATCCATCGGACCGGGCGATCTGCGGGTGATGTGGGCCACCGCCTGCGAGTCGCTCGACATCGCCGTGTCGCGACGACCGCCGGGCCACGGCAACAGCACGGGCAGGCCCTGCTTCGGGCTGTGGGCGGGCCGCGAGTTCCATCGCGCACCGGCCGAACAGCGCATGCGCGCGCTGCTCGAAGCGCGCGGGTTCCTTTTCACGCTTACGCATACCGCCCTGTAGGAGGGTGCATGACCTTTGATGTCGGGATCGGCAAGTGCCGGTCGGTGCAATCGGATTCGGTGGACGTGTGGGTGGACGGTTCCATCGTCCGGCGCCTGGCACCGGAAACCAAATGGCAGCGCGATGGCATCAGCGTCCTGCAGGTACCGGCGAAGCTGTGCAGTACGCGCCACCGCGTGGCGGTCGGCGAGGAAGTGTTCCTCGACACCGGCCTCATCAACGCCAACAGCGCCGGCAAGCTGGATGTCGACGGCAGCGGCGATTTCGCCCGGGCGCGCCTGTCCATGCTGGTGCCCGTCATCGACCCCGCGCCCGCCCCGCCCCCGCCCTCGCGCAAGGCCAGCTGGCGCTGATCCGGTCCGACAGTGCCTGGCGCGCGCTGGCATCTCGTGCAGCGCTCCGGCTCGGGCCATGGTCGGCGCCGGGAACAAGGGAGAGACAGGGCATGTGCCATACCGTGCGATGCGTGCTGGCGTTGGTCGCACTGCTGGCGCCGGGCGCGGGACTGGCCTGCGACACGGCAACCGGGCTTGAAGGGATGGTGTCCATCCCGCAATGCGATCCGACGACGTCCCGGACCTGCATTTCGGGCGGGGAAGCCCTGTACCAGGCCACCACCGCGTTCGATATTCCGGACGCGTTCACCATCGCGCTGCAGACCAGTCCCTGGCGGATGTACGACGCCGAAGATCGCATCGTGACCGTCGAAGAGATGGCGGCCGTGATCCGGGCGAAGCGCTCGGAGACGGATCGCCGGGTCCATCTCGCCGGTTCGTGGACCGCGGCCAGACCCGATGGCGGTGCGGATACGCTGGCGCGGCGGCTGTCGAACGCACTGGATGGTGTTCCCGTGGATGGCAGCGACGGGTTCCTCTGGCTGAGCGCGGCCGGCGAGCCGCGCACCACGCATCAGGCGTTTTCCGTCTGGAAGACCGGTCCGTATGCCGTGGAGCGTGGCGCGGAGGTGCTGATGCCGCTGGTGGCCGGGTGGACCGGGGCTTTCGAGGACCGGTTCGCCAGCGAAGGCAATGCCGCGGCCGTCGTCCGGGCAGGCGTGGGCCATGACGTGTTCATGCTCTGCCCGCAGCGCGCACGCGCCTCCTTCGAACGCGCCGCAGGCATGGGCAGTGCCATCGGGGCCTACAACGCCGGCCTGATGTACGCCGATGCCGGCGACCGCGCGACCGCCATCGCATGGTTGCAGAAGGCGCGGGCACTGGGCGAGCCCAAAGCCGGGCCCGCCCTGGTTCGCCTGGGCGTATCGCCCACGCCTGTGCCTCCCGGGTCTGACGGTCACTGACGTTCGTCTCGACGCCCCCTCCCGACGAACGGCGCGGCAGCGACCGTGCGGGCAGCCGCGCATCGCGCTAAGGTCCGCCCGGGGGTAACCGGGGACGCCACATGGGACGTGGTAGGAAGCACTTCTTCGACGATCTTGCCGCGCTGCCCTGGCCCGTGGGGCTGGCGGTGGGCGTGCTGGGCTACCTGGCCATCGCCCATGGCATTCCCTGGCTGTTCGCGCGCAGCGGTGGGGCGTTCGCGACGACCTTCGGCGCGGCCACGCATCCGTTCATGCCCTTGGCATGGATGTTCCTGGGCCTGTGCCTGATCGCCGCCGGCGTGTCTTTCTTCGGCGCGCGGCGCGCGCGCCGTCTGCTCGACACGCGCCGCGGGCTGGACAGCCTGGCCGCGCTGGGCTGGCGCGAGTTCGAGCGCCTGGTGGGCGAGGCCTATCGCCGTCGTGGCTACACGGTGGAGGAGACCGGCCTGGGGGGCGCCGATGGCGGCATCGACCTGGTCCTGCACCGCGACGGCAAGCGCACGCTGGTGCAGTGCAAGCAGTGGCGGCGCGAGAAGGTGCCGGTCAACGTGGTGCGCGAGATGTACGGCCTGTTGGCTCACCATGGTGCGGACGCCGTGCGTATCGCCGCGCTGGGCGGGTTCACCGCGGATGCGGCACGATTCGCGGACGGCAAACCGATCGAGCTGATCGATGGTGCGATGCTGCTGGGGCTGATCCGGGAGGTGCAGCGGGCGGGCGCCGCGCCCCCGGAGACGGCCCGCAGCTTCGATCGGGGTACTGCAGGGCCGCGCGCGCCGCAGTGTCCCGAGTGCAGTGCCGTGATGGTGCGAAGGACCAACAGGCGAACGGGAGAGGGATTCTGGGGTTGTCCGGCCTTCCCGGTGTGCAGGGGCTCCCGCTGAGCCTGCCCGGGGCCGGAGGCGCCGGTGGGGAACGGTACCGGAACAAAAGGCTGTCGATCCGCAGTTGCCGGCTTCGTCGTCCATACGACCCCAGCCTCGAGGAATGCGCATGAAATATCTCGGCCTTGCCTACTTCGCCCCGGACAAGTTCGCGGCAATGGCGCGCGACGATGTCGAGCGCCTGGTGAGCCAGTGCCCCGCGCTGGACGCGCAGATGCGTGCCACCGGCAAGGTGCTGTTGTCCGCATCGCTGGGCGACGTGGCCGGCTGGGCCACGCTGCGCCCCCGCAACGGAAGGACGCAGGTCAGCGACGGGCCCTACACCGAATCCAAGGAAGTGGTGGGCGGGCTGTTCATCATCGAGGCGGACGACCATGACCAGGCGCTGCGCCTTGCGTCCCTGCATCCTGCCGCCACCCTGGGCGAAGATGCGGGCTGGGCGGTGGAGCTGATCCCCATCGAATTCTTCATGACGCGCTGAAGACGGCGGTGCGCAAGACGCGTCCGGCGGCTGCGGATGGGCGACTTCGTCGGCCTGGCCCGCGTTTCGTCCCCCGCAGGTCCTGTTCCGTCGGCTGCGATTGCCCGCGCCGCTGCATCCATGCACCCTCGGCCCGGTCCTGTCCCTTGCCGGAGTCCGCATGACCCGTTTCCGCACCATCCCGTGGGTGCTGGCCGGCCTGGTGCCCGGCGTACTGACGATGCCCACCCTGGCGTCGGCCGAGTCCGCAGCGGGTTCACCCGAGGCGTGCTTTACCGCGCCGGACGCGCAGGCGCGGCGGGACCGGGTTGCCCAGGGCCTGCTGCCGCGCGTGATGTTCAGCGGTGAGACGGCGCCTGCACCCGTGCAGTCGCGCATGGCCGCACATCGCGTGCCGGCGTTCTCGGTGGCGGTGATCCGTGCAGGCGTGCTGGACTGGAGCGCCGCGTGGGGCCGGCAGCAGGCCGGGGGCGCGTCCGCCACCTGCCGCAGTCTGTTCCAGGCCGGCTCGCTGGCCAAGCCTGCCACCGTCCTGGCCGCATGGCGCATGCAGCAGGCGGGCGCGATCGATCTGGATGCCGACGTGGATACGTATCTGGCGCCGTGGAAACTGCCGGCCGGTCGGCAGGACGCCGGACATCGGGTGACCCTGCGCCACCTGTTCGCCCACACCGCGGGCGTCACCCCCGGAGGGTACGAGGGCTACCCACGCCACGCCGTCCTGCCGACCGACCTGCAGACCGTGCAGGGCCTGCCGCCGTCCAATGCACGCAAGGCGGAAGTGCTGGAGGTGCCGGGCACCACCTTGCGCTACTCCGGTCCCGGTTACACCGTGGCCGAGATCGCCCTGCAGCAGCACCTCGAGCGACCCTTCGAGTCGTTGATGCGCACCTGGCTGACCGGGCCGGTGGGCATGCGCCATGCCGATTTCAGCCAGCCGGTGCCGGGTGAAGGGACCGAGCATGTCGCGCGCGGCCACCGGGCCGATGGCCAGCCGGTGCCCGGGGGCTGGCACGCCCATCCCGAACAGGCGGCGGCGGGCCTGTGGGCCACGCCCGCCGATCTGGCCACCTTGCTGATCGAGTTGCGCAAGGGCTGGCTTGGCACCAGCACGGTGTTCGCCCAAGCGGGCATCCGCGAGCTGCTGGCCCGGCCTTTCGAAGAGCATGCCTATGGCTTCCGTCTGATCGGCGATGGCGAGCAGGTGTTCCTGACCCACTACGGCGGCACGGTCGGCTACCGCGCCGGAATGACGCTCAATCTGCGCAGTGGCGACGGGGCGGTGTTCATGACCAACGCCGACAGCGGCATGGACCTGGGGATGGAATTCTTCGCCGCCGTGTCGGATACCTACGGGTGGCCGAGCTTCGGGCCCACCCGGGTGGAAAGGGCGGCGACGCCGCCGGCCGCCGTCCTGCAGTCGCTCACCGGCCGTTACGGCTTCGAGGATGGCCCGGTGGTGGAGGTGGTGACCGAGGCCGGTGTACTGACGCTGGTATTCCCCAACGGCGACCGCTATCGGCTCAGCCCCATCAAGGGCCCGCCCCGCGCCTTCATCCATGCCGATACCGGCGTGCGCGCCAGTTTCGATGGCGAAGGCGAAGCGACGACAATCCAGCTGTACGGCGACACCGGCAGGCGATTGCGCTAGGGCGAGCGGCACCGGGCAGGCCCGCGTGCCGGATCGCGTGGATCTTCACGCTGGCGACGATACGGACGAGCCCTTCTTCTTCGCGCACCATCCGTGGATCATCCCCGCCTGGTGGAAGCGCAAGGGGGGCGCGAAGCCGCCGGCTTCCGCCAGCGCGGCCACGCGATCCGGCGGGAGGATGGCGACATCGCGGGCGTAGTTGGCGCGGATCTGTTCGAGGGCGGCCGCGTCCAGGCCGGCGCCGGACATGGTTTCCATCCACAGCCGCAGCATCGCCGGATAGTCGGACGCCTCCGTATCCCAGGCCAGGTCGGCCCACACCAGCGTGCCGCCAGCCCGGAGCCGGTGCGCGATGGAGGCGAAGAAGGCGGTGCGCACGTCCGGATCCAGCAGGAACTGGGAGACCAGCAGGCAGGTGGCCCCGTCGAACGCGGCCTCCTCCGGCAGCGTTTCCACCACGCCGGCATGGAACCGGCAACGGTCGGCGAAGCCTTCGCGCACGGCGCGCTCGCGGCAGGCGGCGATCATCTGCGTGGACGGATCCAGGGCGAGGAAGGTCCAGCGCGGAAAGCGCCGGGCCAGGTGGCCGATCTCGGCCCCGGTGCCGGCGCCGACGCACAGCACATGGGCATCGTCCGGCAGGGTGGCGAACACGGTGTCGATCAGGAACAGCAGGCTGTCCCGGATGGGCGCCATGCGCACCCAGCGTGCGTCGTAGCCGGCGGCCTGCTGGTCGAAGAGGGCGTCGAGTTCGTGCTGCTGCATGGCGGTTTCCGCGGTGGCCTCATTCCACCCTACACGGGTCGTCAAGTCCCCCGCGGCGGGGTGTCGCCACCGCGCCCCCGCGATGCGCCCGCCCTCACCACATCAGGTCGTCGGGGACCTTGAACTGCGCGTAGTACGCATCGTCTTCGGAGGTGGCCGCTTCGTGTCCATCCGGCTGGCCGTGGTCCAGCACGATCAGTGCGGCATCGCGTTCGCGCACCTTCTCGGCCGCCACGCGCGGCAGCAGTTCGTAGCGGTCGTCGAGGCGCGCGATGACCAGCGCCCCGGTGGACAGCTTCTTCCTCGCATCGTCGTCCACCAGCAGGGTGCGGATGGCGCCATCGACCGTGAAGCGGTACTCCACCACGCCGCCGCGCGGCAGCTTGCGGTCCTGGATGATCTGGCGCGCCTGCGCATGCAGTTCCGCCGCGCGGGCCTGCGCCCTGCGTCCGGCCTCCAGGGCACGGTCGCGCTCGACCTTCTCCGCGCGCGCCCGCTCGGCTTCGCGCTGGATCTCGCTGGGCGCCGGTGCCGCCTTGCCGTGGCGGGCCTTGTGCTGCTCGCGCGCCACCTCGGCCAGCTTGGACTTCTTCACCAGCCCGGCCTTGAGCAGCTGTTCCTGCAGCGGGTTTCCCTTCGCCATCGCGGGGTTCCTTGGGGATTTGGCGGCATGATACCCGTCCCGCACCGCTGCCTCCCCGTCCCGATGGAACCGCTCACCTACCTCGCCGGCTACCCGCAGGACCTGCAGGACCGCGTGCGTGCGCTGATCGAACAGGGCCGGCTTGGCACGATGCTGGCCGACAGATACCCGCAAGCGCACACGGTGCGCAACGACGGCCAGCTGTACGACTACGTGCAGGCGCTGAAGGAACGGTACCTGCGCCGCGCGGTGCCGCTGGGCAAGGTGGCCTACGACAGCACGTTGCAGGTGATGAAGCACGCACTGGGGACGCAAACCGCCATTTCGCGCGTGCACGGCGGCCGCCTGAAGGCCAGCCGCGAGATCCGCATCGCCAGCGTGTTCCGCGACGCCCCGGCCGAGTTCCTGAAGATGATCGTGGTGCACGAACTGGCGCACCTGAAGGAAGCCGAACACAACAAGGCGTTCTACGCCCTGTGCGCGCACATGGAGCCGGACTACCACCGGCTGGAGTTGGACCTGCGGCTGTACCTGACGCATCTGGACAGCGTGGGTACCGCCGCGCGTTGACGGGGCCTGCACGTGCGGGCGCGGATGCTGCACGTCCCCCGGCAACGCGAGGCAGGCACATGAAATCCAGGCACCTGCGCATGGGCATCGGCTTCCTTCCGCTCTTCCAGGCCCATGGCGTGCAGGCTGCGCAGATGGTCATTCCGCCCGGCGGACGCGAAGGGGGGCCCGACAACCGTCATCGGGGCGCGGACCAGTGGCTGTTCGTGGCATCCGGCCGCGGCATGGCCATTGTGGAAGGCGCGCGGCGCGCGCTGCGGCCCGGCAGCCTGTTGCTGATCGAACGCGGCGAGCGGCACGAGATCCGCGCTACGGGCCGCGCGCCCTTGAAGACGGTGAACTTCTATTCCCCGCCCGCCTATACCGCCGAGGGCGAGGAACGTCCGGCGGGCGAGTCCTGATGCAGAGGAGGGGATGACATGGACAGTGTGGTGCGCAGCCTGTTCGAACTGGGCATGCCGTGGTGGGAGTTCGTGCTGCGGGCGACCGCCGTCTATGTCGTGGTGCTGGTGATGGTGCGGCTGAGCGGCAAGCGCACGGTGGGCCAGTTCACCCCGTTCGACCTGCTGGTGGTGGTGCTGCTGGGTACCGCCGTGCAGAACTCCCTGATCGGCGAGGACACCTCGCTGCTCGGCGGGCTGATCCTGGCGGCGACCCTGCTGTCCCTCAACTGGACCGTCGGCAAGCTGTCCGCGCGCTCGCAGCGCTTCCACAGGATGGTGGAGGGCAGGCCGGTGATCCTGGTGCATCACGGCCATCTGTTCCGCGACGAGCTGGCGCGGCAGTCGATGAGCGAGGAGGACTTCGCCATCGCGCGGCGCTCGGCGGGCTACGCCACGCTGGGGGACATCGCGCTGGCGGTGCTGGAGTCGTCCGGCGAGATCACCTTCGTCCGCCGCAAGGAACGCGATGCCTCCGCCGATCAGTGAACCAGTCGCGCGGCGACGCTCTCCAGATCGTAGGCGAAGCCACCGTCGGCGCGCTGCACGATGTCGGCGCCCGCCGCCGCCTGCAGGAACGCGGTGGTGATCTGGTAGCCGCCGGCATGGGCCGGCGCGATGTGGCCGGCGATGCGGCTATCGTGCTCGGCCTGGCCCAGCAGCTCGCCAAAGGCGACCACGCGCATGACCAGCGAGGTCTCCTCCTGCGGGGTCAGGCCGTGCCCGCTGACCTGCCGGGTGATGGCGCTCATGCCCAGGCAGGGCAGGTCGTCTCCGTCGTACTCGTCCACGGGCATAGCACCGGTCATCACCGCCTGGAACACATCGATGCCGAAGGTCAGCAGCGCCGGATCGACCGGGACCGCCTCGGCGAGGCGGCCCCGGGGACCTGAAGGGTCATCGCGCGGCACGGGGCGTCCGCGGCTCAATGCTTGCGCCCGAGCATCTGCTCGCGGCTCTGCTCGGCGCGCGAGGCGCCGATGGCGGTCTCGACGTTCTTGACCTCTTCCGGCGGCGGCAGCACGGCCGGCATGCCCAGCGACTGGATCCACAGTTCCCGGCCCCATCCCATGGTGTGGTACAGGTGGTGGTCCTCGTCGCTTTCCACCGCCTTGTAGGCCGGCTCCAGCACTTTGGCCAGGGCGCCGCCCTGTTCCACGACCTTGCCGATCAGTTCCCAGTTCTGGTGATCCTTGGTTTCGGCCAGCACCACGCACTCGGCGGCCACCAGCTGGGCGGCTTCCGGGGTGTCGTGCTTGATCGCCATCTCGATGGCCTCGACCAGCGAGGCGCCCAGGTGCGCCACCACCTGGCGACCCGGCGACACGGCTTCGGTATCCAGATCCAACTGCTCGAACACGCGCGTGAGCACCTGCTCGTGCGTGCGTGTTTCTTCCAGATACTCGCCCCATTCCTTCTTCAGGTCGTCGTTGACGGCGGCCTTGAGCGCGGTGGTATAGATCTGGATGCCGCCGCGCTCGGTTTCCAGCGCCTGCAGCAGCAGTTCATGGACCTGGTCGGTGTTGACACTGGCGGAACGCGCCATGGCTAGACTCCGTGGGGGTTGGAAGGAGTCCCTGTTTTAGGCGCATGTACGCAAACGCGAGGTGAGGGCCACGCATGCACGACGTTCACAAGTCCAAACGCGCGCCGGGGCACGGGAAAGAGCGATGAGCGACACCGCCTTGCTGGTGCTGGACATGGTGAACCTGTTCGACTTCGAGGGCGGCGACCGTCTGGCGAAGGCGGCGCGGGCCATCGTGCCGCGCATCGGGCAGCTGCGTGCGCGTTTCGACGCGGCCGGCGCGCCCACGATCTACGTGAACGACAACTTCTCGCACTGGCAGGGGCAGTTCGGCGACCTGGTGGCCGCCTGCCGCGAAGCCGGCGGCGCATCTGCGGCGATCGTGCGGCAGCTGGCGCCGCGCCCGCACGACTATCACGTGCTCAAGCCCAAGCATTCCGGCTTCCTCGCCACGCCGCTGGCCATCCTGCTGGCCAAGCTGGGCGTGCGCCGGCTGGTGCTGACCGGCGTGTCCGCCGATTCCTGCGTACTGGCCACCGCGCAGGGCGCCAACATGCGCGAGTACGCGGTCTGGGTGCCGCAGGACGCCGTGGCCGCGATCACCCCCGCACGGCGTCGCCATGCCCTGCAGGTGATGGCCGTCGGACTGGGCGCGCAGGTGGGCGCGGTAGGCGCGGTGGCGGGCCTGTTCCCCGATGATGCATGACGGTCCGCGAGCCCACACGCGCCCTGCCGGCCGGTACCATGCGGCCATGAGCGCCTCCACCGTGATCCGTTTCTCCGCCACGCTGCAACGTCCGGCCGAACCGGAAGCAGCGGCGTGGACCTTCCTGCGGGTGCCCGCCGCGGCCAGCGCGAAGCTGCCCACGCGCAGCCTGGTGACGGTGGAGGGCACGCTGGCGGGCCAGCCGTTCCAGGCCACGCTGCAGCCGGACGGAGAAGGCAGTCATTGGCTGAAGGTGGAGCAGGCGCTGCGGGTGTCCGCGGGTGTCGTCGCCGGCGACCGGGTCGATCTGGCGATCGCGCCGGTGAAGGAAGAGCCCGAGCCGGTGGTGCCGGCCGATGTCCGCAAGGCCCTGGCGGCCGCACCCGAGGCGAAGGCGGTATGGAACAGCCTGACCGCGGTGGCGCGCCGCGACTGGATCCACTGGATCACCTCGGGCAAGAAGGCCGAGACGCGGGTCAAGCGCATCGCCACCGCCTGCGACATGCTGGCCTCCGGCAAGCGCCGCGCGTGCTGCTTCGACCGCTCCGGCATGTACAGCCGTGGCGCGATGGGCGCCCCCGCCGCGGCGGAGTAGCCATGCCGCCTGCGACGCTGCATCCGGCGCGTCGCCTCGTCCGTATCAGCCCAGGCATCGATCACCCGACCGGTCCGGGTCGCGGGAGGTCCGATGGGTTATCCTCCACGCCCCCCGCAGGAGTCCATGCGATGAGCCATTCCGACGAGAACACCGGCAAGGTGACCCAGGCGCAGGCCGAGGACGCCGTGCGCGTGCTGCTGGAATGGGCGGGCGAGGATCCCACGCGCGAAGGCCTGCTGGACACGCCCAAGCGCGTGGCCAAGGCCTACCGCGACTGGTTCAGCGGCTACCAGATGGACCCGCGCGAGTACCTGGCGCGCACGTTCGAAGAGGTCGCCGGCTACGACGAGATGATCGTGCTGCGCGACATCGAATTCGAAAGCCATTGCGAGCACCACATGGCGCCGATCATCGGCCGCGCGCACGTGGGCTACCTGCCGGACGGCAAGGTGGTGGGCATCAGCAAGCTGGCGCGCGTGGTGGACGTGTATGCGCGCCGCTTCCAGGTGCAGGAGAAGATGACCGCGCAGATCGCGCAGTGCATCCAGGACGTGCTGCAGCCCCGCGGGGTGGCCGTCGTGGTCGATGGCGCGCACGAATGCATGACCACCCGTGGCGTGCACAAGCGCGGCGTCAGCATGGTGACCAGCAAGATGCTGGGCGCCTTCCGCGACGATGCGCGCACGCGCGCCGAGTTCCTGCGCTTCATCGAGACGGGCCACGGCAAGCGTTGAGTGCGTGCCGATGTTGTAGGAGCGACATAGGTCGCGACCGCATGACGTCACTGTCCATCGGCTTGCTCATCTCAAGGATTCCGCCGTCCCGTTGCCTGAGGGTGCCCGGTCGCGACTCACGTCGCTCCTACAGTGAAGCGATGCCATGAACCCCTGCCCCTGCGGCACCGGCCGTACCTACGCCGCCTGCTGCGGCCGCTACCACGCCGGCGAGCCCGCCCCCGACGCCGAAGCGCTGATGCGCTCGCGCTACAGCGCCTTCGTCACCGCCAACGCGGACTACCTGCGCGCGACCTGGCATCCCGATACCCGTCCGGCCGAACTCGGCCTGGATGCGCCCGGCGCGCCCCGCACTGCGTGGCTGGGCCTGTCGGTGAAGCAGCACCGTGTCACCGGTCCGGATACGGCCGAGGTCGAGTTCGTCGCCCGCTACCGCATCGGCGGCGGCAGCGCCGTGCGCCTGCACGAGCGCAGCCGCTTCGTCCGCCTCGACGGACGATGGCTGTACCTGGACGGCGAGCACCGGTGAGCTTGATCCCTTCTCCCCGTGTGGCGGGGAGAAGGTGGCCGAAGAGCCTGCCCCGTACTCGATACGGGGCCGGATGAGGGGCGCGCGCGGACGTGAAGCGCGTGGTGTTCGCTGTGCGGAATCGGATGCTGCCGGAGCGCGGATGCTCGCGACATCGAGTCTCCGCTCTCCCCCTCTCCCGCCTGCGGCCCCTTATCTCTCCCCGCTTCGCAGGGAGAGGGAAAGAGCGTTCAGCCCTTCGGCTTCTCCAGGTAGTCCAGCGTCACCTGCAGCAATGCGCGCAGTCCCACGTCCAGCGAGGCCTCGTCCAGCATGAACTCGGGCGAGTGGTTGCTGGGCGCGGTGACCGGGTCGATGCTCTGGGCCGTGCTGCCGACGAAGAAGAACATCGAGGGCACTTCGCGCGCGTAGAACGAGAAATCCTCCGCGCCCATCTGCAGGGGCGGGGTGATCACGTTGTCCGCGCCCACCGCCGCCTGCAGGCTGGGCAGCATGCGCGCGGTCAGTTCCGGGTCGTTGACGGTGACCGGATTGCCGTCGTTGTCGGGCACGCTGGCCTCCACCTTCGCGCCGTGCGCGGCGCTGACGTGGGTGGCCACGTTCTTCAGGTCGGCGAAGATCTTCTGCCGCATGCCTTCGTCGAAGGTGCGGATGGTGCCCACCACTTCCACGTCGTCGGGGATGATGTTGTAGCGGATGCCGCCCTTGATCGCACCGAAGCTGACCACGGCCGGCAGCCTGGAGATGTCGGTGCGCCGGCTGACGATGGTCTGGGTGGTGCCGATCACGTCGGCCATCGCCACGATCGGGTCCACGCCGCCCCAGGGCCGCGAGCCGTGCGTCTGCCGGCCCACCACCTTCAACGTGAAGCTGTCCGACGCCGCCATCAGCGGTCCCTGGCGCACGCCTATCTGGCCGACCGGGATCGACGAGAACACGTGCAGGCCGAACACCGCCTCCGGCTTGAAGTCGCGGAACACGCCGTCCTTCAGCATCAGCGCCGCGCCGCCCTCCTCGCCGGCCGGCGCGCCTTCCTCGGCGGGCTGGAATACCAGCAGCACTTCGCCTGGCAGGCTGTCCTGCATGCCGACCAGCGCCTTCGCCACGCCCAGCAGGATGCCGGTATGCGCGTCATGGCCGCAGGCGTGCATCACGCCGACGGTTTCGCCGCGGTACGTCGCTGTGGCCTTGGAGGCGAACGGCAGGCTGTTGCGCTCGGTGACCGGCAGCGCGTCCATGTCGGCGCGCAGCGCGATGCGCGGGCCGGGCCTGCCGCCCTTGATCAGCGCGGTGACGCCGTGGTGCGCGATGCCGGTGCGCGGTTGCAGGCCCAGCTTGCGCAGCTCCTCGGCCACGCGCCTGGCGGTCTGCTCCTCGCGGTTGGACAGTTCCGGGTACTGGTGGAAATGCCGCCGCCAGCCGATCACCTGCTGCTGCATCGCCTTGCCGGCGGCGATGACCTCGGGCCGCTGCGTGGGCGGGGCATCCTGCGCGGCGGCCGTGGGGGCAAGCGAGGCGATGGCCAGCGCGATGACGGAAAGCAGCAGAGGGTTGGGCATGGCGATGTCCGGCAAAGGGTCGAGGGATCAGACAGTAGTGCGTTACTTCTTCGGTGTCGCGTACATGTCCTGCATGTCCGCGGTGTATTCGGCCAACGAGGGCATGCCCAGGGCGGCCCGGCGCGCCTCCACATGCTCCGGATCCTCGATGGGGCGGGGCTGCAGCACGCCTTCCACGGTGTGGAACTGGGTACCGTAGAGCTGCGGCCTGCCTTGGGCGATCCGCACGCGGTCGGTCAGGTAGGCCAGGTGGATGCCCGAGGCCTGTCCCCGTTCAACGGCTTCCTGCAGCATCGCCAGGACCTGTTCCTGGAAGGCAGGGTCGTGATCGGCATGCTGGGCGAGCAGGAAGAATCCCATGCTGCCGCTGCGGCCCACCTTGTCGTAGCCGGGCCATCCGTTCGCGTCCAGGTAGGCCTTCAGCCAGGTGGTGTTGTCGCGATCGACCTCGCCCAGCTTGGCGGCGAGCACCGGGTCGGTGGGAGCCTGCATGGCCTGGTTGCGCGCGTCCTGATCCCTGTCGACCCGCTGCTGCAATTCCTCCAGCAGGGCATCGTCGCGGCCGGACATCTCGGCCGCCATGTCGCGGCGATGGCGCGCGAGCAAGGCCGTCCAGCGCGGATCATCGTGCAAGGACGCCAGATCGGCATCGTCGGCGATATGGCTGCGCAGCAGATCCGAGGGCGTGGCGGCCAATCGGGCCAGGGCCGCTTCCTTGTCGCCGGCCAGGGCCAGGCAGCATGCCGCGTCGTAGGCGGCGCCGCGGACCGGCGGCGTGCGGTCCGCCTGCTGACCATACAGGCGCGCGCAGGTGGGGTAGTCCTTCGCCCTGTAGGCGGCGAGCGCGCTGCGATAGTCGCTGGCCTGCGCTACGGCCGCGAGGCAAAGACCCATGCATGCGATCAGGATTCCCGGCGTGTGCACCGTCATCATCCTTGGCGATGGAGGAAGCCCTAGAATACACACGCATCCGCACCGCCGCGTCGTCACGGGCGATGCCATCCACCACCTCCGCCATTCCATGCCCGACCTCGCCCTGCAGGTGTTCCTGCTGCTGTTCCTCGCCGCGATGCTGGCGGGCTTCATCGATGCCATCGCCGGCGGTGGGGGCATGATCACCATTCCCGCCATGCTGCTGGCCGGCATTCCGCCGCTGCAGGTGCTGGGCACCAACAAGCTGCAGTCGCTGTTCGGATCGGGGTCGGCCAGTTGGGCCTATGCGCGCCATGGGCACGTCGACCTCAAGGGCCAGCTGCCGATGGTGCTGACCGCGGCGTTGGGCGCGGTAGGCGGTGCGTTGCTGGCCACGGTCATTCCGGTGGACTGGCTGAAGTGGGCATTGCCGTTCCTGCTGGTCGGCATTGCCGTGTACTTCGGCCTGAAACCCGACATCGGCCACGTGGATCGCCACCAGCGCATGCGCCCGCAGGTGTTCGCGCTGACCTTCGTGCCGGCGATCGGCTTCTACGACGGCGTGTTCGGCCCGGGCACCGGCTCGTTCCTGATGCTGGGTTTCGTGGCCCTGGCCGGCTTCGGCATCCTCAAGGCGACCGCGCACACCAAGTTCCTCAACTTCGGTTCGAACGTCGGTGCGTTCGCCGTGTTCCTCGTCCATGGCGCGGTGCTGTGGAAGATCGGCCTGCTGATGGGGGCGGGCCAGTTCCTGGGTGCGCAGCTGGGTTCGCGTTTCGCGATGAGGCAGGGCGCCCGCATCATCAAGCCGCTGCTGGTCACCGTGTCGATCGCGCTGGCGATCCGCCTGCTGGCCGACCCGCAGCATCCGTTGCGGGTGTGGATGGGGCTCTGATCCCTCGCCCTGCCAGGCGGGGAGGAAGACATCGGCACGGCGCCGGCAAAAGCATGGGGGGGCGACCTGCGTCGCGATGCTCCTGCCTGGACCCCACGAAAAGCTCGCGGCTTGCGTCGCTCCCACCTCCACTCTCGATCAGCGCGTGCCGAGATAGTCCAGCGCCACCTGCAGCATCGCCCGGCTGCCGGTCTGCAGCGCCTGTTCGTCCAGCAGGAACTGCGGCGAGTGGTTGATCGGCGCGGTGGCCGGATCGATGCCCTTCGACGTCGCACCGACGAAGAAGTAGAAGCCCGGTACCGTGTTGGCGAACTGCGAGAAGTCCTCGGCCACCGTCACCAGCGGCATCTCCACCACGTTCGCCGCGCCGACCGCCTTCTCCAGCGAAGGCCGCACGCGCTGGGTGAGCGCGGGCTGGTTGATGGTGGCCGGCGCGTTGTTGGCGACCTTCAGCTCGGCGCTGCCGCCGCTGGCATGGCTGTAGTCGTCGGCGATGCGGCGGAAGCGTGCGATCACGTCCTCGCGCACGGCAGGGTCGAAGGTGCGCAGCGTGCCGACCAGGGTGGCTTCGTCGGGGATGATGTTGAAGCGTACGCCGGCCTGGAACTGGCCGGCGGTCAGCACCACCGGACTGGTGGCGATGTTCACCTGGCGCGCGATCATGCTCTGCGTGCCCAGCAGGATCTGCGCGCCCAGGGTGATCGGGTCCACGCCGTCCCACGGACGCGAACCGTGCGTCTGCCTGCCTTTCACCACCAGCGACCATTCGTCCGCCGCGGCCAGCAGTGGCCCGCTGCGGTAGCCCACGCTGCCCACCGGCAGGCCGGCCCAGACATGCAGGCCGAACACGGCGTCCGGGGTGAAGTCCTCGAACACGCCCTCCTGCAGCATCAACGCCGCGCCGAACACCTCGCCCGCGACCGGCGGACCTTCTTCCGCCGGCTGGAAGACGAACATCACTTCGCCGGCCAGTTCGTCCTTCGCCGCGACCAGCGCCTGCGCCACGCCCATCAGGATGGCGACATGCGCATCGTGGCCGCAGGCGTGCATCACGCCGACCGGTTGGCCGCGGTACTCGGCCTTCACCTTCGAGGCGAACGGCAGGCCCGTCTGTTCGGTGACGGGCAGCGCGTCCATGTCGGCGCGCAAAGCGATGCGCGGTCCCGGCTTCGCGCCCTTCAGCACCGCGACCACGCCGGTCTTGCCGACGCCGGTACGGACCGTCAGCCCCAGCGAGCGCAGGTGGTCGGCGACGCGCCTGGCGGTGCGGACTTCCTGCTCGCCCAGCTCGGGATGCTGGTGGAAGTCGCGGCGCCATTGCACCAGCTGCGGTTGCGCGCGTTCGAGCGCAGCCAGCGCGGTGGCGTCCTGTGCGCGGGCGTCGGCACCGGCCAGTGCGGCGGTGGCGACGAGCAGGGCGGCGAACAGGCGGTGGGCGCGGAGCATGGCGGCATCCGATGGAATGGGGAGCACGATGCTAGCGCGCCCCCGCGATGCGTCCAATGATGCTAAGGCATGAGAGCGGCTGCGGTACTGTGGGAGCGACGCCCGTCGCGATGCTCCTCCGCGACCGGCATGAAACGCTCCGCGACCGACCTTGCTCCCACACCGCACGCCCCGCACCACGCCGGTTCGCGCCTCAGCGGAACACCACCGTGCGATGGCCGTTGAGCAGGATGCGGTGCTCCACATGGCGGCGCACGGCGCGCGCGAGCACCAGCGATTCGATGTCGCTGCCCATGCGCACCAGCTCTTTCGGCGTCATCGCGTGATCCACGCGGGCCACGTCCTGTTCGATGATGGGGCCTTCGTCGAGCTCGCGCGTCACGTAGTGCGCGGTGGCGCCGATGATCTTGACCCCGCGCGCATGCGCCTGGTGGTACGGTTTGGCGCCCTTGAAGCTGGGCAGGAAGCTGTGGTGGATGTTGATGGCGCGGCCGGCCAGCGCATCGCACAGCGCCGGCGAGAGGATCTGCATGTAGCGCGCCAGCACCACCAGGTCGATCCGTTCGCGCTCGACCAGGTCGATGATGCGCCGCTCCTGTTCGTCGCGGTGGTCAGCAGTGACCGGCAGGTGATGGAAGGCCACGCCGTAGGACTGCGCCAGCGGGGCGAAGTCGGCGTGGTTGGAAACCACGCAGGCGATCTCCACCGGCAGCTGCCGGCTGTGCACGCGGAACAGCAGGTCGTTGAGGCAGTGTCCCTGCTTGCTCACCAGCACCATCAGCCGCGCCTTGCGGCGGGCGTCGTGCAGCTGCCAGTCCATCGCCAACGCATCGGCCAGCGGCTGGAAGCGCGCGTGCAGCGTTTCGGCCAGGACGCCATCGGGCAGGTCGAAGTGCACGCGCAGGAAGAAGCGGCCGGATTCCTCGTCGCCGAACTGCTGGGCATCCAGGATGTTGCAGCCGGCATCGAACAGCAGCCCGGTGACGCGGTAGACGATGCCGGTGGTGTCCGGGCACGAAAGCGTGAGGATATGGTCGCGGCGCATGGGGCGGGCTTATTCGCAGCGGGCCGCGGTGATGCGGTTGCCGGCGTCGATGTACACGCGCAGGCGGTCGCTGCGCGCATCGTGCTTGACCACGGTGCCGGGTCCGATGGGATTGACCAGGCCGGCGCCGCTCTCGCTGGACAGCCGGCGCAGGGTGGCCTCGTCCGCCGGCTGGCCCACGGCCCAGCCCAGCGAGGCATCGCTGCAGCGGCCGCTGCCGGCCACCTGCGGGCCGGGCGTGCTGACGCAGGCGGAGAGCGCCAGCATGCCCATCACCAGGAATGGCGCGCGGAGGGACGAACGGTGCGACAGCAGGGGGAGGGCCATGGCAGCATCTCGGGGGACGGGACCGCTGTTTAACATACCCGCCGGCATAAAGGGCGGGCGCACCCGCCGCGCACCCGACATCACCTTGCCACGGAGGTCGTCATGGATCGTCGCTTCGTATTGCCGCTCGCGCTTGCCGCCACCCTGCTGTCCTCGCTGGCCGCCACGCCCCCCGCCGACGCCTGTACCCGCCTGGTCTACCTGGGCGCCCACGACGACGTGATCACCGCCCGGTCCATGGACTGGAAGACCGACGTGGCGACGAACCTGTGGATATTCCCGCGCGGCATGGCCCGCCAGGGGCAGGCCGGCCTGAATTCGGTGACGTGGACGTCGAAGTACGGCAGCGTGATCGCCACCGGCTACGAGGTTTCCACCACCGACGGCATGAACGAAGCGGGCCTGGTCGCCAACGTGCTGTGGCTGGTGGAATCCGAATACCCCGCCTACGACGGGCGCGGCCCGGGCCTGAGCATCGCGGCGTGGGCGCAGTACGTGCTGGACAACTACGGCACGGTGAAGGAGGCCGTCCAGGCCCTGCGCACGCAGCCCTTCACCGTGGTGACCGACAAGGTGCCGGGCGAGGACCGCCTGGCCACCCTGCACCTGTCGATGTCCGATGCCAGCGGCGACAGCGCCATCGTCGAGTACATCGGCGGCAAGCAGGTGATCCACCACGGCCGCCAGTACCAGGTGATGACCAACTCACCGGTGTTCGACCAGCAACTGGCGCTCAACGCGTACTGGAAGCAGATCGGCGGCACGGTGATGTTGCCGGGTACCAACCGCGCAGCGGACCGCTTCGCGCGGGCCTCGTTCTACGTCAACGCGATCCCCAGGAGCGAGGACCCGGTGAAGGCGCTGGCCAGCGTCTTCAGCGTGATCCGCAACGCGTCGGTGCCGTTCGGCATCAATACACCGGAGGAACCCAACATCTCCTCCACCCGCTGGCGCACGGTCGCCGACCACAAGCGCAGGCTCTATTTCTTCGAGTCTGCACTGACGCCCAACACCTTCTGGGTGGACCTGAAGGACATCGATTTCTCGAAGGAGACCGGCAAGGTGCTGCGGCTGGACCTGGGCCCCGACCAGCGCAACGTATTCGCCGGCAACACGGTGAAGGACTTCCGACCGGCGGAACCGTTCGTGTTCCAGGGCCTATAGGTCGAAGGCCAGCAGGTCGTGCCCGGTGGCGGCGCGCACCACGCGCCGGTACAGCACGTTGCCGCTGCCACCGTTGGTCAGCGCGACCAGCGCACGCTGGCCGCGGGCGTCGCCCAGGGCGAAGTTCTTGAAGATGCCGCCGTTGCTGCCCGAGTGGTAGAACACCGGGCCGCGCGGGGTGGCTTCCAGGTTCCAGCCCAGGCCCTTGTCGGTCCAGCGGCCGGGCACGTCGATCTGCTTCATCAGCATCGCCGCGCGCGTGGCCTCGCTGATCTGCCACGGTTCGCGCGGCGTGCGCACCATCAGCGCCATGAAGCGCGCGTAATCCACCGGCGTAGTGCGCAGGCTGGCGGCCGCGTTGGCCAGGATGTCGCCGGGCCAGTTCACCAGGCCCTTCGGCGTGATGGCCTGCACCTGGGGCAGTGCACGCCGGGCATCCTCGTAACGCCATGCGGACAGCGGCCTGTCCCAGCCATCGGCCACCACCTGCGCGGCATTCCATGTGTCGCGCAGCATCTGCGGTGGCATGCCGGCTTCTTCGTCCTCGACGGCACGATGGCCGTACACCGAACGTGCGGCGAGATCGGCGCTCCACGTATAGCTGCTGTCGCGCATGCCGGCCGGTCCGAACAGCAGGCGCTGCATCGATTCGTCCAGGCTCTCGCCCGTGAGGGTCTCCACCGCCAGCTGCAGCCAGAAGATCGCCTCGCCCGAGTAGTCGATGCGGGTGCCGGGTTTCACGGCGGGCACCAGCTTTTCGTGGGCCGGATCCTTGCGCCAGTTCGGCAGGCCGGTGGAATGGCGCAGCACGTCGCGCGCGGTGACCCGCTCCACCCAGGGATGGTCGGCCAGATAGTCCATCCGCCGATAGCGCACCAGCGGCGCGTCCAGGTCTATCACGCCCTGGTCCGCCAGTTGCAGTACTAGGTAGGCGAACACCGGCTTGCTCAGCGAGGCATCTTCGAACAGCGTGTCGTCCGCCACCGGCGCGTGGGTCTGCGCGTTCGTCTCGCCCAGGTTGCGCGACCACACCACCTCGCCCCGCTCCACGACGGCCATGCCGATGGCCGGCACCCGCAGGGCCTGCATCAGGCGGGGCAGGTCGGCCAGGAAGTCGTCGGGCGGGATCCAGCCCGCGGCATCGTCGCAGGCGGCGGCGGAGGCCACACGGGGCCAGCCCAGGGCGGCCAGCGGCGCCGCCGCCACGCTGGACAGCCAGCGGCGGCGTTGCGGGGAAGGGGGGCGGCGTCTGGCGTCATGAGGCGTGCGCATGGAGGGGCATGCGGAAAGGAGACGGACGAGCGCGGCCAACCCCGCCTTCCATCGGATCGCCCGGGCATGAACGTGGCCAGACGCCCAACATGGGCTCGACGCGTTGTTCACTCCGCGGCAACGCGGCCGGCGACACGGTAGCGGCACGTCCACACCGGGAGCCGATCATGACCGGGACCGTGTTCTTCACCGAGGAAGTCTCCAACAGCAAGGTCGCGGCGATCTGTCCCAGTGTCGCCGTAGCCCGCCTGCAGGCGAACCGGGTGCGCGAGGCGCTGCATCTGTCCGAGCGGCAGGTGCAGGTGCTGGTGCCGGGGGAAGCGCGGCCGGGGCGCAAGCTGGAACCGGAAAGCCATGGCATCTACCGCACCATGCTGTGGTCGCATGCCAAGCTCGGGGCGTTCGGCGCGCTTGCCGGCCTGCTGGCCTATGCGGTGCTGCGCATGCAGGCCGTGCCGATGATCGTCCAGTCGCCGTGGCTGTCGCTGGCGGTGCTGCTCTTCTTCGGCGCGATCGCCGGCTTGATGCTGGGCGGGCTGATCACCCTTCGCCCGGACCACGACGCCTACGTGATGAAGGTGCTCGGCGCCTTGCGCGAGGGCGATTCGGCGGTCGTGGTCCACGCGCTGTCGGCCGAGCAGAAACGCCAGGCCCAGCGCATCCTGGCCGAGGCCGGCAGCGAGACGACCTCCACCCTGTAATCGGCGTCAGTCCTGCGCGATGGCGGGCGGCAACGGCGGCGCCGGCGTCGGCCGGCCCAGCGGGTCGAGCGCGATCATCACGAAATGCCCGCGCGTGCACAGCTTGCGCTCGCCGGTCAGCAGGTTCTCGGTGATGACTTCCACGTCGACGTTCATCGAACTGCGGCCCACCTTCACCACGCGCGCGACCACTTCCACCAGGTCGCCCTTGTGGATGGGCTGGTTGAAATCCACCTGCTCCGAGCGTGCGGTGACCACGGTGGTGCGCGCGTAGCGGGAGGCGACGATGAAGGCGGACATGTCCATCCACGCCAGCGCCTGGCCGCCGAACAGCGTGCCCAGGTGGTTGGTGTGGTCGGGGAAGACCATGTGCAGCAGGCGCGCCTCGGTCGGGCGCGCTTCGGCGTTGGCCAGTTCGGTCATGCGGGTGCTCCGGTCGCGGGCTTCCGGCGGCAGCATAGCGCGCCGGATGTCGTGCTGGTGTAGGAGCTACGTGAGTCGCGACCGCATGAACGAATGATCCGGGATACCCGATGGGTCACCTGTGACGCTGTGCCTGCTGCCGACATTCCAGGGGTGGCGCAGCGACATGAGGTCCCATTGCCGCGGTCGCGACTCACGTCGCTCCTGCAGGGGCCGGCGTTAGAACGCGTGGTCGAAACCGACTTCGCCCTGCACGCCCAGCTGGTAGGCGGACACGCGGCGTTCGAAGAAGTTGGTCAGCTCCTGCACGTCCTGCAGTTCCATGAAGGGCAGCGGATTGCGCACGTCGTAGCGCTTGGGCATGCCGAGCTTGGCGAAGTGCTGGTCGGCGCAGTGCTGCAGGTACTGGCGCATGTCGCGGGTGGAGATGCCGGCCACGCCGCCGGACAGCACGTCCTCGGCGAACTGCACCTCGCACTCGATGGCCTCCTCCAGCATGTCGTAGACCTGCTGCTGCATGACGTCGTCGAACAGGTCCGGCTCCTCCTCGCGCACGGTGCGCACGCATTCGAAGGCGAACTCCATGTGACAGCTCTCGTCGCGGAACACCCAGTTGGTACCGGACGCCAGGCCCGGCAGCAGGCCGCGCGAGCGGAAGTAGTACACGTAGGCGAAGGCGGCAAAGAAGAACAGGCCCTCGATGCAGGCGGCGAAACAGATCTGGTTGAGCAGGAACTGCCGGCGCTGGTCGCGGGTCTGGATCCGCTTCATGTCCTGGATGCTGTCGATCCACTTGAAGCAGAAATCGGCCTTCTTCTTGATGGCCGGGATGTTCTCCACCGCGGCGAAGGCCTTGAAGCGTTCGGCCGGGTCGGGCAGGTAGTTGTCCAGCAGGGTCAGGTAGAACTGCACGTGCAGCGCTTCCTCATACAACTGGCGCGACAGGTACATGCGCGCCTCGGGCGCGTTGAGGTGCTGGTACAGGTTCAGCACCAGGTTGTTCGACACGATGGAGTCGCCGGTGGCGAAGAAGGCGACCAGCCGGTGGATCAGGTGGCGGTCGGCCGGCGTCATCTTCGCATGCAGGTCGGTGATGTCGATCTGGAAGTTGATCTCTTCCACCGTCCACGTGTTCTTGATGGCGTCGCGATACATGTCATAGAACTGCGGGTAGCGCATCGGGCGCAGGGTCAGTTCGAAGCCTGGATCGAGGAGGCGAGGAACGAGTGAGGAGGAACGAGAAACGAGTGGTGAGGCTTTTTCCGGCAGTGACATGAGGTGTTTCCTGATAGGTGTCGTGATCCGGTGGGGACCACGATGGGTTGATCGAAGGGGGGCAGGGATGCACTACCGGGATGCTGTGATCTGGATGAAAGCGATGGAGCTGGCGGAGTCCGCATGCCGGTGCGCAACGGGTCTTCCGCCGGAAGAGCGTTTCGGCATCCGCGGGCAGATCACCCGCGCCGCCATATCGGTTCCCAGCAATGTCGCGGAAGGATGGTCGCGCGAGTCCCGCAGGGAAAAGGCGCAATTCTTTGCCATCGCCCAGGGATCCCTGTCCGAACTGCACACCCAACTGCTCCTGTGCGAACGCCTGGGCTGGATGGCCGCCGAGTCGTTGCAGCCTGCATACCGTCTGATCGACGAGGTGAGTCGCATGCTGACCGTCCTGCGCCGGAAACTGCGAGCCCCCAGCGGGGAAACGGGCCGCAGGTAAGGTGCGGCCGCCGCCACTCGTTCCTCGTTCCTCACCGCTCGTTCCTGCCCTACTGGCAGGCCTCGCACGCTTCCGGGTTCTCCAGCGAGCAGGAGATGGCCTCGGTCGGGGTGTACTCGCGCTTGGGCGCGGTGGCCGTGGCCGTGCTGACCGTGGTCTTGGCGATGCGGGTGGCCGGGCGCGAGCGCAGGTAGTACGTGGTCTTGATGCCCTGTTTCCATGCGTACATGTACATGGACGACAGGGCGCCGATGTTGGGGCTTTCCATGAACAGGTTGAGCGAGGCCGACTGGTCGATGAAGGCGCCGCGGGCGGCGGCCATGTCGATCAGCGAACGCATCGGCAGCTCCCACGCGGTCCGGTAGACCTGCTGCAGGGTCTCGGGGATCTGCGCGATGCCCTGGATGGAGCCCTCCGCCAGCTTGATGGCGTCGCGGATCTCGGGCGTCCACAGGCCCAGCTTCTTCAGCTCGTCCACCAGGTAGCGGTTGACCTGCAGGAAGTCGCCGGACAGCGTCTCCCGCTTGAACAGGTTGGATACCTGCGGTTCCACGCACTCGTAGCAACCGGCGATGGAGGCGATGGTCGCGGTGGGCGCGATGGCGATCAGCAGCGAGTTGCGCAGCCCGTGCTCCCTGATGCGCGCGCGCAGGGCGTCCCAGCGCTCGGTGTTTTCCGGCGTGATGTTCCAGGCATCGAATTGCAGATCGCCGTTCGCCGCCCGCGTGTCGGCGAAAGACGGATGGCGGCCACGTTCCTGCGCTAGTTCCACCGAGGTTTCCAGCGCATGGAAGTAGATGGTTTCGGCGATCTTGGTCGACAGGACGCGCGCTTCGGCGCTGTCGAACGGCAGGCGCAGCTTGAAGAACACGTCCTGCAGGCCCATGCAGCCCAGGCCCACCGGGCGCCAGCGCAGGTTGCCGCGGCGCGCGGTCTCGATGGGATAGAAATTCAGGTCGATCACGCGATCCAGCTGGCGCACGGCCAGGCGCACGGTTTCGGCCAGCTTGTCGAAATCGAAATGACCGTCCTCGTCGAAATGGCGGGCCAGGTTGATCGAGCCCAGGTTGCACACCGCCGTTTCCTCGGCCGAGGTGACCTCCAGGATCTCGGTGCACAGGTTGGACAGGTGGATGACGTTGCCGGCACGCAGGGTCTGGTTGCTGGCCGCGTTGCACTTGTCCTTGAACGTCATCCAGCCGTTGCCGGTCTCGGCCAGCGTGCGCATCATCCTTCCGTACAGCTTGCGTGCGGAGATCGTCCTGACCGCCTTGCCCTGCAGTTCCGCCTGCGTGTACGCCAGTTCGAACGCGGCGCCGTACAGGTCGGTCAGTTCCGGCACCACGCGCGGGTCGAACAGCGACCAGTCCTGGTCGGCCTCCACGCGCTTCATGAACAGGTCCGGCACCCAGTTGGCCAGGTTGAGGTTGTGCGTGCGGCGCGCTTCGTCGCCGGTGTTGTCGCGCAGCTCCAGGAAGTCCTCGATGTCGGCGTGCCAGGTTTCCAGGTACACGCAGGCCGCGCCCTTGCGCTTGCCGCCCTGGTTGACCGCCGCGACGGACGAATCCAGCGTCTTCAGCCACGGCACGATGCCGTTGCTGTGGCCGTTGGTGGACTTGATCAGCGAGCCGCGCGAGCGCACCCGGGTGTAGCTCACGCCGATGCCGCCGCTGAACTTGCTCAGCTGGGCGATGTCGCCGTACCGGGCATAGATGGATTCCAGCGTGTCCTGCGGCGAGTCCAGCAGGAAGCACGAGGACAGCTGTTCGTGCGTGGTGCCGCTGTTGAACAGCGTCGGCGAGCTGGGCAGGTAGTCCAGGTGGCCCATGCGGCGGTACAGCGCCAGCGCTTCGGGCACGTCCTCGCTCAGCGCGCAGGCGATGCGCAGGAAGAACTGCTGCGGCGTCTCGATCACCTTGCGCGTGTGCGGATGGCGCAGCAGGTAGCGGTCGTACAGCGTGCGCAGGCCGAAGTAGTCGAAGTGCAGGTCGAGCGAGGCGTCCAGCGCATCGTTGAGCTTGCGCGCATTGGTCTGCACGAAGTTCAGCAGGCGGTCGTTGATCAGGCCGACCTCGTGGCCGCGGGTGACCGACTGCGAGAACGCATGGATTTCCTGGCCGGTGACCTCCTTGGCGATGTAGGCGGCCAGCAGGCGCGCGGCCAGTCGGCTGTATTCGGGTTCTTCGCCGGTCAGCAGGGCAGCGGTGCGGATGGACAGTTCGTCCAGTTCGCGCGTGCTGGCGCCGTCGTACAGGCCGGAGATGGTGCGGGTGGCCACGCGCATCGGGTCGATGGCGTGCAGGCCTTCGCAGTTGCGCTGCACCGCGCGCACGATCTTGTTGAGGTCCACCGGTTCGCGGCTGCCGTTGCGCTTGGTCACGCTCATGGCGGTGGCGGTGGGCGGCGGGGTGAGCGAGAACGCGTCCTTCTGGGACGGGAGCGTGCCGGCGTCGGCGAGGGCGGTGTCGGTCTGGGTCACGAGAGTCCTCCATGCGGGTTGCACGCGGCGGCCCGTCCCTCGCGGGGCTGCGCAAGGCCGGATGGAGGTCAACAGTGGGGAAGCGGCGTCGCAGGGGCTAAGACGCGCGGACGGAAGGCCGGCCTGCCCTGCTTCGCCAGCCCTCTCCCCCCGGAGATTCCGCGGCCGGCACCGCGCGTTGTGCTTCGCGCGGCTGTCGGCAGGTCTTCGGACTCATGGGCCTGGGGCGAGGAACGAGTGGAGAGAAACGAGGAACGAGTCAAAGCGCACTGCGGCTTCTCTCGTTCCTCGTTTCTATTCCCTCGTTCCTGCCTCTCCTAGTCCGCCGCTTCCCAGGGCAAGGCCCCAGTGCTGGTGGCGGGTTCGTTCCCAATTACCGCTGCGGGGCAGTGCCGGAGTGGCGCAAGCGCGTCACCGGCTTCCCGTTTTAATCCCGTGGCTTGCGGCCACCGGAACCGACGGGCACAAGATAGTGGGGGTGTAGGGAAGCGTCAACACCAAATGTTGTGTGGAACAGGAGATGTCGACGCGGGGCGGGTTTCACGGCCGAGAAGCGAGCGAAGAGAAGTGAGGAGTGAGCGAAAGCGCTTTTCCTCACTCCTCACTCCTCACTCCTGTCCACCCCCCGCTCAGCCGCGCAGCGCCGCGATCGACGCGTCCTGCGCCTGCTGGTACAGCGCGAACGGGTCGTGGATCTTCGCGCCGAGGGCGGCCGCGAATGCGTCCTGGTTGGCGTGCGCGTCGTAGGCGCGCTGCTCGCCGCCGCCCAGGTTGGACTGGAAGATGCCCGCTGCGCTGACCGGCAGGAAGTCCTCGTAGACGATGGGGTCGACGATGGCATGACCGGCGTCGACCAGTGCATCCGGTGACATACCCGCACGTTCTGCGGCCGGCAGTGCGGCGCCGCTGTCGGTCAGGCGGTAGCGGAAGTAGCCCAGGCCTTGGCGGCGCAGCGTGGTCTCGTCGTCCGGGAATTCCGCGAACGCCGCCGCCAGCCGCTGCGGGTAGTCCGCCGACGTGTTGCCCGCGCCGCCGGCCTGGCGTACCTGCGCCAACAGGCGGTCGTAGAGTTCGCGTCCGGCCGGCGTCAGCGCCAGGCCGCGCTGCTCGATCTCGCCGAAGCGCGCGCTGTGGCTGCCGGGTACCAGCGCGCCGCTCGCGTCGGGGAAGGCGACTTCCTCCTCCAGTGCCTTGAAGCTGGTCTGGCGCAGCAGGATGGGCACCGCGCGGCGTGGCGGGCCCTCGATCAGCGCCTTGGCCTGGATGCCGCGTTCCAGCATCGCGGCCTGTGCGGCGTCGATGTCCAGCGTGCGCGGCGTCAGGTGGTTGATGTGCGGGCCGCGGAAGCTGACCACGTCGGCCACCAGCCGGTGCAGGCCGTGCAGCGCGCGGTAGGTCGCCAGCGGGACGGTCGCATCGCCGTGCCAGCGGAAGGTTTCCAGCACTTCGGTGACGAAGCGCTGTGCATCGGCCTGGCCCAGCCCGCCGTCGCGTTCGGCCTGCGCCAGCAGCGCGCGCGCATCGGCGGTGAAGATGTCGCGCTCGGCCAGTATCGCTTCGGCTTGCGCGCGCAGGCCGGCATCGGCGATCAGCTCCAGCCGCAGCAGCGAGGTGAAGATGCGGAACGGGTTGGCGGCCAGTGCTTCCTCGGTCAGCGGGCGGAAGGCGGTGGCATGCACCGGCACGCCGGCCACCGTCAGGTCGTAGTAGCCCACCGGGTGCATGCCCATCACCGCGAACACGCGGCCCAGCGTGGCCAGTTCGGCCGGCGTGCCCACGCGGATCGCGCCATGGCGCTCCAGGTCCAGGCGCTCGGTCTCGCCGGTGCGCTGCAGGCGCGAGGCCAGTTCCGGATCGCGCCGCAGGGTGGCGGCGTTGACCGCGCCGACCAGGTCGATGAGGTCGCCGTACAGCGGCACCTCGGCGCGGTACATGTCGGACATGGCCTGGGCGAACAGGCCGCGGATGCGGTCGGGCGAAACGAAGGCGGTCATGGGGCTCGGCGGGCGGGCGGCGTGGGGGCCGCGGGGGGTGCGTATTGTCGCCGGCCGCGCCGGCCCGGGCCACTCTCAGCGGCCCGGGCGGCCCTCGTCCACGCCGCCGGGGACATACCCGGGCGGCCCGAACAGCGTCATGGCGATCTGCCGCGGGCCGCGCGCGCGGCGCAGGTCGCGGGCCAGCTTCACCCAGGCATGGAAGGCGATGGTCACCGGGTTGTAGCTGCGCACCGGGTCCACCAGGCCGTAGCGGATCGGCACGTCCGGGCGTGCCTCGCGGCAGGTGCCGAACAGCCGGTCGAACACGATCAGCACACCGCCGTAGTTGCAGTCCAGGTACTCGGGGTTGCTGGCGTGGTGCACGCGATGGTGCGCGGGCGTGTTGAACACCCACTCGATGGGGCGCGGCAGGCGCGGCACCAGTTCCGTATGCAGCCAGTACTGGTACAGCAGGTTCAGCGCCAGCGCGCCGACCACATAGGGCACCGGGAAGCCCAGCCACACCAGCGGACCGAAGAACACCGCCGCACCGGTGAGCTTGCCGGTCCAGCCCAGCCGGTACGCGGTGGACAGGTTGTACTGCGTGGCCGAGTGGTGGACCGAATGGTTCAGCCAGAACCAGCGCACGCGGTGATCGGCGCGGTGCATCCAGTAGTAGCAGAACTCCTGGCCGACGAAGAGCGCCAGCCAGTGCCAGGGCCGGTCCATCGCGATCGTGGTCAGGCGGAACTCCCAGATCGCGAACAACAGCACGGCCACCACGCCGCCCTGGATCAGCACGCTCAGCAGCGCACGCCCGGCGGCATCGCCGAAGGATGCCCAGTAGCCCTTCCAGTCGTAGCGCACGCCGCGCCGCATCAGCCATGCGGCTTCGGCGGCGGCCACGGCGACCAGCACCAGCAGGGGCAGCCCGGCGAACAGGCGAAAGCCGTCCATCCTGCCGCCTCAGCGCGTGCGGCGGCTGGCCATCTTCTGGCCGGCCGCGCGCATTTCGTCGGGCGAGAGCTTGCCGTCGCCGTCGGCATCCAGGGTGTCGAAACGCTTGGCGATGCGCGGCAGTTTCGCTTCGGCTTCGGCCTTGTCGATCAGGCCATCGCCATTGGCGTCGGCAGCCTTCAGGCGCTCTTGCAGGGTGGCTTTCTGTTCGTCCGTGAGGGTGCGCTGCTGCGCATGGGCAGGCGCCACCAGTGCGCATACGGACAGGACGGTGGCCAGGGGTAGCAGGATGGATCGGGACATTGCGGATCTCCGGGTGAAGGAAGGGAAAGGTGCAGGCGCGGCGGGTCGGGAATGCGTCCTTGCGGCAGGGGAGGTGCCATGCCGCCGCGCCTGCGGGAAAGCCGGTGCGGCCGGCCGGTCAGTGGCCGCGCGGACAGGCGATGGCGTCGCCGGCGGCATTGGTGCAGCTGCGCGTGTGCACCAGCGTGCCGTCCGAGACGGTGGTGCTGCCGTTGTAGCTGTTGCCGTTGGCGCCGGTGGCGGTGGTGCTGCGCGCGCCGGTCACGTGGCCGTCCGCGTCGCGGCTGAAGCCGCCGCTGGTGCTGGCGGTGCCGCCGTTGGGTCCGTTGGCGTACGCACTGCCCTGGCGGCCGGCACTGCCGTCGGCATTGCGGTAGGCGCTGCGGTCGTAACCGGCGCTGCCGCCGTTGGCGCCGCTGATGCTGCCGCTGCGCGCGGCGCTGGCATTGCCTTGGCCATCGGCCTGCCAGCCCCGCTGGCGCTGGCTGTCGAAGCGGGCATTGCTGCGCTCGACGGCGACGCTGCCGCCCTGGGCGGTGCGCTGGACGGCGCGGCTGCGCTCGCGGGCCTGGGCGTGGTCGGCGATCAGGGTGGTGGCGCACAGGGCGAAAGCGGCGGCGATCAGCAACGGGGTCTTGCTCATGGCGGAATCCTCATCGGGGTGTGGGGTGGCCGCACGGGGGACGCGGCGGCAGGACCACGGTAGGGCGGGCAACGGCGGCAGGTGTGTCGCGGTTGACAGCGGATGTGTCTGCCGCCCGCGCCGGAAACATCCGCTTACAAACCGGCCGGAAACGGGGTTTGCCGGGCGTCGCGGCGGCGGGCGATAGTGGCCGCATGGACCAGACCCTGCCCCGCGTGCTGCTGGTGGACGACGACGTGCGCTTGCGCGAGCTGCTGCAGCGATACCTGCAATCGCAGGGCTTCGAGGTGCGCGGCGCGGGCGATGCCGCGCAGATGCGGCAGGCGCTGGACCGCGGCCACTTCGACCTGATCGTGCTGGACCTGATGCTGCCCGGCGAGAACGGCCTGGAGATATGCCGCCGCCTGCGCGGCCAGGGCGACGCCACGCCCATCGTCATGCTGACGGCCAAGGGCGACGAGATCGACCGCATCGTCGGACTGGAGATCGGCGCCGACGACTACGTGCCCAAGCCGGTCAATCCGCGCGAGTTGCTGGCGCGCATCCGTTCGGTGCTGCGGCGCACGCGCCCCGCGCCCGGCGCGCCGCAGCCCGACGGCGGCGAGGTGGCCTTCGGCCCGTTCACCCTGGATCTGGGCCGGCGCGAGCTCACCCGCGACGGGGTGCTGCTGCGGCTGACCAGCGGCGAATTCGCGGTACTGTCGGTGCTGCTGCGCCATCCGCGCCAGCCGCTCAGCCGCGACCGCCTGATGAGCCTGGCGCGCGGCCGCGAGCACGAGGCCTTCGAGCGCAGCATGGACGTCACCATCGCGCGCCTGCGCCGCCTGCTGGAAGACGATCCGCGCCAGCCGCGCCTGATCCAGACGGTCTGGGGCGTGGGCTATGTGTTCGTGCCACCGGAGGCGACGCCATGAGGGCACCGCTGCCGCGCAGCGTGTTCGGCCAGCTGGCGCTGGTCATCGCCCTGGTGCTGGTCGGCGCGGCCGTGCTGGCGCTCCTGCTGGGGCGCGAACTGGCCACGCGGCCGGCGGCCGAACAGCTGCTGCGCGCGATGCAGGGCTTCGCCGAAGTGGTGGAAGCGCTGGACCAGCACCAGCCGCATGCACGCACGGTCGCGCAGCTGCGCGAAGCCGGGCTGGAGGTGCGCAGCACGCCGCCCGCCGACGCCCGCCCGCGCATGGCCCCGTTGCTGCGCGAACTGCGCGAAAAGGCGGCAGGCACGCTGGGCACCGGGCGCGAACTGCGGATGGAGGCCGGGCGCGGGCTGCGGGTGATCTGGCTGAAACCGGCCACGCGCGAACCGCTGTGGGTGTCGTTCGCCTACGACCGCCCGGGGACGGGCATGCGCCGCTTCTCGGTGTTCATGCTGATCGGTTGCGTGGCGCTGGTGTGGCTGGCCGCCGCGTACTTCGCGCGCCGGCTGGTGCAGCCGTTGCGCCAGCTTGCAGCCGCGGCGCCGGCCATCGTGCGCGGCGACGCCCCGCCGGTCGTCCCTGCGCGCGCGCCGCGCGAAGTCGCCGGCCTGGCGCAGGCGTTGGGCGATGCCAGCCGCGACGTGCGCGCCGCGGCGGAAGAGCGCGCGCTGCTGCTTGCCGGCATCTCGCACGACCTGCGCACGCCGCTCACCCGCCTGCAGTTCGCGCTGGAGATGGTGCCCGACACCGATCCCGAACTCACCCGCAGCATGCAGCGCGACATCATGGAGATGGACGCGATCCTGGGCCAGTTCATCGCCTTCGCCCGCGATGGCCGCGACGAAGGCAGCGAAACGGTCGACCTGGCCGCGATATGCCGCCATGCGGTCGCGGCGGCCTCGAAAGGCTGGCGCGTGGAGCTGCCGGAGCACGCGCTGCTGCCGGGCAAGCCGATGGCGCTGCTGCGCGCGGTCGAGAACCTGCTGGTCAACGCCGAGCGGCATGCTGCGTTGCCGCTGTCGTTGCGGCTGTGGGCCGAAGGTCCGGCGTGGGTGGTCGAGGTGGCCGACGGCGGTCCGGGCCTGTCGGCCGCAGCCGCCGAGCGTGCGCGCCAGCCTTTCGTCCATGACCAGGCGCAGGTTGGCAGCGGGCTGGGCCTGCCCATCGTCGACCGCGTGGCCCGCCAGCACGGCGGCGAACTGCGCCTGCTGCCGAACACGCCCCACGGCCTGCGCGCGCAGCTGTGGCTGCGCGCTGGTTGATCTCCCCTCCCGAGGTGATGCGATGAAGACGATGCTGTTCCGTGCGGGCCTGCTGGCCTGCGTCCTGACCGCTGCGCTGCCGCCGCTGGCCGCGCAGACCTTCCGCGAACGCCTGCAGCAGGCGCGCGACGCCTCGCGCCAGCCGGCCGCGCACCCGCCGGCGTTGCCGGCCGGCGCCCGTGCGCTGCGCGATGTCGCCTACGGAGACGACCCGCGCCAGCGCTACGACGTCTACCTGCCGGCGCAGCCGCAGCGCGCGCCGGTGATCCTGTTCGTGCACGGCGGCGGCTGGGCCAACGGCAACAAGGACAATCCGGGCGTGGTGGAGAACAAGGCCGCGTACTGGCTGCCGAAGGGCTACGTGCTGGTATCGGTCAACTACCGCATGCGGCCGGACACCGCGCCCATCGACCAGGCCCGCGACGTGGCGCGCGCGCTGGCCGACGTGCAGAAGCGCGCGCCATCGTGGAACGCCGATCCCGCGAACGTGCTGCTGATGGGCCACTCCGCGGGCGCGCACCTGGCCGCCCTGGTCGGCGCCTCGTCCACCCTGTGGCGCGAGGCGGGCGCCACCCGTCCGCGCGGCGTGGTCTCGCTGGACAGCGGCGCGCTGGATGTCCCGCTGACCATGAAGAATCCCCCGCTGCGGCGCATCTACGACGCGGCGTTCGGCAGGAATCCGGCCGACTGGATCGCCGCCTCGCCTTACCACCAGCTCACCCGCGATGCGGTGCCGATGCTGTTCGTCTGCTCCTCGCGCCGCCAGGACGCCTGCCCACAGGGTCGCGCGATGGTGGAGAAGGCCAAGACGCTGGGGGTGGCGATGGAGGTGCTGCCGGAAGACCTCTCGCATGGCGAGGTGAATCACCTGCTGGGTGCGCCGTCCGCCTACACCACGTCGGTGGACGCGTTCGTGCAGCGCCGGTTGCAATAGTCCTGACCAGAGTTCTCCTCTCCCCGTGAAATGGGGTGAAGGGCATTGAGCGTTGCGTCAGCGGATGATCCGCACCGCGCCCAATGCGTCCTGCAGCCGCGCGCGTGCCGTCGCTTCATCGAACGGTGGCGTCGCGGGCGGGTCGTAGACCTCGGGGCGCGTACCGGCGACCAGCAGGTCGATGGCGATGCACCGCCCGTTGCCCACCGACCGGTAGGCATCGACCGACCGGTAGTGACTCATCGCCGCATCAGCGACGCGGAAGTGGCGGAACGGCTGGCCGTCGATGCGGATCTCGTCCGGTGCACCGGTGGTCGCGTCCTCAGGCGGATCCAGGCAGGTCACCACGGCATGGCTGTCGGTGCTGGTGCCGATGCGCAGCTCGGCCGCGGTGATCTTGTCCGAACCGTCCAGCACCAGCGCGACCAGCGGTTCGCCGCGCACGTCGGGGGCGGCGAAGGTCTTCCAGGCGCCGTCGGACAGATAGTCGCGCGTGAAGTCGCGGCGCAGCGCGAAGCCCGGCGTCGGTGCCAGTGCGATGCCGGTCTCGTCGTCGGAAAAGTGGAACTGAGGCGCTTCGCGTCCCGTCGCCGGCGGCACCGGATCGGCGATGCGGGTCGCGGTCTGCGCGGCGGCCTCCACCTCTTCTTGCTTAGGCGCGCGTTCGCAGCCGGCGAGGAGCGTGGCGGCAAGGGCAAGCCACAGTGGCAACTGCATGATGGACTTCATGGTGCTGTCCTCCACAACGGTCGCACCCAGTCTGACAAGCCGCGCGTGAAGCCCTTGCCTGCGCCTCAGTCGACCAGCAACGGCAGCGCCTGCGCTGCGGTCGCCCGCCACACATGGTCCGCCTCCGCGGACAGCGCGGTCGGCTCCGGATTGATTTCCACCACCGTGGCGCCGTGGCGACGGGCCAGCGCGGGCAGGCCGGCGGCCGGGTACACCAGGCCCGATGTGCCCACCACCAGCATCAACGCGCAACGCCCGGCGGCACTCACCGCGGATGCCCATGCAGCCTCCGGCAAGGCTTCGCCGAACCACACCACGCCCGGACGCACCCGGTCGCCGCAGGCTGCGCAACGCATCGGTTCGACCCGCTGCACGCCGTCCACGTAGTCCTCGAGCGGACCGTCATGCGCGCGCCCGCAGGCGAAGCAGCGCAGTGCGAACAGGCTGCCGTGCACATGCGCGTCGACGACACTGCCGGCACGCTCGTGCAGGTCGTCGACGTTCTGGGTGAGCAATGACAGGGGCACGCGTCGCGCCAACCCGGCCAGTGCGCGGTGGCCGGCGTTCGGTTGCGCATCGCGGACCCGCTGCATGCGCCAGCGGTACCAGCCCCAGACCAGCGCCGGATCCTCGCGCCACGCCTCGGCGGTCGCCAATCGCATGGGGTCGAAGCGCGACCACAGGCTGTCGTGCGTGCCCCGGAAGGTGGGGATGCCGCTCTCGGCCGACATGCCGGCGCCGGTCAGCACGCAGACATGGCCGCCGTTGTCGATCGCCCTGCGCAGCGCATCGTCGACCGAGGCGGGCAGGGCGTCCACGCGCTCAGGCCTTGTGCGGCGTGGCCAGGTACTCGGCGCTCTGCATCTCGATCAGGCGCGAGGCGGTGCGCTCGAACGCCCCCTGCAGGCGCGTGCCGGCGTACAGCGCGGTCGGGGCGTCCGCCGCGGTGCAGACCAGGTTGACGTGGCGGTCATACAGTTCGTCGATCAGGTTGACGAAGCGGCGCGCGGCGTCTTCGTTCAAGGCATCGAAGCGCGGGATGCCGCCCAGCAGCACCGTGTTGAACTCGTGCGCGATCTCGATGTAGTCCGTGGTGCCGCGCGGGCCCTCGCACAGCGCCGCGAAATCGAACCAGGCGATGCTCTTGCCGCGGCCGCGCACCGGGATCTTGCGGCTGTCGATCTCGATGTTGCCGCCGTGCGCGCCTTCGCCGCCGCTGAGTTCGCGCCAGCGCATCGCCAGCCAGTCGTCGGCCGCGCCGTCCAGCGGCGTCCGGTACACCGGCGAGCGGGTCAGCGCGCGCAGGCGGTAGTCTTCCTGCCCGTCTGAGCGCAGCACCACGCAGTACGTCTGCAGCAGGTCGATGGCCGGCAGGAAGCCCGCGCGCTGCAGGCCGTCCTTGTACAGGTTCTGCGGCGCGGTGTTGGAGGTCGTCACCAGGGTGATGCCTTCGGCGAACATGCGCTGCAGCAGGCGCGCCAGCAGCATCGCATCGCCGATGTCGGTGACGAAGAACTCGTCCAGCACCAGCACGCGCAGCTTGCCGCGGACTTCGCGTACGATCTTCGCCAGCGGATCGCTCTCGCCGGCGTGCAGGCGCAGGCGCTCGTGCACGCCGCGCATGAAGCGGTGGAAGTGGGTGCGGTACTTGCCGCCGCCTTCGCCATGCGCCTTGTTCTGCGAAACCGAGTACGTCGGCAACGGCAGGGTGTCGTAGAACAGGTCCACCAGGAAGGTCTTGCCGCGTCCCACCTCGCCCCAGTAGTACAGGCCCTTGACGGTTTCCGGTGGCTTGCCGAACAGCCTGCCGAACAGGCCGGGCGAGGGCGGCTCCGCCAGCAACGCCGCATGGATGCGGTCGAGTTCGGCCAGCGCCGGATGTTGCGCCGGGTCGTTCTGCCATTGGCCTTCCGAGGCGCCGCGTGCGTAGACCTGCGACGGCGTGGACGCCGTGGTGCCTGCTTCGCCGACCATCACGCCGGTACGTAGGCTTTCATCGCATGCTTGATGGCGCCGCGCAGGTCCATCAGCTTGCGGTGGAAGAAATGGCTGGTCTCGGGCATGCGGATCAGTTCGGGCGGCTGTTTCAGCGTGTCGATCCAGTCGTACACGGCCTGTGGTTCGACGATCTCGTCTTCCTCGCCCTGGATCACCAGCCACGGGCAGGTGGGTGGCGTGATGGAAGCGAAATCCCAGCGGCCGGCCGGGGGCGCGATCGACACCAGCGCATCCGGCTGCAGGCCATCGCTGGCGCGCAGCGATACGTAGGCGCCGAAGCTGAAGCCCGCCAGCCACAGCCGGGTGCCGGGACGCTGGTCGCGCACCCAGGCCACGACCGCGCGCAGGTCGTCCACTTCGCCGTCGCCATGGTCGAACATCCCGGCCGAGGCGCCGGTGCCGCGGAAGTTGAAGCGCACCGTCACCGCGCCGAGTTCGCGCAGGCTGCGCGCGGCCATCACCACCACCTTGTTGTGCATGGTGCCGCCCTCGGTGGGCAGGGGGTGGCAGACCACCGCGGTGACCGGCGCAACGGGCTCGCCTTCCTCGGGCCAGTCGATATGGGCTTCCAGCGGCCCCTCGGGGCCGGCCAGGGTGATCGGGCCGGACGTGGCGGGAAAGGCGGGATTCGTCATGCCGCCCATGATAAGCCCTGGGGGACCCGGACCCGTCATCCCGGCGCATGCCGGAACCCCGTGCCTCTCCTCCGGATGCATGAAGTCGCCGGGTTCCGGCTCGCGCCGGAATGACGGGACGACGCGTACGACGATGGTCCGGCAGCGTGGTGTATCCCTGTGTGCGATCCTGCGCAGCCCCACGCCGTTCCCCCCGCACCATGGCATTCGATGCCTTCGCCCTGATCCTGACCATGCTGGCCCTGGGCATGGGGTTCGCGCGCCTGCGGGTGTTTCCCGACAACGCGGCGGATGTGCTCAACCGGGTGGTGCTGTATGTCTGCCTGCCGGCCGCGGTGCTGACCTATGTGCCGCGCCTGCACGTGGACGCCTCGCTGCTGGGCGTGGTGGTCACGCCCTGGGTGCTGACCGCCGCCACCATCGCCCTGGTCGCCCTGGCCACGCGCCTGTTCGGCTTCCGTCGCGACGAGCACGCGGTGCTGCTGCTGTGCGTGGCCCTGTGCAACAGCAGCTTCATCGGTTACCCGATGGTGCGTGCGCTGCTGGGCGAACACGCGCTGCCGTACGCGGTGGTGTACGACCAGTTCGGCACCTTCGTCCTGCTGTCCACGTTCGGCCTGTACGTGCTGGCGCGCTATGGCGGTGACGCGCCTCCCACCGCGCGCGAGATCGGCCTGCGCATCCTGAAGTTCCCGCCGGTGTGGGCCCTGCTGGTCGGACTGACGCTGATGCCGGAGCAGCCCCCGGCGTGGATCGGCGGCGCGCTGCAGAAGCTGGCCGATGCGCTGCTGCCGCTGGTGATGCTGGCGGTGGGCCTGACCATCCAGCTGAAACTGCCGCGCGAGGAGGTGAAGCCGCTGGCGGTCGGCCTGCTGTTGCGCCTGCTGGTGATGCCGGCGCTGGCATTGCCGCTGTCGCTGGCCTTCGGCATGTCCGGCGAGATGCTGCAGGCCAATGTGCTGGAGTCGGCCATGCCGACCATGATCACGGCCGCCGCGCTGGCCATTTCGCACCAGCTCGCCCCGCGCCTGGCCGCCGCGCTGGTGGGCTACGGCATCCTGCTGTCGCTGGCGACGCTGCCGATGTGGGCGTGGGTGGTGGGGCGCCTGGCCGCATAGCCGTGCGCTGGCGCGCGGTGCGCGGGTCGTGCGAACGTGGTCGCAGTTCCCGACAGGAGTGGGCAATGCGCATGACAATGCAGGTGGGCGTCTGGCTGGTGTTGATGGCGTCGGTGCTGGCGCCATCGCCCGCTCCGGCGCAGGAGGGTCCGCCACCGGAGGTGCCGGGCCGGGTAGAATCCGATCCGCAGCTGGCGGCCGCCAGCCGGGCCTGGCACGACGCATGGCGTGCCAACGTGGAAGCGCATCTGCGCACCGTCGCCGCGCGCGGCACGCCGCGTGACCTGCTGGTCGCCGGCTGGCTGTGGCCACGCAGTGACGACGACGCGGACACCCAGGCGCGCGCATGGCTCCAGGCCGCCCACGCCGCCTCCAGGGGCGACGATCCGCTGGTGGACTGGGCGCTGCTGGACGCCTGCGCGACGAACGGCGCCAGCTGCGACCGCGGCCTGCTGCTGCAACGCCTGATGGCGGCCGATCCGGGCAATGCCGAACTCCTGCTCACCGCGTACGACGACGCCGTCGAACGCAGGGACATGGCTGCCGCCGAGCGGTACTGGCAGGCCGCCGCCGCGGCGACCCACTACCGCGCTCGCTTCAACGACATCGGCCTGCTGATGGCCACGAGCCTGCGGCAGGTGCCGGCACCGCCGCTGGACCCCGCGCTGGCGGCCGCCATCGGCGAGGATCTCGGGCTCGGCCGGGCCGCCACGCCGCAGGACATGGCGGACACCACGGTGTTGGCCATCAATGCGGCCATCGCCATCCCGACCCTGCATCCGATCACGCAGCGGTGCCGGGCCCAGGTCGGTGCGCTGTCCGCCGACGCACGCACCGCCTGCAAGCGGATCTACACGCTGCTGGCCGCCGACGACTCGATCATGATCGGGCCGGCCATCGCGCTGCCGCAGCTGGTGCAGTGGGCCGACGGCGATGTGGAGCGCGAGGCGGCGCGCGAACGCCTGCGCCAGTTTGCCTGGGTGCTTGAGAACGTCATGCAGCTGTACCAGCGACCCGCGACCGCGCGACATCTGCCGGCCGATTACGTCGATGTCTTCCTGCGCGACGGTGAACTCGCCGCCATGCGCCATCAACTGCAGGCCAACGGCATTGCGGGCGAGCCGCCCGCCGGTTGGTTGCCGGGCAGCCCGGACCACCGCGCCCTGCTGACCGGCACTCCGCCAAGCGAACCCTGACCGCCTTCGCATCGCGTTGACCGCGCCGGTGGAAGTATCGGCGCAGGAGGTCATGCCATGTTCGACGGATGGGAAGCGCAGGCGCCGGTGATCGGGCGCATCGCGTTCGCGATGCTGCTGGGCGGCGCCATCGGGCTGGAGCGCGAGATGAAGGACCGCCCCGCCGGCTTCCGCACGCACATGCTGGTGGCCGGCGCGGCGGCCATGCTCACCGGCATGGGCGACATGATGCTGGCGCTGGCACAGCACGAGGGCGACGAGCGTGTGCAGATCGATCCGTTCAGGCTGGTCGAAGCGGTGATCGCCGGTGTCGCCTTCATCGGCGCCGGCACGATGATCGCCCACCGCGGCCGCGTGGTCGCCGGCATCACCACGGCGGCGTCGCTGCTGATGGTGGCGGTGATCGGCGTGGCCGTCGGCTTCGGCCATGGCTGGCTGGCGTTGCTGGCGACGCTGCTGACGTTCGCCGTGCTGTCGGTGCTGGCATGGCTGGAGCGGCGTGTCGCCAAGCGCACCGACGACGGCTAGCGCCTCACGCGATCAGGCGTTTCACCGCGTCGCGGTGGTGGCGTGCATCGCGGGGATGCGCATTCCACGTTTCGGCCATCACCCGCACCGCCTGCACCAGCATGTCCTCGGGCTTGGCATAGGGAATGCGCAGCCACTGGTCGCTGCCGCCTTCCACGCTGAAGACCGGGCCCGGCGCAAGGTAAACGCCCCTGCGTTCCACGTCCGCCGCCAGCGCGGTGGCGCTGCCGTGCGGCATGCGTACCCACAGCGACAGGCCGCCTTCGGGCAGGCGGAAGCGCCAGTCGGGCAGATCCAGGCGCAAGGCCTGCGCCAGTGCGTCGCGTCGCTGCCGCAGCTGCTCGCGTCGCGCGGCGAGGGCGTCGTTGGCGGCCAGCATCTCCGCCACCACCAGCTGGTCGAACAGCGAGCTGCCCAGGTCCATCTGCACGCGTGCGGCGATGAGGCGGTCGACGGCGTCCCGGGGTGCGCGGATCCAGCCCACGCGCAGGCCGCCCCAGCAGAGCTTGGACGCGCTGCCGATGGTGTACGCATCGGCAGCGAACGCGGCGAACGGTGCCGGCATCGGCGCGTCGGACAGGCAGGTGGACTGCAGGGTTTCGTCGACGATGGCGAGGGTGCGCGTCGCGCGCAACGTTGCGGCATAGCGCGCGCGTTGCGCTTCACCCATCAGGAAGCCGGTGGGGTTCTGGAAATCCGGGATGAGATACGCCAGCCGCGGCGAGGTCTGCCGCAATGTCGCTTCGATGGCGGCAAGGTCCCAGCCCTCCTCGCCCAGCGGGTCGCCCATCGGCGCACTGACCAGGCGCGCGCCGCCCAGGCGCAGCGCTTCGATCGCATTCGAATACACCGGCGACTCGATCATGAGGCGGTCGCCCGGGCGGGTCAGCGCGCGGGCGATGATCGCGATGGCCGACAGCGCGCCGGAGGTGATCACGATCTGCTCGGGCGTGGTGGGCAGGCCGCGCTGCGCGTACGCCGCTGCGACGCGGGTGCGCAGCACGGGCAGCCCCGACGGCAGGTAGCCGTCGCTGGCCAGGTAGGCGGGCAGCGCCTCCAGCGCACGCGCGTAGGCAGCCGCGACGCCGGGCGTGGCGGCGCCGGCCGCGCAGTTGAGGTCGATGGCGCCAGCCGATGAGGGCGCCGTGACGATGGCGTGCAGCGCGTGGTCGTGCGCGCGCCGGCGGTCCAGCGGCACGGTGGCGAAGGTGCCCGCGCCCTGCCGGGCGGTGGCGAAGCCCGCGGCCACCAGGTCCGCATAGGCGCGGGTGACGGTGTTCCTGGACACGCCGAGCGCTTCGCTGACGGCGCGTTCGCTGGGCAGGCGGGTGCCCAGCGGGATGCGGCCGTCGCCGATCAGCTCCTGCAGCGCCTGGCGCAGGCCCCGGTAGGCGGGCGAGCGGGGAAACTCGCCGACCAGCGTGGCAAGCCGATCAGGGGCCAAGGCGCGGTTCATGGGGCCACTATCGCATGATTGGCTCTATAAAAAAGGGCCAATTGGACCGAAGGTGGCCCCATGAAACCTGCCTCCCCTGTCGGCTTGGCCAACCTCGGCCCCCTCGCCCAACTCAAGGCCGGGCGCCTGCCCGAACGCGTGCTGCGCCTGCTCGCCGGCCTGTGGCTGTACGGCCTGGCCATCGCCCTGATGATCGAAGGCGCCGTCGGCGCCTCGCCGTGGGATGTGTTCCACCTGGGCGTGTCGCGCCACCTGCCGCTGTCGTTCGGCACGGTGATGATTCTTGCGGCGGTGGGCGTGCTGCTGGCGTGGGTCCCGCTGCGGCAGATGCCGGGCCTGGGCACGCTGGCCAATACGCTGCTGCTGGGCCCCTTCGCCGACGTCAACCTCGCCCTGCTGGCCACGCCCGAAGGCCTGCCCTTGCGCTGTGCCTATCTGCTGGCGGGTGTGGTGCTGTGCGCCGTCGCCACCGCGCTGTACATCGGCGCGCAGCTGGGGCCCGGCCCGCGCGATGGCCTGATGACGGGCCTGGCGCGCCGCACCGGCTGGTCGATCCGCCGCATCCGCACGCTGATCGAAGTCACCGTGCTGGCCGTCGGCGTGCTGCTCGGCGGCGTCGTGGGCGTGGGCACGCTGGTGTTCGCCTTCGGCGTGGGGCCGCTCACGCAGTTCTTCCTGCGCCATCTGGTGGTGCGCCTGGACGTGCCCGCGGGCATGGCGGTCGAAGGAGAAACACGATGACGCCCGCAGTCCTGCGCTACAGCGCCTTCACCACCGACCCGAGCGGCGGCAATCCCGCCGGCGTCGTATTGGACGCGCGCGGCCTGTCCGACGACACCATGCAGCGCATCGCCGCGGACGTGGGCTACTCGGAAACCGCGTTCCTGCTGCCGCGCGCGGATGATGAGCTCGACGTGCGCTACTTCAGCCCGCTGGCCGAAGTGAGCTTCTGCGGCCACGCGACGATCGCCGCGATGGTGGCGCATGCGCGCCGGCAGGGCCCGGGCGACTTCGTGCTGCACACGCAGGCCGGGCGCGTGCGGGTGGCGGTGGATGCCGACTTCGTCGCCACCCTGACCAGCGTGCCGCCGCGGGTCGAAGCGCTGGATGCCGCCGATCTGGATGGCGTGCTGGCAGCGCTGCGCTGGCGGCGCGACGATCTCGACCCCGCGCTGCCGCCCGCGCTTGCCTACGCCGGCGCGTGGCATCCCGTCATCGCCGCCGCCTCGCGCACGCGCCTGGCCGACCTGCGCTACGACTTCGATGCGCTGGCCGCGCTGATGGCCGCGCGTGGCTGGACCACGATCAACCTGGTCTGGCGCGAAGACGCGCGCACGCTGCACGCGCGCAATCCCTTCCCGCCCGGCGGTGTGGTGGAAGATCCGGCCACGGGCGCCGCTGCCGCCGCACTGGGTGCGTATCTGGCGGCGCACGACCGGTTGCCCGACGAGCGCGGGTTCACCATCCACCAGGGGCACGATCTGGGGCGACCCAGTGTGTTGCGGGTGGATGTGCCTGTGGATGTGAGCGAGGGAGTGCGGGTGAGTGGGACGGCGGTGGAGATTTTGGTGGGGGATTGAGTCGATCGTTGCCTTGGGATGGGGTGATGACCCACGCCCGTGACGCTTGGGCGTCCTATCTCCCGACAATGCAGCGAACACCGCCGTGCAGTAGCGCATCGTCTGCCTTGACGCATAGTGGCGAGAACGTGAACATCCGCGCTATTCCCCCGGGAGGGGATTCCACCAGGCGTTAAGGCTAATGAAAGCTCTAGTGCTAGCTCTAGCGACCTCAATCCCTGCGCCAGACGCTGAACTTTCTTTGGCGGGCATCGTGCTCGGCCAGTCCGAGACGTCGGTAGTTCGCGCGCTCGGTGAGCCCAAGTCACGAACGTACGGGGACTCTGACTATTTGCCTGTTAGGCTCACCTACTCCGGCATCACGGTCCTTCTCGACGAGCAAGGGGTTGGCGGTCTAATCAGTACCGACAAGCGTTTCTGCACTCCTGCCGGTGTCTGCCCGGGCATATCGCTCGCCATGGCCAAGCAAATCTACGGCCCTGCATGGGTCACAGAGATGGTGGAAGGTTCGCCCGTGGGATATGTCCATGGCGACGGCTGCTGGCTGGAGTTCTCGGTAGAGTCTGGAATGGTACAAACCATCGAGCTCGCATGCTCCCCCTGATTGGGCCTAACAGTTCTTTCGAGCAGCACCCGCTTCACTTGTCGGCCTACTTTTGGTGTTAGCCCTCATGTCAGACGACGATATGACTCCGGGATTCAAGGGGCTCTTGGATCTCATCAATGCTCCCAACAAGCGAGATGCTCAGAGGATTTGTCGGGACTTGGTAGTAGAGAGCAAAGATCTGTTTGAGCTTATCGTCGCTGGTCGCCACGGGTTACTTCCGCCGTACAGGTATGCCTGCCATTTCTCGGATTACGCCCCCGAGCATGTCATACCAACATCGGGGCAAATCTCTGCGTTGTCGCAGCACGGTCCCGGTGAGTTCACCGGCGAAGCGAAGACCGCTGTGAACAAGCTGTTTCAGACATTCAAGGACCGGCGCATGTTTGCCGCCCATCTCTTCTATCTTCCGGAGCAAGACTACTGGTCACTGTTCTACTTCGATCAGAGAGACCGCTCGGAGTTCGGAAATCACTGGAAGATTGGCGGCCCTCACATACATTACGCGTGTGAAGCGTTCACCAGTGATCCAATGCAAGTAATGTGGCGGAAGATTTGCCAGGTATCGCCCAACCCTCCAAGGGCCGAGCATGTCCGCTACCGAAAGATCCAGGATGACTGCTGGTAACCTTCAAATTGACGCCACTTCGCGGTGCTTCTCACTCGATCGTCAGGCAGCTCAAGATGCAATCCGCTAACTCTTGGCAACAATCCGGTCGCATCTCGATCTGGCGATACACCGAGAATGAGCAGAATTACCCAGGGTGGCATCTCAACGCGGATCGCGTCGGATGCCAGTCACTCCTGGCCCTGCTTGACGCATTGGTCGCTGACGGGGCTGGCTCCCGCTCCATTGCCGTCACGCCACCGACGAAGGCCCAACTTGGCGTGCCAAACAACAGGCACGGCCAAGCGGCGTGGGTCGCCCCAGCAAAGCTGCGGCTTACGCTTTCTCCCGTCGCGGATCAGTGGTCTTTTCCTCCTGACCTGGATCCGGCTGCACTCGTGGTGGGCTCGACCTGGCTTCAGGCGCTCCGGAAGGGCATCGACGGTATTCCAGAGGGCCGCGGGGACTACTCCATTGGCAAGGGCAGTCTTCCACTCTGGTTCTGGTGGTGAGCGAGTAGCGAGCAGGATGGGTTGCGCCGCAAGGCGATACCCATCATCCGTTTCCGTCTGCAGGAAGGCATACTGGAGCGGCCGCACGCTCGATAGCTCGTTCGCGCCGGGCTTTCCAGATTGCACGTGATACATGTCGCCTGCGGCTCCATCCTTCCCACGGATCCGACCTGAAGAGGGGCATCGTGAGGAGACGCTTTGCCATCGTGCTGCTTGGATTCCTGCCAGGCATGGCGTTCGCTCATCAAGACCGCATCTTGTCTATCAGGCCTGACGGCACGCTGACGGATCTTCCTGATGAATACGGTCCTGTCAGGATCAACATCGTCCGATCCAAAGACGATGCGAGCGCAGTTCAGCGCATCGTTCTTTCTTCACCGAAGTTCCGGGTATCCCTCAACAAGTGCGTGATCGATCTCCTGGGCGATATCACGCACGTTGAGGCAAGCGGCTCGTGGTACCACGAGCCAGGCCGTCTCCCTCCCTACGTGTCGCTGAGCTTCTACTCAGGCCCTTACGATCCCAAGGGTGACAAAAACCAATACTCTTCCGTCACCTACTCACTCCTGGACGGTCGCATTCTCATGGGGCAACGGATGTGGGTGCCGCTGATCGGTGGCCCGCGCGGTCGCATCATCAATCCTGCCGACAAGTGTTCCCACTGGCGACAAGCCAGTTGAGTCGAGGCATCGCGTTGCCTCAGTCGTGCCGCAACGCCGCGATCGGGTCCAGCTGCGCGGCCTGCCGTGCGGGATATACGCCGAAGCCCAGGCCGACCACCGCGCAGAAGCCCGCCGACAGCAGGATCGGCAGCGGCGCCCACGCCACCTGCCAGCCCGCGAAGGTGGCGATCAGGTAGGCCAGCACGCCGCCGAACACCAGGCCCAGCAGCGCGCCGGCGATGCAGATGACCGTGGCCTCGCGCAGAAATTGTGCGATCACATCGCGCCGACGCGCGCCCAACGCGCGCAGCAGGCCGATCTCGCGGCGCCGCTCCAGCACGTTGGCCAGCATGATGTTCATGATGCCGATGCCGCCGACCAGCAGACTCACGCCCGCGATGGCACCCATCACGACCTGGAAGATGCGCTGGGTCTGCTGGTGCTGCTGGAACAGCTGCTGCGGCACGATCAGCTGGTAGTCCGCCATGCCGGCATGGCGCTGGTCCAGGACCGCGGCCAGCACGCCGGCACCGGCCGCCAGGCGCTGCGGGTCATCCAGGCGCAGCAGGAAGCGGTCCACTTCATCCTCCTGCGGCTGGAAGCGGAAGCGTGCCCGCGCGCTGGCCAACGGCACGTAGATGCGGTTGCTCTCCGAGCCCAGTTGCACGCCCTCGAAATCGTCCTGGCCCAGGTCGCGGTCGGCCAGCACGCCGATCACCTGCAGCCATACGTGGTTGACCTTGACCAGCCCACCCACCGCATCGCCCTTCGGGAACAGGTCGGCCGCCGCCTGGTGGCCCAGCACCGCCACCGCCGCCAGCGCGGCCTCGTCGTCGGCCCCGAACGCGCGGCCCTGGGCGACCTTCAGCGAGGACAGCTCGAACCAGTGGGCGCTGACGCCGCTGGCCTGCGCATCGCTGCGCCCGGTGTCGCTGAAGACCGTGTGCGTGCGCACTTGCTTCTCGGCGGCATGGCGCTCGGCGCCGGGCACCACGCTGAGCGCGGCGTCCGCATCGGCGACGGTCAGGCCCAGGCTGCGCTCGCGCGTTTCCTTCAGCGTGTCCTCGTCCTGCGCCTTGGCCTCGGCGATCAGGTTGTGCAAGCCCAGGCCTTCGACCAGGCGCAAGGCTTCGCGCCGGCTGCCTTCGCCCACGGCCTGCATGGCCACGATGGCGCCCACGCCGAAGATCATGCCGAGCAGCGTCAACAGCGTGCGCAGGCGGCGCCGCCACAGCTCCTCCACCGCTTCGCGCCAGACCGTGGGCAGGCGGTTGAACAGGCCGGTCATGCGGTCTTTCCTTCTGCGTCATCGGCGTCTTCGCCGTCGCCCCCGGCGTCGCTCGCGTCCTTGTCCTTCCCGCTGCCGTCGTCGCCGGGCGCGGGCACCTGGACCTGCGACAGCCGCACCTGCTCGCCGGGCTCCAGGCCCGACAGCACCTGCGAACGTGCGGTGCCGCGCACGCCGAGCTTCACTTCGCGCGACACGTAGCCGTTGCCCTGCTTGACCTGCACCCAGTGGCGGTCGTCGCGCTGTTCGATGGCCACGTTCGGCACCGCCATCGCATGCTTGGCGTCGAGCAGCACCACCGACGCGGCGAAGCGCTGGCCGGGGATCAGCCGGTAGCGCTCGATGGCGTCGGCCGGGATGGGCGCGCGCATCGACAGGAACTTCACCGGGCTTTCGCGGTTGCGCACCTTGGCGGCGCTGGCCACCCACGAAAGCTTGCTGTCGATGCGCTGGTCCGGACGGCCGAGGGGATGCAGCACCACCGCATCGCCGGCCTGCACGCCCTGCGCCTCGATCTGCGGCAGATCGATCTCCACTTCCATCGTGGAGGTGTCCGGCAGGCTGCCGAACTCGAAGCCCGCGCGCAGGTTGGCGCCGACCGTGGGCTTGTCGCCGGACCAGTTGGCCGCCAGCAGCAGCACGCCGTCGTTGGGGGCGCGCAGTTCCAGCGCTTCCAGGTCGTCCTTGCGCGTCTTGGCGTTCATGTCGAAGGTGGCGCGCTGCGCGTCCAGTACCGCCAGTTCGGCGCCGCCGCGCACGCCCGACTGGTCGCGCTGCCATTGCAGGACGCCCTGCCGTACCTGCAGGTATTCCCTGTCCTCGATGGCATCCAGCACCTGGTTGCGTGCGACCGTGCTGAGGTCGGCACCGGCATAGCGCTGGGCGATGCCCAGTTGCACGGCCACGCGCGACAGGTCCACCTCCACGCGGCCCTGGGCGGATTCCAGCCCGCTTTCCTTCGCCGCGCGCGCCAGCGCGTTGCGCTGCAGGTCGATCATCGCCTGCGCCAGCTGCTGTTCGCCTTCCGGCGAGACGAAGCGGGCCAGCACGTCGCCTTTCTTCACCAGGCTGCCTTCCGGCAGCATCCATTCGACCTGCCGCTGCGCCCAGTTCTTGCCGGGCACGTTCAACGGGGTGGGCTTGGCCGAACGCAGTTCGCCTTCACCGCGCACGCTGATCGTCAGCGGGCCCTGCGCCACGGTCTCGCTGGCCACAGGCATCTCGTCGCTGCCGCAGGCGGCCACCAGCATGCCGACGCCCAGCAGCGCGGCGCCTCGCAGCCTGCGGATCATTTCGCGCCTCCGGCGATGTCGGGCACGCTCAGTTCCACGCGCACCGCCTGGCCGGGGCGCAGCTTGGCCCGGGCGTCGTCCAGCCGGATCTCCAGGTCGAGCACCGGCACCGGCTGCACCTGCGACTTGCTGCGCACCGCGCGGCCGATGCCGGCCACCTTGCCGTGGTAGGCGCTGCCGCCGCCGCCTTCCACCACGATGCGCGCGCGCACGCCTTCCTTCACCCGCTGCAGGTCGCGCTCGGGCAACTGCGCGCGGACGGCCAGGGTGGCGGGGTCGGGGATCTCGGCCACGGTCTGGCCGCGCCAGACCTGCGAGCCGACGTCGAACTTCTCACCGTTCCAGTTGCTCTTGTGCATGATCACGCCGTCGCGCGGCGCGGGCAGGGTGAGCGCGGCGATGGAGGTCTGCAGGCGGGTGACGTCGGCCTGCGCCTGCCGCAGTTCGGCGGTGACCAGGCGCAGTTCCTGCCGGCGCTGTTCGGCGGCGGCGCGCTCGGCCTGCTGCGCCAGCGCGGCCAGGCGCTCGGTGCGGCGACGGTCCTCCACCAGCTTGTCGTATTCCAGCGCGGCGATCAGTTCGCGCGGCTGCTGGGTCTTGCGGGCGGCCTTGTCGCGCTCGGCCTCGGCCTCGGCGGTGGCCAGGCGCTGGCTGCGTTCGCGCTCGGCCACGTCCAGGGTCAGGTTCTCCAGTTCGCGCTTCTTTTCCTGCAGCAGGCTCTGCTTCTCGGCCAGCTGGCGCACCAGTTCGTTGGTGTCGAAGGCGACCACGATGTCGCCCTTCTTCACCGTGCTGCCGTCGGGCGCCAGCTGGGTCAGGTTGAACTGCCACAGGCGGTCCACCGCCGGTGGCACCAGCTGCACGCTGCGCTGCGCGTACACCTCGCCGTCCACGCGCAGGGTGGCGGCGTGCGCCACCGGCATGCCCGCCAGCAACGCGAGCGCCAGAACCGAAATGCGGAGACTCATGGCGCCTTCCCCTGGCCGGCCGGCGCTTGCGCCGGCGTCGCGGTCACGCGCACGCTCATGCCGGGCATCAGTGCCAGCGTGTGCGCGTCGAGGGTGATGTCGAGGGTGAAGTAGCGGCCCTCGCCCCATTCCGGGCGGCGGTCGGGCGCGCCGGAAATGAAGGCGATGCGGCCGGTCACCTTGCGTCCCGGCACGGCATCGAACGCCAGCGTCACCGGCTGGCCGACCGCCAGGCCGCGGCGGTCGGGCTCCAGCGCCCAGGCACGCACGTTCATGCGGCCGCTGCTGACCACTTCGCCGGCCCTGCTGCCGGGCATGGTCGAGGAGCCCTCGTCGATGCGCCCGCCGATCCAGTTGTTGTTGAAGCCATGCACCACCACACCATCGCGGTCGGCCACCACTTCCGAGGTGCGCACCAGCGCGGCGTGGTAATCGCGCTGCAGCACCAGTTTTTCGATCTGCAGGCGCCCGTCCTGGATGCGCCGCTGCACGGCGGCGTTGGCGGCGGCCAGGTCCTTGCGCTTCAGCGCGACCTCGCGGGTGGTGCGGTCCAGTTCGCCCTGGTGGCGGTCGTAGTCCAGGCCCGAGATCAGGTCGCGCGGAATGGTGGCGTCCAGCCTGGCGGCGGCCAGTTCGGCCTCGGCCTCCACCAGTGCCATTTCGGCCTGCACCGCCTTGACCTGCAGCTCGGCCACGTCCTTGGCGTCCTTGGCGCGGCCCTGTTCGATCTGCGCTTCCAGGTCGGGAATGCGACTGGCCGACTGGCCGGGGTCGATGCGCAGCACCACCTCGCCCTTCTTCACCCGCTCGCCCTCGGGCACGTAGTAGCGGATCACCACCGGCGCGCTGTTCGACTGCGGGGTGAGGATCTGCTGCGCGTCGATCGCGCGCACTTCGCCGGTCAGCACCACGGCATGCGTGGGCGTGGCGGCGGTCAGCGCCAGCGCGGCCCACAGGGCCTTACTGGAGCGCATCGGATTCCACCTTGCCGTCGCGCAGCTTCACCTGGCGCGGCGCGCGACCGGCGATGTCGTTGTCGTGGGTCACCAGCACCACGGTCTGGCCGTCGGCATGCACTTCGTCGATCAGCGCCAGCACGTCGGCGGCGCTCTTCGAGTCCAGGTTGCCGGTGGGCTCGTCGGCCAGCAGCAGGGCCGGCTGCAGCAACAGGGCGCGGGCGATGGCCGCGCGCTGCATCTGCCCGCCGGACAGTTCGCTGGGGCGGTGGTCGCGGCGCTCGGCCAGGCCCACGCGATCCAGCAGGGCCAGCGCGCGTTCATGGGTACCCGGCGGCGGCTCGCGATGGAAGCGCAGCGGCAGCATGACGTTTTCCAGCACGGTCAGGCGCGGCAGCAGGTGGAAGCTCTGGAACACGAAGCCGATGCGCCGGTTGCGCAGGTCGCTGCCGGCCTCGTCGTCGAACGTGGCCACGTCACGACCTTCGAACAGGTAGGTGCCAGTGCTGGGACGGTCCAGGCAGCCGAGGATGTTCAGCAGGCTGGACTTGCCAGAGCCCGACGCGCCGGTGATAGCGACGAACTCGCCCTGCCCGATGTGCAGGTCCACCCCGGCCAAGGCCCGCACCGTCTGTCCGCTCATGGCGTAGTGGCGCTGCACACCTTGCAATTCGATCATTGCGTCCCCTTCGCTCCCTCGTCTCCAGTCGACCATCGTCGCGCGCGAAGGTTCCCACGCTTGTGGGAGACGTCGCTGGCCATGGTTGAACTTTCCAAGGCTGGAGCATCCCAGATGGATGCGGCGGGGCGCAACCGCGCCACGGCTCTACCTTTCGCGTACCACTGCCGTGCGTGCCTGGACGCCTTCGGGGCACGGGGGGGATGATCCGTCGAGCTGCTGTCGTCGGGGCGTTGTGCAAAGAATGCGGTGCCGGAACGTCAATCGCACTGCGCTTCCAATGGGCGCGCGTTGGGTATCGCTGCGGCTCAACCCACAGTACAGTCTCAGGACACGGACGTGTCCACTGCCGGTGTGCACGCTGCCGCCAGAAGCTCGCGGCTTACGTCACGCCCACGATGGATGCGTCATGGCGAGGGAGTTGCGTCAATCCGCCGGTACCGTCCGCTCCCGCGCCCAGTCGCGCAGCGCCTGCACCTGCTCGCCCATCAGCACCGACAGCGGCCGGGTGCTGCGGATCTCGTGCATGACCAGCTCGGTGTCCAGCGGCTTCTGTTCCGCGTGGGCGGCGTACAGCGCCGAGACGATGGCCTGTTCCAGCTCGGCCCCGGAAAAACCGTTGGCCGCGGCGGCGAGTGCGGGCAGGTTGAAGCCCTCCGGGTCCAGCTGGCGGCGGACCAGGTGCACGCGCAACACCTCCACCCGCGCGTCGGGCGACGGCAGGTCGACGAAGAAGATCTCGTCGAAGCGGCCCTTGCGCAGCAGTTCCGGTGGCAGGTCCTGCACCTGGTTGGCGGTGGCCACCAGGAAGACTTGCCCGCTGCCCGCGCCGGCCTTGCGCTCGGCCATCCACGTCAGCAGGTAGCCGAGCACGCGGCGCGACACGCCGCCATCCTCGTCGCCACCGCTGGCCAGGCCCTTTTCGATCTCGTCGATCCACAGCACGCAGGGCGCCAGCTGCTCGGCCGAGACCAGCGCGGCGCGCAGGTTCTTCTCGGTCTCGCCGTGGTACTTGTCGTACAGCGTGCCGAAATCCAGCCGCAGCAGCGGCACGCCGAAGCCGGCGGCCGTGGCCTTGGCCAGCATCGACTTGCCGCAGCCCTGCACGCCCAGCAGCAGCACGCCCTTGGGCAGGTCCAGCCCCGGCGGCGGGTTGCCGGACACGAACACGGCGCGCCGCTGTTCGATCCAGCGCTTCAGCCGCGACGCACCGGCCACGTCGGCGAATCTGGCCGTGTCGTACTCGTAATGCAGGTGGCCGCTGCGGTTGAGCAGCTCGAACTTCAGTCTGTTCAGTGCCGGAAGGTCGCTGGCGGTCAGGGCGCCGTCGGCGAAGATCAGCTGCCGCGCGATGCGGCGCGCGTCCACCAGGCTCAGGCCCTGCAGGTTGCGCACGATCTGCTTCACCGCCTCGCCGTCGACCTCGACGCGCCGGCCACCGTGCTCGCGGGCGTAGTGTTCGGCTTCCTCGCGGACCATCTTCAGCAGGGCGTTGCCGTCGGGCAGGCGCGGGCTGAAACGCACGGCCAGCGCGTCCAGTTCGGCCGGCAGCTCGATCTTCGCGCCCACCAGCACCACCACATGCGGCAGGCTGTGGCGGCGCTGCAGGATGTCGCGCAGCTGGCGCTGGCTGCTGGCGTAGCCCAGGTAGGGGTGGAAATCCAGCAGCAGGTAGATGCCGCGCTGGTCGGCCTGCTTGATGGCCTGCAGGGCGGCGCTGGCGTCGGGCGGGCCGACGGCGTCGTCCTCGCGGTCCATGTCCAGCCGGCGCAGGCCCTCGGTGATGCTCCAGCGGAACAGCGCCCGCCATACCTGGCCCAGCGCCTGCCGGAACAGATCGACCACCCGGGCCTCGTCCTGGGTCTCGACGACGATCAGCGGGGTGTTGGCGCGGATCAGCGCGGTGAGGTCCTGCAGCTCGTTCATGGGGCATCCGGTCCGTGGGGACGGAACGATAGCAGCAGGAACGAGGGGGGAGGAACGAGGAACGAGTGTGGAGGCGCCTCGCCCCACTCACTCCTCGTTCCTCCCCTCTCGTTCCTGGCTTTCTGCTTCACCGCCCCCGGTGTACCCTGCGGGCTCCCCGGGCAACGAGGTGCGCGCATGAAGACGATTCTGGTCGCCAGCTCCAAGGGCGGCGCGGGAAAGACCACCCTGGCGACCAACCTGGCCGCGTATTTCGCACTCGATGGCAAACGCACGGTGCTGGTGGACGCCGATCCGCAGCATTCCTCCACCCGCTGGGCCGAGCGCCGGGCGGAACTGGAGTCGGCCGTACTGCCGATCGATGCCAGCGGCAGGCGCGCCTGGCGGGCGTGGCTGCCGGAGGACGCCGAACGGGTGGTGGTGGATGCCGCGGCCGGCGCCATGGCCGACGACCTGGGGAGTTTCCTGGAGCACGCCGATGCCGTGGTGGTGCCTGTGCTGCCGTCCGCCCTGGACATCGAGGCCACGGTCGGGTTCCTGAACACCCTGGCCAAGGTGCCGCGGGTGCACAAGCGCAAGCTGCCCGTGGGCCTGGTGGTCAACCGCAGCAAGCCGTGGACCAATGCCTCGCAGCAGGCGGTGGAGATGCTCAAGACCTGGCCTTACCCGGTCATCACCCAGCTGCGCGATACCCAGGCCTACGTGGTGATGGCGGGCCTGGGCCGCAGCCTGTTCGACTACCGTTCGGCGCAGGTGCGCGAGCATCAGGCCGACTGGGAACCGTTGTTGAAGTGGATCAAGAAAGCCTAAGGAGCAAGCGTCCCATGCGTGAACTGATCCTGCTGCGCCATGCCCATGCCGAACCGGCCACCACCGGGCAGTCCGACCTGGACCGTCCCCTCTCGCCGCAGGGCCTGGCCGAGGCCGAGGCCGTCGCGCGCTGGCTGAAGGAGCAGGGTCTGGTGCCGGACCGCGTGCTGTGTTCGCCGGCCCGCCGCACCCGCGAGACGCTGGAAGCGGTGATGGACGCGATCGGCTATGTGGAGCAGCGGCTGGAAGAGCGCATCTACGAGGCCACGCCGGGCACGCTGGCCGACCTGGCCGACCAGCATCGCGAGGCCGAGCGCCTGCTGATGGTGGGACACAACCCCGGGCTGGAGCAGCTGGCGGCGCTGATGTACTCCGGCGTGACCAGCGAGTACCGCGGCATGCCCCCTGCCGGCGTGGTGGTGCTGACGCTGCCGGCGGACGCCTCCTTCGAACCCGGCGTGGCGCAGCTTTCCGCCTTCTGGTGGCCATGACGCAGGCGACTGCCGCCGGCCTGCGCCTGGCCGCGCTGGCCGTGGGCGCGCTGTTGGCCGCACCCGTGCTGGCGCAGGGGCGCAACGACTTCGACCCGGACAATACGCGGTTGGGGTTCGAGCTGCGCACGCGCTGGGGCCAGGTGCTGGACGGCGTGTTCCGCCACTACGAAGGCTCGGTGGAGCACCTGCCGGACGGGCGCCAGCAGGTGCGCCTGCGCATGTACACCCGCGATGTCGAGATCATCGGCCACCCCCGCTACAGCGACTGGGCGCGCAGTGAGCAGTTCTTCGATGCCGACCGCTATCCGGTGGTCACGTTCACGTCCAGGCCCTACGATCCGCTGCTGCTGTACGACGGCGGCAAGCTGGAGGGCGAGTTGAGCATCAAGGGCATCAGCCGCCCGCGCAGCCTGGAGGTGGCGCCGGCGACCTGCCCGCGCCCGGCGGTCGGGTGCGACGTGGTGGCCACCGGCGCGGTGCGCCGCAGCGATTACGACATGGACGACTGGATGCTGGCCGTCAGCGACCGCGTGGTGTTCGTGCTGCGCGCGCGCATCAGGAGCGCAAGGACACCGTGACCCGCCGCAGTGCCGTGATCGCCGCGCGCTGCGCGGTCCTGTGGCTGGCGCTGCTGTGCAGCGCCTGCGCCAGCCTGTCCGACCGCCAGCGCGATCGTGCGGCAGGCATCGCCGCAGGCGCCCGTTCAACGGTGATCGAGTGCGAACAGGCCGATGCCTGCGCGCTGTCGTCGCCGCTCTACGACCTGGCCGGACAGGCGCGCGCCGCGTCCACCCCGGAGGCCCCGCGCCACTACGCGGTGATCCTGGACCAGGGCTCGGACGCGCTGCTGGCACGGTTGAACCTGATCCGCAGCGCGCGCGAACGCATCGACCTGCAGACCTACATCTTCGACAAGGACGACAGCGCGCGGCTGGTGCTGGACGAGTTGCTGGCCGCGGCGCGGCGCGGGGTGAAGGTGCGGGTGCTGATCGACCAGCTGTCGGCGATCGCCGACCTGCAGATCCTGGCGGCGCTGTCCGGGGCGCACCAGAATTTCTCCATCCGCATCTACAACCCCAGCTTCGGCAAGGCCAAGCTGAACTACCTGGACTACGCGGGCAGCGTGCTGTGCTGCTTCCGCCGCTTCAACCAGCGCATGCACACCAAGCTGCTGCTGGTGGACGATCGCATCGGCATCAGCGGCGGGCGCAACTACCAGGACGACTACTTCGACTGGGACGCCGAGTACAACTTCCGCGACCGCGACGTGCTGGTCGCCGGCCCGGAGGCGGCGGCGATGGCGGCCAACTTCCAGGCGTTCTGGGATACGCGGCGCAGCGTGCCCGCCGAGCGCCTGAACGATGTCGGCCGCACCCTGCTGCGCGAGGGCGTGCCGGCGATGCCCGCGCCGCGCTATCTGCGGCCGGAGCGCGTGCAGGCCGCAAGCGCCCAGGCGGACGATCCGGCGGTGGTGCGGGAGCGCTTCGTCGAGCCGGCGTTCGCGGTCGGTACGGTGCGCTACATCGCCGACCTGCCGCAGAAGCACCGCCGCGAACGCCGCGACCACGATGCGCCCGCCGCCCCCGAACTGGAGGCGCTGATCCGCGGCGCGCAGCAGGAAGTGCTGCTGCAGACGCCGTACCTGGTGATGTCCAAGCAGGCGCAGGCGATGTTCCGCGACATGCGCAAGCGCCAGCCGCCGCCGCAGGTGGTGGTGTCCACCAACAGCCTGGCGGCGACCGACAACCCGGTCGTCTATTCGATGTCGTTCAAGTACAAGCGCCGCTACCTGCGCGAATTCGGCTTCCGCATCCACGAGTACAAGCCGTTCCCGGAGGACGCGCCGGTGGACTACGCCGCGCTGATGCCGGAAGGGCCGCCGGTGGCGCCGTCGGAGGACGGGCGTGCCGTGGCGGGCAGCGGCAGCGGCAGTGGACGCATCCGCGGGCCGTCGGGATCGATCGGGCCATCGGCCGGCTCGCAGGGCGAGACTACCCGCCGCCTGCAGCGTACCGAATCGCGGCCCTCGTTCCTCAGCAGCGGCGCCGCGTCCGAGCCGCTGCCCCTCAAGCGCGCCGGCGTGCGCATGGGCCTGCACGCCAAATCGATGGTGATCGACGGCCGCACGGCGGTGATCGGGACGCACAACTTCGATCCGCGCTCGGAGAACTACAATACCGAGGCGGCGGTCGTGATCGACGATGCGGCCTTCGCCCAGGCGCTGGCCGACAGCATCCGCCGCGACATGTCCCCGCAGAATGCGTGGGTGATCGCCCCGCGGGCCAAGCCGCCGGTGTTTTCCGGGCTGGACTACAGCTTGGGCAAGGTGTCCGAGGCGTTGCCCGTCTTCGATGTCTGGCCGTGGCGCTACGCCACCAGCTACGAGTTCCAGCCGGGCCCCGACTGTCCGTTGCCGGTGGCGCCCAAGGATCCGGCGTTCCACCGGTGCTACGTGGCGGTCGGCGATTTCCCCGAGGTCAACGTCGGGCCGAAATGGCTGTACACGCGCGTGCTGACCGCGTTCGGCGCGGGCCTGGTACCGATTCTGTAACGCAGGAGTGAGTGGAGAGGAGTGAGGAGTGAGTAAAACTCGCGCTCCTGCCCCCCTCACTCCTCACTCCTCTCCACTCACTCCTCCCGAGAATCGCCATGGCTTTCCGCGCCCCCGTCGATCTGACTGCCGTCAACGCCCACGCGGCCGACACCCTGGTGTCGAACCTGGGCATCGTCTTCAGCGAGGCGGGCGAGGACTGGCTGCGGGGCACCATGCCGGTGGATGCGCGCACGGTGCAGCCGTACGGCATCCTGCACGGCGGCGCCTCGGTGGCGCTGGCCGAGACGCTGGGCAGCGTGGCCGGCAACCTGTGCGTGGACACGACCCGGGAAATGGTGGTGGGCCTGGAGATCAACGCCAACCATGTGCGCGCGATGCGCGGCGGCATGGTCACCGGCACGGCGCGGGCGCTGCATGTGGGCCGCAGCACGCAGCTGTGGGAGATCCGCATCGAGAACGACGACGGCAAGCTGGTCTGCGTGTCGCGGTTGACGCTGGCCGTGGTGCCGCGGAGCTAGTGGGAGGGAGAGGAGTGAGGGGAGAGGAGTGAGAAGTGAGCGAAGGCTCTGGCTCCTCTCACTTCTCACTCCTCTCCCCTCACTCCTGCCCCTCTGCTATCTTGCACGCATGACGCCGCCCCCTGTTCATGTTGCTGGCGGCAGCGGCGTGGCGCGGGTCTTCCGCTACCTTTACCGCGTGCCGCTGCTGCTGGTCCATCTGTTGGTCTTCCTGCCGGTCACGCTGTTGTGCCTGTCGCCGCTGCTGGTGTGGATACGCGTGGGCGAGGAGAACGCCGGCGATGTGGCCGTGCGCTGGTGGTCGGCAGGCCTGATGCGCATCTTCGGCTTTCGGCTGCGACGCGTCGGCCAGCCCTTGCCCGGCCCCACGCTGTTCGTGGCCAACCACGTCAGCTGGATCGACATCGAGGCGCTGCACAGCCAGCGCATGATGGGCTTCGTCGCCAAGCACGAGATCCGCGGCTGGCCGGTGGTCGGCTGGCTGGCGGCACAGGGCCAGACCATCTTCCACCAGCGCGGCAGCCAGGAATCGCTGGGAGGCGTGCTGCAGGCCATGATGCGGCGCCTGCGCGAGGGCCGCTCGGTGGGCGTGTTTCCCGAAGGGCGCACCCGGGACGGGCGCGCGGTGGGGCCCTTCCATGCGCGCATTTTCCTGGCGGCGGTGGAAGCCGGCGTGCCGGTGCAGCCGGTGGCCCTGCGCTACGGTGCGCGGGGCAGCGCGCAGCCGGTGGTGGCGTTCGGGCCGAAGGAAAGCTTCTTCGCCAACTTCCTGCGCCTGCTGGGTGAACCCGCGCGCACGGCCGACATCTGCTTCCTGGAGCCCATCCAGGTGACCGACGTCGAAGGCCGCCGCCGCATTGCCGACCTCTCGCGCGAGCGTATCGTGCAGGCGATGGCACAGGCCTGACGGGCGGCCTGCTGGCATGGCGGCGGATTGGAGGGAATACTCGACCCACCGGTGCCACCCTCGCCCGGACGCTGCCGCGACGACCATCCCATGATCACTGCCGCCGACTACCGACCGCCGCGCTGGTTGCGCAATCCGCATCTGCAGTCGGTGCTGGGGTCCAGTGCGTTGCGCCGCCGCCGCGGGCTGCGCGCGCTGATGGACAGCGGTGCGGTGACGGTGGAGCACCTGGTCGATGGCGGCGACGGCGTGCGCCTGCAGGGGTTCCTCAGCCGGATGCCGGGCCGGCCACCGCGCGGGCTGGTATTGCTGCTGCACGGGTGGGAAGGCAGCGCCGATTCCAGCTACATGCGCCTGACCGCCACGCAGCTGCTGAGGCGGGGGTTCGACGTGTTCCGGCTGAACTTCCGCGACCACGGCGATACCCACCACCTGAACGAAGACCTGTTCCATTCCAACCGGCTCGACGAAGTGGTGCACGCGGCGCTGGACGTGTCGCGACGCTTCGCCGGCGACGTGCCGATGCGGGTGGCCGGCTATTCGCTGGGCGGCAACTTCGCGCTGCGGCTGGCGCTGCGCGCGCCGGCCTCGGGGCTGGCGCTGGCGCATGTGGCCGCCGTCTGTCCGCTGCTGGACCCGGCCACGACCATGGACCGCATCGAGAGCGGACTGCCGCTGTACGACTGGTACTTCGCCCGCAAGTGGCGCCGCTCGCTGCAGCGCAAGCGCAGCCTGTTCCCGCAGCGCCACGATTTCGACGACACCGTGCTGGCGCTGGACATCCGTGCGCTGACCGACTGGCTGGTGCAGCGCCATACCGCCTTCGGCACGCTGGAGGCCTACTTCGACGGCTACGCCATCGCCGGCGACCGCCTGGCGGCGCTGACGGTGCCAGCGCACATCCTGATGGCCGAGGACGACCCGGTCATCCCCTTCGATACCTTCCGCGACTGGGCGCTGCCGGCGCACGCCACCCTGGAAATCGCCCCGTGGGGCGGGCACTGCGGCTTCATCGAGAACGTGGCCTGCGATGGCTACGCCGAACGCTGGGTGGCGGAGCGGCTGTCCGGCGGCGGCGCCTGAGGCCGGGGCGGCCGTTACAATCGGGGTTTGCCCGCAACCGGTAGTCCCATGTACGACCCGATCCTCAACGACCTCCGCCGTGGTGCGGTGGCCGACGCCCTGGCCGCGGCGGAAGCCCTGGCCGCCGAGCGCCCCGACGACGCCCAGGCGCTGCGCTGGCTGTCCGCCGCGCAGCTGCAGAGCGGCCAGGCCGATGCGGCGCTGGCCAGCATCGATCGCGCGATCGCCCTGGCGCCGGAAGATGCCGAACTCCACCTGGCGCGCGCGGGCGTACTGGTGGGCAGCCGGCGGCCCGAGGAGGCGCGCGCGGCTCTGGACCAGGCCACCGGGCTGGATCCCAACCAGTTCAACGCCTATGTCGTGCAGGCCCAGCTGGCCCTGGCCCGCGGCGACCTGGACGAGGCGCAGCGGCTGAACCGGCTGGCGGCACGCGTGGCGCCCGAGCATCCGCGCCTGGCGTTCGTGGAGGGCATGGTGCTGCTGCGGAAAGGCGATGCGGAGGCCGCGCTGAAGCAGCTCTCGGCCGCGCTGCAGCGTGCGCCGGACGACCTCCAGCTGATGCAGGCGCTCGGTCTGGTCTACATGGCGCGCGGTCACCTGGCGTTCGCGGAGCAGACCTTCCGCACCATCGCCGCCAAGGTGCCGGCCGCCACCGATCTGGCCCTCCTCATCGCCAGCCTGGCGGGCCGTCAGGGGCGACCGGACGACGCGCTGGAGCTGCTCGATCCGGTCCTCGCGGACGCGCAGCGGGCGACCCCCGGCCTGCGCAGCCTCGCGGGCCGGCTGCACCTGCAGGCGGGTCGGCTGGAACAGGCGGCGCCCCTGCTGCAGGCCGCGCTTGCCGGAGGCGCGCAGGACAGGGAACTGCTTTCGTCCCTGCTGGAACTCTGGCACCGGCAGGGGCGGCGCGAAGAAGGACGGCAGGCGCTGGAGGCAGGCCTGGCATCGGCCTCGGGCAACACCGATCTGTGGCTGGCACGCCTGGCACTGGAGGACATCGGCAGCACCGACGCGCTGGAGATCTCCCGGCGCTGGGTGGAAGCCCAGCCGCAGTCGGTCAATGCGCTCGAAGCCAGGCTGGCGGCACTGGAGCATGCCGGCCGCTTGGACGAAGCCGAGGCCGTCGCCGACCGGATCGTGGCGTTGCAGCCGGGTCATGGTGCGGCGCAGGCGCGCAAGGTGAACGCATTGGTGGCGCGCGATCCGGCCGCGGCCGTGACCCATGTCCAGGCATTGCTGGCGCAGGCGCCGGGCGCCGATGCGCGGGCGCTTTTGCACGGGTGGCTGGGCATGGCGCAGGACCGCGCAGGGCAGGCCGCCGATGCCGTGGCCAGCTGGAGCGCGCGCGCGCAGCAAGCCCCGTCGTTGCCGTTGCCCTTGCTCGGTCCGCCAGCGCAGGACTGGCCCGCGCTCGGTGCCATGCCGGAGGGCAACAACGAGTGGCCGCTGCTGCTGTGGGGGCCGCCAGGCTCGGGTGTGGAGCGCATCGCCGCCGTACTCACGCAGGCCCGTGCGGCATTGCTTGCGGACCGCTTCGGCACGGCGCCGCCCAGGGACCCGCTGCAGCCGTTCGCCACGGTGGAACAGCTGTTGTCCGGACAGATGGATGCGGCCACGCTCGTCGCCCGCTGGCGCGAGGCCCTGCCTGCGCGCGGTGCGCGCGGCGGCAACGTGATCGACTGGCTGGTGTGGTGGGACAACACCTTGCTGCAGGCCTTGCGTCCGCAGCTGCCGCAGGGGCGCCTGCTGGCGATCCTGCGCGATCCCCGCGACATGCTGCTGGAATGGCTGGCATGGGGTGCGCCCTCGATGATGGAGATCCCGTCCATCGAGGTGGCGGCCACGTGGCTGGCCGGCGTGCTGGAGCACCTGGCCGGTCTGCTGGAACAGCAGTTGTATCCGGCCGTCGCCCTTCGCATCGACGGCATGGAGAACGATCCGCAACGTCTCGCGTCGGCGCTGGGCCAGGTGCTGGGCGGCGCGGCTCTGCCGGCGCCCGCGCGTGTGGGCAGCGCAGGCTTCCCGGCCGGCCACTGGCGCCAGTACGCGCAGGCCCTGGCCGGACCGTTCGCCACGCTTGCCCCGGTCGCGGTGCGCCTGGGGTACCCCGAGGCTTGATCCTTCCCTGACGACAGGAGCCGCACATGCGCCTTTGGAGCGAGAGTTTCGAGAATGCCCGTCCGATCCCGGCGGAGTTCGCGATGGGGCAGCCGGACGGGTTCGCGCCCAACCGCAACCCGCATCTGGCATGGACCGATGTGCCGGACGGCACGCAGTCGTTCGCGCTGCTCTGCATCGACCCGGATGCACCGACCGTCGCCGAAACGGTCGGTCGCGACGACCTGCAGATTCCGGTCGAACAGCCCCGGGCGCACTTCATCCACTGGGCGATGGCGGACATCGCGCACGACGTGCGCACGATCGCCGCCGGCAGCTGCAGCGACGGCGTCACGGCGCGCGGCAAGCGGCAGCCGGCGGGCCCCGCCGGTGCGCGCCAGGGGCTGAACGACTACACCGGCTGGTTCGCGGGCGACGCCCAGATGGGCGGCGACTACGCCGGTTACGACGGCCCGTATCCGCCGTTCAACGACCAGCGCGTGCACCGCTATTTCTTCCGGCTGTTCGCACTGGACGTGGCGGCCCTGGACCTGCCGGAGCGCTTCACCGCGGGCGACGTCGAGCGCGCGATGCAGGGCCACGTGCTGGCCGAAGCGGCGATCCACGGCACGTATACGCTGAATCCTGCGCTGCGCGGCTGAAGCGCTGGCGCGTCGGCCGCCGGTGCCCGCGCGCGTGGCGCAGCGTCAGTGCGCGTCCCGCCAGCGCACGGCGCCCTGGTCATCGATGACCAGGCAAGGCCCCGTCGCAGGGCATTGGCGGGCGATGCCGATGCGCTGCAACGGAACACCGAGACGCCATGCCAGGCCCCATGCGCCGATGGCATAGAAGCGCTGCTCGTCCGCGACGCTGACATGCAGGGGCAGGGCCGGCGGCGGCTGGCGTTCGAGCGCCTGCAAGGTCGCTTCCGCCCAGCGGGCGCGGCCGATCAGGCCGGGATGGTCGAGACGCCGCGTGCCTTCGACGGCGATCGATGAGGACAGGACCAGCAGCGCCGCGATGGCGGGCGCGCGCGGCGTGTCGACGATGCAGCGCGCCATCGCGATGAGGGGCAGGACCACGGCGATGGCGGCGTAGTACTCGTAGCTGTTCCACGCGAACAGGAAGTAGGGGGCGTAAGCCAGCACCGCGAAAGCCGGCAGCGCCAGCCACTGCCGCGGCGCCAGCGCGGCGCGGCAGCGCCAGAAGGCGAGGACCCAGGCAGCCAGCATCGGCAATGCCGTCGCGGCAATCCAGGCCAGGCCCGCCAGCCGGTCGCCCGCGACCGCCATGCGCATCGCTTCACGCGGGACATTCAGCAGCCATGCCGCAAACGAAGCGGTGTTGCGCAGCACATGGCCGCCGAGGCTCAGTTCGTACGCGGCATCGGTGTTGGCGGTGAATCGCGCACGCAGGACCAGCCATGCCAGCACGACGACGACGGCGGCCAGCCAGGTGGCGATCTCGCCCTTGAAGGGGCGGCGAAGACCGACGAACGCGGTCACGACCAGCATCAGTCCCGGGGTGAGGGCGGCGGACTCCTTGCAGAGCAGGGCCAGGGCCAGCAGCACCGGCACCGACGCGAGCAGGGCGGCGCGCCCGGTCCCGCGGACATCGCGCGCGCTGATCCACGCGGCCAGCGCCAGCGTGGTGAACAGGGTCAGCAGAGCGGTGTTGGCGGCGGCGACCCAATGCACCGGCAGCAGGTGCATCGTCAACGCGGCGTAGGCGGCGCCGGCGAGTGCGGCGGCCCTGCCGGGACCGGCCCAGGCGCAGGCCTGCGCCACGCGATGCGCCAACAGTGCCACGCCCAGGGACGCCAACGCGTGCAGCGCCAGATTCACCCCGTGTGCGGCGAAGGCATCGCCGTGCAGCACGGCATCGACGAAGCGCCAGTAGGCCTCCTGCGACAGCGGGCGCCAGAAGCGCACCGGCGATGCAGGCAGGAAATCCGACCACCACGGCGCGCCGGAGGCATTGGCCGCGTGCGCGCCATGCAGGAACACGTAATCGTCGCCCCAGAAGGGCGTCCACAGCGCGGGGACCCAGAGAGCGAGCGCAGCGGCGCCCAGCAGGGAGACGGCGAGCCAGGAGAGGGACGCGTTCCGTGCGAAAGGTTTCATCGGGGTGGGCGGGCTAGAGTGGCGCGCCACTATAACGGCGACGCGCCATCGCCGGCGGCATCACTTCTTCTCGTGGGCCGATTCCACCACCATGTCCAGCACATACGCCTTCGACGAAGCGTCGGCAGGCGGGTTCTTCACGGAGTAGCGGTCCACGCGCAGCACGTTGCGGATGCCGGGCTCGTGCGTATAGCCCTCGATGCTGTCGTAGAAGTGCTGGAATTCGCCCGGCGTACCGATCTTCAGGCCCTTTTCGTCGTACTGGATCTGGCGCACCTGCAGGCATTGCTTGTCGGGGATCAGCGGGTGGCTGCAGGGCCTGGTCTCGGCCGCCACTTCCAGGAACACGCGCTCGCCGGGGCCACCGTAGCGGGTTTCGGGGGTCGGCTCGCCGGTGAACACGAGCGTGTCGCCGGTCGCCGTGGTGAGCGTCAGCCGGGCCGCATCGCCCTGCGTGGCGGTCAGCTCCAACGTGCCTTCCAGCCGCTTGCCGACCTCCTGGTCCAGCGCCATCAGGGCGTTGTCGGTGCAGGCCATCAGGGTGGAGGTGAGGCGGCCGACGGTGAGGCGGGTATCGGACAGGGTGTAGCTGCCCCCCATCCGGTTGCAGGTGTTGGAGATGCCCAGCCGACCGTCCCTGAAATCGAGCTGCACGGGCTTGTCGGCGCGCGCGAACAGGGCGTCGATGCGCTTGCCCTGCGCGTCGTTCGCGTCCGCAAGCCGCCAGTGGTACTGCGGGAGCAGCGCAGGCGCGTCGATGGACGGGGGTGCGGGTGTTCCAGGCGCCGGGGTGGACGCCGGCGCCGCGGGTGCGGCGGCCTGTTCCGCCGGCCTGGGGCAGCCGGCCAGGGCCAGGGGAAGGGCAAGCAGCAGCAGACGTTTCATGGCGTTCTCCGTCAGAGGTGGCTTATGCGAACGCGCGAGGGGTCAGAACGGGGTGAAGACCGGCCCGGGCTCAGCTGCCGGCCGGCATCAACAGCAGCAGCAGCGCGCCCAGCACGATGCGGTACAGCGCGAATCCGGTGAAGCGGTGGGCCTTGATGAAGCCCAGCAGCCACTTCACCACCACGAAACCGGTGGCGGTGGCGGCGACGAAGGCCAAGGCCACCTCGCCCCAGTTCTCGCTGCCCAGCGCATCGTCCTTCACCAGTTCCAGGAACGCGTAGCCGCTGGCCGCGAACATGGTGGGAATGCCCACCAGGAACACGAATTCCGCCGCCGACGAGCGCCGGCTGGTGCCGGCCAGCATCGCCATGAAGATGGCCGCCGCCGAGCGCGAGGTGCCCGGGAAGACGCCGGCCACCACCTGCGCCAGCCCCACCAGCACCGCCACTTTCCAGGTGATGGCGGCCATGTCGCCGCGCTTCTCGGCGAAGTGCTCCGCCGCCAGCATCCACACGCCGCCCAGGATCAGTGCCCAGGCGACCGGGGTGACGGTCTCCGGCAGCTCCCAGCCCGCCAGCCGCACCGGCAGGCCGACCAGCGCGGTGACCAGGAAGGCCACGGCCAGTTTCAGCGCGTAGTCGCGGGTGGCGGCATCGCGCCAGCCGGTGGCCAGTTCCCAGATGCGCCGGCGGAATACCAGCGTGGTGGCCAGGATGGCGCCGGCCTGGATGACGATGTTGAAGAAGTCCGAGCGCTGGCCCAGCCAGTGCTGCGCGATCAGCAGGTGGCCCGTGCTGGAGATGGGCAGGAACTCGGTCAGGCCTTCGAGGATGCCGAGCAGCAGCGCGGCGAGCAGGTCGGTCATGGGCAGGCTTCGGACGGGGGACGGGCAGGATAACGGAAAGCCCTTCCGGTCCCTGCCCGGCCAGCGCCCACCGCCGGCGCTGGCCCGTCCTCAGCCGCCGCGGAACAGGGTGCTGGACTCGCTGGCCGCACGCAGGCCCGACAGCACCGCGGCCTTCATGAAGCCACGTGCCGGTCGCCAACGGTGGGCTGTCCGTAAACCCCATATTGGTGCATTGCCTGAAATGCAGTCCCCATTCTGGGGATGGCCGGGCTTGAAGCCGTTCGTGGAGACGTTTCGAATCAATGAGTTAGGGCGGTATCGGACTTGGCACGAGGATTGCTCTGTCTTTGCCACAACCCTTATCCAACCCGAGGTTCCGAGATGTCCCTGGACAACGTTGAGAAGCTGATCAAGGACCACA